>CAMNFC010000041.1 GCA_946536925.1 uncultured Selenomonadales bacterium | reverse complement strand
ATAATTTTATTTTACTCGTTAATTTTCCTTAATTCAATAGTGTGAACACACCCTATTTACTTTTTGAGCCTCAACTGCTATAGTTATGAAAAATTTTTTCGGCGGTGATTAAATGGTCGTGGAAATTATCAGCGTCGGCACCGAAATTTTGATGGGCAACATCGTCAACACGAACGCACAATTTTTGGCAAAGAAGCTGGCGCATCTGGGCTTGGACTGTCACTTTCAAACGGTGGTGGGCGACAACCCCGCGCGAATCAAATCTGCTCTGGACGTGGCCTACTCAAGAGCGGACGCCGTGATTATGACGGGCGGGCTCGGCCCCACCAAAGACGACTTGACAAAAGAAATGCTCATGGAATATTTCGGCAAGGCTCCCGTCGTCGACGAGAAAGTTTTAAATTTTTTGGAGGAGAGAGCAAAGGCTCGCGGCTTCGGAAAACTTTCTGACGGAATGAAAAAGCAGGCTGTCGTTCCGGCCGATTCGCTGATCCTTTACAATCATCACGGCACGGCTCCCGGTTGCGTCATGGAGCGCGACGGAAAAATTTGTATCCTCTTGCCCGGCCCGCCGCACGAAATGCAGCCGATGTTCGAAGAATGTTGCGAGCTTTATCTCAACAAAAAGAGCGACAAAGTTTTGGTCTCGATCATCATCAAATGCTTGAGCAAATTTGACGCGCCGATTTCTGTCGTCGGTGAATCGCCCGTTGCCGATCGCCTGGCCGAACTTTTGGATGGAGTTAATCCGACGGTTGCGACTTATGCAAAAGAAGACGGTTGCGAAGTTCGAGTGACGGCCGCGGGAAAAAATCACGACGAGGCTTTGAAACTTTTGAAACCCGTCGTCGAAAAATGCCGCGAAAGAATCGGCGAAAAATTTATCAAACACGTCAAAGAAGACATCGATTAAGGAGCTGAGGTTATGATCATCGTGACGGGCGGCGCGGGCTTCATCGGCAGCAACATCGTCCGAGCTTTGAACGAACGCGGGCGCACTGACATTTTGATCGTCGACGATTTGGGCGGCGGCGACAAATACAAAAATTTAATCGGCCTGCGCTTCATCGACTATCGCCACAAAGACGACTTCATAAAAAATTTGGACGGCGCGGCTCAAAACGTCGAGGCGATCTTTCATCAGGGCGCGTGCTCCGACACAATGGAATACGACGTGAACTTTATGATGAGGAGCAACTACGATTACTCCAAAGAAATTTTCAAGCTCTGCATCAGGAAAAAAATTCCGTTCATCTACGCGTCCAGCGCGTCGGTCTACGGCTTGGGCAAAAAAGGTTTTCGCGAGGAAGAAGCTTGCGAGGCTCCGATAAATCCCTACGCTTTTTCCAAACTTTTGTTCGACCGCTACGTCCGACAATTTCTCGGCAAAGTTGACAGCAAAATCATCGGCCTCAGATATTTTAACGTCTTCGGTCAACAGGAAAGCCACAAGGGAAAAATGGCCTCGATTTTCTATCAAATTTACAAGCGAATGAAACTCGGCGGCGGCCCCAGACTTTTCAAAGGCACGGACGGCTATCGTGACGGCGAACAGAAACGCGACTTCATCTACGTTAAAGACGTGGCCAAAATAAATCTTTGGTGCTTTGAAAATCCTGTCGCCAACGGAATTTACAATTGCGGCACGGGTCACGCCCACACCTTCAACGACGCGGCCAAAGCCATGATCGAATCCATGCACTCGAAGATGAGAACGACCTATTGCGATTTCCCCGACGAACTGCGCGGAAAATATCAGAGCTTCACCGAAGCCGACACGAAAAAACTTTTGGCGGCGGGTTACAAGGGCGGCTTCACAAATTTTGTCATCGCCGTCGACGAGTATTGCAAATTCCTTGAAGCCGGAGGATATTACATTCTGGGGAGGAATTAACGTGAAAAAATTTTTATTGGCATTGGCGACGGCCTGCTTCGTGTCGACGACGACTTTTGCCGCGGGCGATATGATTTTGCCGCCGCCGACAACCAACGACAAACTTTCCGTCATGGACGCGCTCGCTCAAAGGAAGTCCTCCAGAAATTTCGTCGATAAAAATTTGTCGCCCGCGCAGCTGTCAAAAATTCTTTGGGCGGCCGACGGAATCAATCGCGACGACGGCAAACGCACGATTCCCGCCGCGCTGGGAGTTTATTCCGTTGAAGTTTACGCCGTAACCAAGGAAGGAATTTTTCTTTACGACGTCAAAAATCATCGGCTCAATCTGATTGCCGAGGGCGACTTCCGCTCCACCACCACGACCGGTCAAAAATTCGCAAGCAAGGCCGCGCTCAATCTCGTTTACGTCGAGACGCCCGAAGTTTGGAGGACAGCCAAGCGGAAGGCGACGCGCGACGCTCAAGTTTCCTTCGCAAATGTTTTGGTCGGCGCGATGATTCAAAACGTTGCGCTGGCCGCCGAAACCGAAGGCCTGGGAAATTGTGTTCGCGGTTCTGTCGATCGTGAAAAGTTCAGAGAAGCCGCCAAGCTCGCCGAAGGAAAAAATATCATCCTCGCGCAGAGTGTCGGCTATACAAAATAATTTTTTGGAGGTGAATTTATGTTCATCAAAAAAGTTTTCGGCGTGATTCTTTTGCTGGCGATGATGACTTTGCCGCAAAACGTTTCCGCAGAAAAAACAGATTGGTTCGACAGGAATTTTTACTTCCGCAACATTCGAACCGTAATTATCTTTGATTTGACGGCCGGCCGCAACGCTGATTACGGCGGGGACATTGCCTTGCGCAGCATGCAGGACACGTTCATCGAAAACGCAAAAAAAAATCTCCGCTGCAACGTTCTAACCGAAGCCGAAGCCCGTCGTCGACTCGGCTATGACCTCAACATGGATTTGGAAAGGATGGCCTATTCCGAACCGCAACGCGCGCGCAAAATCCTGGAGGAGAACGCCTATCGCATCGCCGACGTCGGAGTTTTCGCAAACGTTGACGCCTGGGAAAATAATTACTACATCGAGCCGGCGCGAACCGTTTGGGAGACGAAGAAAGAAACTTACACGCGCTACGATCACCACGGCCGCCGCTACGAGGAGACCCGCTATATCCAGGTGCCCGTGAATTATCCGCCGCGCAGAGTGGACGTTTCCACCGTTCAAGTGAGCATGAAAGTTTTCGAGGCTCGCAACCACAATTTGATCTTCGCCCGCAAAGACGAACGCGACCGCAACGATTACAACGCTCAGCAGGGCATGTTCGGCAGAATCGCCAATTCGTTCTTCGAAGACTTCAACAAAAAAATTCGCTGACATTTAAGGAGGGTTTTTTGTGAAAAAAATTTTTGGCTTATGCGCGGCCTTGCTCGTGCTTTGCGCCGTGATTTTCCCCGTGAAAACTTTTGCGGCGGACAATCCCAACTCCGAAGGCATTAAAGCTTATCGCGAGGCGTTGAGCTCTTACTCTGCCGATGCCGAGAAATTTTTCCGCCAAGATATTTTGTTCGCGTCGCCTTACGTTCAAGCGGAATTGGATATCCTCTGCTCCGTTGAAAAAAATATTTTTAAATCGACGGGCGACTTCACTTTTTGGATTGTAAACGACGACGGCTCCACGACCGAAAAAACAATTCCTTTTTACCTGACGCAAAACGGCAACAATATGATTCTCTACTTCAAGGCCGAAAAGCAATGGGAAAAAGTCACCGCGCCGATCGTCGCTGCAAATGTCACGGACATGCTGGCCTCCCCTACGCCCGAAGAAATTGAAGAGATTATCGCCGACACAAAGGACGTTCAAATTTTGCAGGAAAACGAAAACCGCCGCATCATGCTCGTCACGCTCGACGGAAACCGCATGGCCGATTCTCTCAAAACAAAATCCGAGGCTGACCCCAACGTGACGGCCGACCCGATTCAAGAATCCGTCATGAATTATTTCGACACCGCGCTGCGCAAAGCGAACGTCTGGTACATGTGGACGATTGACAAGCGCGACTGGCACACGGTTACCATGCAATATCATCTTTCGGGAATAATTCAGGAGCTGGCACGCGCCGTCCTCAACGACCCGACCCAACAGTTGCCGGACGAATTTTCTCAGCTGCTCGAAACGGTTGCATATTACAGCGAGATTCGCGCGTACACGACTTATCCGGTCGACCCCAACGTCAGGAAAAAATTTGACATTCCCAAAAACGTTCTCAAAGCAAAAGAAGTTCAAAGCGTATCTGATTCCCTCGCCGCGAAAAAGTAACGAGCCGCCGGCTCAAAAAAAAATCGGAGGCTTTGGCGGTCTCCGATTTTTTTTGTTCAAGAAAGGTCGTGTCGAAATGGAAATGTTGGAAGTCATGCGCGCGCGCCGCAGTGTTCGCCGTTACACCGAAGAAAAAATTTCCGACGAGCAGCTGAAAAAAATTTTGAGTGCGGCGTTGCTTGCGCCCAGCGGCCACTCGAAATATCCTTGCGAATTTATCGTCGTGAAAAACCGTGAGCTCCTCGAAAAAATGTCGCACTGCAGGAAAGGTGTCGCCAAAATGTTGGAAGGCGCGGCGGCCGCTGTCGTCGTCATTGCCGACAAAAATAAATCCGACACGTTCGTCGAAGATTCTTGCGTGGCGATGATGAGCATGGAACTTTTGGCGGCGTCTTTGGGAATTGGAAATTGTTGGATTCAAGTTCGGAACCGCGAGGCCGAAGATGATTCGTCGAGCGAAAATTTTTTGCGCGGGCTTTTAAATTTCCCGGAAGATTTTGCGTGCCAGGCGATTTTGTCTTTGGGATATCCGCTCAAAGCTCCGAAAGCTCGCGAACTCGACAAGCTCAACTTTGAAAAAATTTCTTGGCGCGAATAAATTATTTCGCCGCGACGCCGGCAAGTTCTTCGTCGGCCTCGTCGGAAGCCTCCGCAATTTCGTTGAGAGCCTCGACGAGTTTGTCGGCGTCGATTCCGTGGACGAGTGCGCCCTCCTCAATGCTTTCAAATTGTGCGGCGTGGCAGCCGAAGCAACCCATGCCCGCGTACATGAAAACCATCATCGTGTCGGGGTAGCGGCGCACGACCTCAGTTATGTTCATCTCTTTTGTAATCTTCATAAAAAATTCCTCCTTTGAGTTGCGCAAAATTATATCACCGAAAAAATTTGCGTCAATGAATTTACGCTGAAAAAATTTTTTTGCCGAAGCTAAAGGAAATTTTTCTCGCAGGGCGAAGTAAGCCAAAAAGATTTTAAGGAGCAGGGGACGTTGAACTTTGAGCACAAAAGCGTTATGCTCGACGAAGTTTTGGACGCGCTGAACGTCAAGCCGAACGGAATTTATCTCGATTGCACGTTGGGCGGCGGCGGCCACGCAAAATCCGTTGCAAATCTTCTCGACGCGCGCGGAATGATCATCGGGCTCGACCAAGATGACGAAGCGATTCAAGCCGCAAAAAAAAATTTGTCCGACGCGACCTGCAACGTGAAAATCTTCCGCGAAAATTTTTGTCGGCTCGAAAAAATTCTCGACGACCTCGGCGTAAAAAAAATCGACGGCGCGCTCTTCGACCTGGGCGTTTCATCTCATCAGATTGACACGGCCGAGCGCGGCTTCTCCTACACGAAAGATTCGCCGCTGGATATGCGCATGGACAGACGAAAAAATTTTTCGGCGCACGACGTCATCAATCGTTACGACGAAAATAATTTGATAAAAATTTTCCGCGACTTCGGCGAAGAAAAATTTTCCAAACGAATCGCCGCCGCAATCTGTCGCGCGAGAAAAATTTCTCCGATTGAAACGACCGGCGAACTCGTCCGGCTCATCGAACAGAACGTCCCGCGAACAAAACACGGCGGCCACCCCGCCAAAAGAATTTTCCAGGCGATAAGGATTGAAGTTAACGGCGAACTGGAAATTTTGGAAGGCGCGATAAAAAAATCCGTCGAACGGCTCAAGCCCGGCGGAAGACTCGCGATCATAACTTTTCATTCGCTGGAAGATCGAATCGTCAAAGAAACTTTTAGAACTCTCGCCCAAGGTTGCATCTGCCCGAAAAATTTTCCCGTGTGCGTGTGCAACCACAAGCCCGAAATAAAAATCCTCGGCAAGGCGAAAATTCCCACGCCGAACGAAATAAATTTCAACAGCCGCGCAAAGTCAGCCAAACTGCGCGTCGCCGAAAAAATTGGCGGGCGTGAGTCCGATAAAAGTTTCCAACGTGAATCAAAGGAGGAGTTCTGTGAAAATAAAACCTAAAGCCAAACCGTCAGCTCAACGTGAAGTCGTCGCGAAGGAAGCGGAGCTGACGCTGATAAAAGGCCGGCCGCGTCTCAATCATCTGTTGCGATCTCGTTGCCGAGTGTTCTTCGTCGTCTTCGCGGTTTTGGCGATGGCGGTCGTCATTCGCAGCGGAATCAGCGCGAGCCGAGGCTATGCTCTGGTCGCGACGCAAAATCAGGCGCAACAACTCGAACTGGAAAACGAACGGCTCCGCGTGGAAATCGCGCAGCTCAAATCGCCGCAAAGGATAAAGCAAATCGCCGAAGACGAGCTGGGAATGATCGTCCCGCGCAAGATGTATTTTTCCCACGACAAATGAAAATCAAAAAAACTCCTTCACACCGACGGGCGCGAGGGAGCTTTTTTATTGCAAAAAATTTTTTATTTGCGGCGGGCTTTGTAGGGCGTGAAGTCTTCGAGCTTGGAAACTTTCGTGTTGCCTTTCATGTCCGCCAAAATAATTTCTTGGACGTTGAATTCGAGCAAAAATTTGTAGCTGAGTTCGTCGGGCATATAAGTTCCGTCGATATCCGCCACGACAGAAATTGCGTCGAACTCGCGCTTGCCTTCGGAAATCGCCTTGGCCATGACGACGACTTCCGCGGGCAATTTGTATTCGGGCACCACGCTGTCAATCGCGCAGCCGCTGTAAAGAGTTCCGTCCGCGGCAAGAAGACACGCGCCCGTTGCCAAGGAGCCGTGCTCGACGTAAGCGTTGCGCATGGCGTCAATCGCCGTCCGAACAATCGTATCGATAATATCGTAATTCATTTGAAAACCTCCTCGAAAATTTTAGCTGACGTCGACGCTTATCACGCCGTCAATCCGTTTAACCGCGTCCACGACGATAACATTTTTCAGGGCGCGGCGATTGTAAACTTCCATCTCGATAAACATCGTGTCGGTCGTGTCGTCGTTCGCTTTGACTTTTACGTCGCGAATTTTAAGTTGAAGATCGTCGATGCACGAGCTGATGTTCATGAGCTGACCGGGCTTGTCCTTCGTGTGGATTGTGATGAGCAAATTTTTTTCGTGCATGACCCATTCGTCAATCCTCGACAAAGTTCCGAGCGTCGCGAAGATCAAAGCCGTGGTGAACAACGCGCCCGAATAATAGCCCGCGCCGACAGCCAAGCCCACGCCGGACACGACCCAAAGACAAGCGGCCGTCGTCAAGCCCGTGACGGTCAAGCCTTCTTTCATGATTGCGCCCGCGCCGAGGAAACCGATGCCGCTCACGACTTGCGCCGCCAAACGTGCCGGGTCTGCGTTCGTGCGACCTTCGACGTTGAAATAAAGTGCCTCGCTCAAAACCATAATCAAGCACGAGCCCAAGCAAACCAAAACGTTCGTGCGCAAGCCCGCAGTCTTCCGCCGGCTTTGACGTTCGTAGCCGATGATTCCGCCCAACACGCAAGCCAGTGCCAATCGAAAAAATAATTCCCACTCCGAAACCAAATGCCACACCTCTCCGGCCAAACTAAACTTTTCGCCGCGGACTCTCCAAATCGTCTCTGACCAAATTGGCGTTGAAGTAGCGCGCGTCGCCCGAAACTTCCCGCGTGACCCAATCGGGCAAAGCGAGCGGCTCGTCGGGCGAAGGCAATTCAACCTCCGCCACAATCAAGCCCGCGTGTCGTCCCATAAAAAAATCAAGCTCCCAGACGTGCCCGCCGTATTCAACCTTGCGCCGATATTTTTTCAAAACTTTTCGCCCGCACAATTTCAAAAGTTCTTCGGCGTCGGCAGTCGGGATCTCATATTCAAATTCTTGGCGGGTAATTCCTTTCGTGGAAGATTTCACCGTCAAGAAGGCGCGCGTGTCAGTCAGCCGCACACGAACGGTCGGCCGCCGCGAAAGATATCCCTGCGAAATTTTTTCTTCGCTGAAAAAGTTCAGCTTGTAAAGTTTTCGTTTGTCGACCAAAAATTTTCTCTCAATCTCAAGTGCCAAGTTCAACACCTCAAAAATTTCTTTTCGATAAGCCGCCGTTTTTCCCTGCCCTTGCCGAAACTTTTTCTTGACAGCAAAAGAGCCGCGAATTACTATTGAAAAAATATTATCACACACGGGAGAAATTTTTATGATTGAACGTTACACTTTGCCGGAGATGGGAAAACTTTGGTCGATTGAAAACGAATGGCGGACGATCCTCGACGTTGAACTTGCCGCGTGCGACGCCATGGCCGAGCTTGGAGAAATTCCTGTTGAAGTCGCAAAAAATATTCGAGCCAAAGCAAATTTCAATCTCGAACGCATTCACGAAATCGAAAGCGTCACGCACCACGACATCATCGCTTTCCTCACTTGCGTCGGCGAATACGTCGGCGAGGACTCAAAATATATCCACAAGGGTTTGACTTCCAGCGACGTGAAGGACACGGCGATTTGTTTGATGATGAAACGTTCGGCGGAAATTATTCTCGACGATTTGAAAAATTTCCGCGAAGTTTTACGTCGCCGCGCAGTCGAATTCAAACACACGGCTTGCATCGGGCGCACGCACGGAATTCACGCCGAGCCTATGACTTTCGGGCTGAAACTTTTGCTTTGGAGCGCGGAAATCGAACGGGACATCGAGCGCGTCGAGCACGCAAAAAAAATTGTGAGCGTCGGGAAACTTTCGGGCGCGGTCGGAACTTATTCAAACATCGACCCGAAGATTGAGGAGCTCGTCTGCAAAAAGTTGGAGCTGACGCCCGTGCGACTGGCCACGCAGGTCATTCAGCGCGACCGCCACGCCGAATACATGACGACTTTGGCTTTGGTCGCCGGCACGCTGGAAAAAATCGCGACGGAAATCCGAAACCTTCAACGCACGGACATCCGCGAGGCCGAAGAATTTTTTTCGCCGGGACAAAAAGGCTCCTCCGCCATGCCGCACAAAAGAAATCCGATTAATTGCGAGCGCGTCGCGGGGATGGCTCGTCTCGTCAGAGGAAACGCAATCGCCGCGCTGGAAGACATGACCCTTTGGCACGAACGCGACATCTCTCACAGCTCGGTTGAGCGCGTCATCTTGCCCGACTCCACAATCAACGTCGACTACTGCACGAGAAAAATTACCGGCATCGTCGACAAACTTCTTGTTTATCCCGAAGCAATGTTGCATAATATGAATCGCACGGGCGGTTTGATTTACAGTCAGCGGCTCATGCTCGAAATCGTCGGGCGCGGTGTTCTTCGCGAAGACGCTTACAAGTGGGTGCAACGCAACGCAATGAAACGCTGGCTCGACGGCGAAGATTTTCAAACGAACGTCAAGCGCGACCCCGACATCACAAAATTTTTGAGCGCGGAGGAAATTTCCGCCTGCTTCGATTATAAATTCTTCTTGCGCCACGTCGACATGATTTTTGCCCGCTTCGGACTTTAAGGAGAGAAAATTTTTGAAACTTACGATGCTCGGCACGGGCAACGCGCTTGTCACCGAATGCTACAACACTTGCTTCGTGATTGGCGACGGCGAAAAAATTTTTTGGTGGACGGCGGCGGCGGCTCCGGTCTTCTGCGTCAGCTCAAACACGCGGGCTTTGATTGGAAGGACATGCGCGAAATTTTTTTGACGCACAAACACATCGATCATTTCACCGGGATCTTGTGGCTCGTGCGCATGATTTGCCAATACATGAATCAGCGCGAATATGACGGCGAGGCAAAAATTTTCGGGCACGCCGAAGTTTTGAATCTCCTGGAAGACGTGGCCAAAAAACTTCTTCAGCCGAAAGAGACAAATTTTATCGGCCAAAGACTTCATCTCGTTCCCGTGGCCGACGGCGAAACTTTAAACGTCATCGGGCGGCCGACAACTTTTTTTGACATTCACTCGACCAAAACAAAGCAATTCGGTTTTTCAATGGATATCGGCGGCGGAAAAAAATTGACTTGCTGCGGCGACGAGCCCTGCAACGATTCCGGAAAATTTTTCGCCAAAAATTCCGAGTGGCTTTTGCACGAGGCCTTTTGTCTTTATTCGCAGGCTGAAATTTTTGATCCTTACGGAAAAAATCATTCGACGGTGAAGGACGCCTGTGAGCTGGCGGAAAAACTTCACGTCAAAAATCTTTTGCTCTATCACACCGAAGACAAAAATCTTTCCGCGCGAAAAAAACTTTATCGGGCGGAAGGGCAAAAATATTTCAGCGGTAAAATTTTTGTGCCCGACGATTTGGAAACGTTGGTGCTATGAAGTTTGGGAGGTTTTAAGATGATCAAAGGCAATCTTCTTTACGAGGGCAAAGCGAAAACCGTTTTCGAAACCGACAACCCCAACGAGCTGCTCGTTTACTTCAAGGACGACGCCACTGCGCTCAACGGCGAAAAACACGGCGTCATCGAAGGCAAAGGCATCATTAACAACAAGCTGAGCGAATTTTTCTTCAAGCAGCTCAAAGATCGCGGCGTCAAAAGTCATTTCGTCGAAAAGGTCGGCGAACGCGAAATGCTCGTAAAAAAACTCGACATGATTAAGTTGGAAGTCGTCGTGCGCAACATCGTGGCCGGCTCTCTGGTCAAACGTCTCGGCCTGGAGGAAGGCACGCCGCTGACCGTTCCCGTCGTCGAATATTATTACAAGAGCGACGAACTTGGCGACCCCATGCTCAATCGCTGGCACATCATGGCTCTCGACCTGGCCAAAATCGACGAGCTCAATCAAATGGAACACGTCGCGCTTTCCGTCAACAAAATTTTGCGCGAACTGCTCCTGGCCAAAAACGTCGACTTGATTGATTTCAAGCTGGAGTTCGGACGTTTCGACGGCGAAGTTCTTTTGGCCGACGAAATTTCTCCCGACAACTGCCGCTTCTGGGACACCGTCACGCACGAAAAACTTGACAAGGATCGTTTCCGCCAAGACCTGGGCGGCGTCAAAGAAGCTTACCAGGAAATGTTGCAGCGGCTGACGATGTGAGGCTCTCGTCGTGATGAAAAAATTTTTTCT
Source organism: uncultured Selenomonadales bacterium (assembly GCA_946536925.1). GTDB lineage: Bacteria > Bacillota > Negativicutes > Selenomonadales > Selenomonadaceae > Quinella. Next base: position 5,968 of record CAMNFC010000041.1, on the reverse strand, counting down.
GGCGGCTCTCTTCGGGCTGATAATTTTTTCGGGCGTCAAGGTTGAGGCTGAAGAAATTTTTATCGGCAACGCGCCGCTCACCGATTACAAGTGCTACGTTTTGACGGAAACTGTTCGCCGCGATTACGAAGAGCGCATGGTCATCCTTTCCGCCACGATGAAAACCGTCGACCGCTTCGGCGACGAAAATTTTATCGACTACAAATTTTACGCGATTGACGAAGGCACCGAAGACGTCGTGTTCACCAACTCCGACGGCAAAAAAGGCTCGGCAAATTCTTTCGACGCGCCGATTGAATGGGAAATGTATTTGATCATCAGAAATTACTAAAAAATTTTTCGGGGGTGAGGGAAGTTTACTGTCCCTCGTCTCCGATTTTTTTTGGCGGTGATTTTTTTGAAGGTTTACGACTGCTTCACCTTTTACAACGAGTTTGAACTTTTGGAGTTGCGCCTGAAAGCTTTGTGGGACGTTGTGGATTTTTTCGTGCTCGTCGAGGCGGACAAAACTCATGCCGACAAACCCAAACCGTTTTATTTTTGGGAGCGGCAAGACGAGTTCAAAAATTTTTGGCCGAAGATAAGACATTTGCCCGTTGAGATGACGGTTGATTTCAAAGGCGCGGGCGATTGGTCGATTGAGAACGCTCAGCGCGACGCGATTGCTTACGGGATTTTTGACGCCGCGCCCGACGATTTGATTTTGATTTCCGACGTCGACGAGATCCCCGCGCCCGATGTTTTGCGTGCCGTTCGAGAAGGTCAGCTCGCCGACCCTTTGGAAAAAAATCCGCTGGCCATGAGCCAAAAACTTTTTTATTATTTTTTCGATTGGATAAGTCCTGCTCCTTGGCACGGCACGGTTTTAACCAAAAGAAAAAATTTGACGACGCCTCAAGCGTTGCGCGATTTAAGAAACGATCTTCCGCGCGTTGCGGAGGGCGGCTGGCATTTCTCTTACATGGGCGGCGTCGACCGCGTGATAGACAAGATGACTTCGATTGTGGAAGGCAACGAGTTTGTCGTTCGGGCGGGCGGAAAAATTCTCGACAGAAAACACATCGAAAAATCTTTGGCTCTCGGCACGGACATTTTCGGGCGTCCTCAAAGTTATACGGGAAAATTTTTTTCTTACGACGCAAAAAAAATTCGGCTGCCTCATCTGGAAGAGTTCTTGAAAAAATATCCGCACTTCCTGCGCGAGCCTGAAAAATATTTTGGAGATTGAAATGAACAAAAAAATTTTGCACGTCATCTATCGCATATCCGACAAAGGAAACCCCAAGCCCAAACTTTCCAACGGCGGCAAGTGGGATTGTCTCTTCAACGCCGTGAAAGAATTTGGCGCGGAAAATTTTCACGTGATAGCCGACAACTGCGCGGGCGAAACGATTTCCGCTTTGAAGTCGACGGGCTTGAGCTTCGAGACGACAGCCAACGGGAATTGCGGAACTTGCCGCTACATTTTCAACGAGGTCATCAATCGATATGCGCCCGACGAAAATATTTATCTGCTCGAAGACGATTATCTTCATCTGCCCGGCAGTCGCGTCGCAATTTTGGAAGGGCTGGCGATCGCCGATTACGTCACGCTCTACGATCACCCCGATATGTATCACCCCGAAGGCATCGGCGCAAATTTTTTTGTCCACGACGACATGCCCAAGGCTTCAATTTTTTTGACGGCGCACAGTCATTGGCGCAGCACAGTTTCCACGACGATGACTTTTGCCGCCAAGGTTCAAACTTTGATTGAAGACCGCGATGTTTGGAACAGATTTTGCGTCGGAAAAATTCCCGGAGACATAGGAGCCTTCATAGTTTTGACGGGGCAAGACGATTTGAACGAGGCGAAAAATTTTGTCAAAAGAGGCGTCGATAAAAAATGGGCGTACCTTCTCGTCGAAAATTTTTTCTCCGAACGAAAGAAACGACTGTTGATTTCGCCGCTGCCGGCCTTCGCCACGCACACGGAGACAAATTATCTTTCGCCGCTGATTGATTGGTCGAGAGTTTAGAAATTTTTTTGCGAGGTGGCAACGTGCCGTTGCATCCAACGGGCGCGATTCGGCGTTGAAAAATTTTTCAGTCAATCGCCGCGCTCGAAAGTTTGAAAATTTTTTGCGAGGTGTTGAATTTGGGAAAGAGAGTTTTGGTCACGGGCGGCGCAGGATTTTTGGGCTCGCACCTCTGCGACAGATTGATCGCCGACGGCCACGAGGTTATTTGCTTGGATAATTTTTTCACGGGGAAGAAAAAAAATATCGCGCACCTTTTGAGCAATCCGAACTTTGAACTTATGCGCCACGATGTCATTCAGCCGATTTACGCCGAGGTCGATTGGATTTTTAATTTGGCGTGTCCCGCAAGTCCCGTGCATTATCAGCGCGACCCCGTCCGCACGATTAAAACCAACGTCATGGGCGCGTTAAATTCTCTCGGTTGCGCAAAACAAAATCACGCGCGAGTTTTGCAGGCCAGCACGTCGGAAGTTTACGGCGACCCGAAAGTTCATCCTCAGCCCGAAAGTTATCGCGGGGCAGTCAATCCGATTGGAATTCGCGCCTGCTACGACGAGGGCAAACGCACCGCCGAAACTCTTTTCTTCGACTATCATCGTCAACACGGATTGGACATTCGCGTCATCAGAATTTTTAACACATACGGCCCGCGCATGACGGCTAACGACGGGCGAGTCGTCTCCAACTTTATCATGCAGGCTTTGAGCGGAAAGGACATCACGATTTACGGCGACGGCACGCAGACGCGCAGCTTTTGCTACGTCGACGATTTGATTGACGGAATCGTAAAGATGATGAACGCGGAAAATTTCATCGGGCCAGTCAATCTCGGCAACCCCGGAGAATTTACGATGTTGGAGCTGGCCGAATTGATTTTGAAGTTGACAGGCAGCCGCTCGAAAATAATTCATCAGCCGCTGCCGCAAGACGACCCGACGCAACGTTGCCCGGTCATCGATTTGGCAAAAGAAAAATTAAATTGGCAGCCGAAAATAAAATTGGAAGACGGGCTCAAGCTCACGATAAAATATTTCAGGGAGAATTTTTGATGGAGAGTTTGACTTACAAAGATTCGGGCGTGGATATCGACGCGGGCAACGAGTCCGTGCGCCTGATAAAAAATTTTGTCCGCTCGACTTATCGCTCGGAAGTTTTGGGCGACATCGGCGGCTTCGGCGGGCTGTTCGCGCTGAAAAAATATGACGAACCGATTTTGGTCAGCGGCACGGACGGCGTCGGCACAAAATTAAAAATCGCGTTCATGCTCGACAAGCACGACACGATCGGTCAAGACGCGGTGGCCATGTGCGTCAACGACATTTTGGTTTCGGGTGCCGAGCCGCTTTTTTTCCTCGACTATCTGGCCGCCGGAAAGTTGAATCCCGCGCAGGTCGCCGAGATCGTCCGCGGAGTTGCTGACGCCTGCAAGGAATCGGGTTGCGCGCTCATAGGCGGCGAGACGGCCGAGATGAACGGATTTTATCCCGCGGGCGAATATGACATCGCGGGCTTCGCGGTCGGCGTCGTCGAGAAAAAAAATTTAATCACTCCCGCGCGCGTCAAGGCCGGCGACATTTTAATCGGTTTGCCGTCGAGCGGTTTGCACTCCAACGGTTTCAGCCTCGTGAGGAAAATTGTTTTTGAGCGCATGAATTTCACGGGCGACGAAAAATTTTCCGACGAAAAAACTTTGGGCGAAGAACTTTTGACGCCGACGAAACTTTATCCGAAAATTATTTTGCCGCTGATAAAAAAGTTCGGCGAAAAAATTCACGGGCTTGTTCACGTGACGGGCGGCGGCTTTTACGACAACATTCCGCGAGCCTTGCCGGAAGGTTTGGGCGCGACGATTGACGCAAACTCTTGGCGCGTCCCGAAAATTTTTAAACTCCTTCAAGAGTGGGGAAACGTTCCCCGCCGCGAGATGTTCAGAACTTTCAACTGCGGAATCGGAATGATTTTGATCGTCGACGAAGAAATTTCCAATGACGTTGGCGGCCAAAAAATCGGGTGCGTCGTCGAGGGTGACGGCGTAGAAATTTTTGGAGGTGAACTGAATGATTAAAAGATTTGCATTAAAAATTTTTTTGGTGATAACCTCCATTTTCTTTTTAACCGGTTGCGGCGGAAACGAAGAATCAAAATCCGGAGGAGACGTCGCGAACAAATCGGCTCAACCGTTTGAAATTCTCAAGGAATCCGGTTACTACGGGGATTTGAAAATGCAACCCAACGGAGTTTTTCTCGTCAGAAACAAATTGAGCGAAGAGCGGCTTGAAGGTGCCGGCACCGTTTTCAAAGTCGAGTTCAACGAAAATAAAAAGCTGAACAAAATCACAGCGATGAACGGCGGCACTCCGATAAGCGCGGAATGGATTGACACCCTCAATCGAAAATATATATTTTCCGCCGTGACGATTGAGTATACCGACAAGCAAACGCGATACAATTTCAGAAACACGCGAATGGCGGCGACGCCCGGCTATGAGGGCGCATACACGATCGGCTACAAAAATCCGGAGAACGGAAAAGAAACATCCGCCGCGTATCTTTACGACAAGGACGGAAATCAGGCGGCATTCGATCGCGGTTATACGCAAATGTTTTTCAGTTACGACGACAACGGCAATTTGATTAAAATCGGTTTTGCCGACGAGAACGGCAACAGAGTCGTAAACACTTTCGGCGAATATGAAATTCGTTTGACGTACGACAAAAAATTCGGAGTGATAACCGAAATTGCCAATTACGGAAAAGACGGCGCACTCAAAGCCGCAACAAACGGAATCGCAAAGATGACTTCAAAACTTGACGACAAGGGACGCGTCATCGAAGTAAAACATTTCGGTTCGGACGATATGTTGAAAGATAAAAACAATGTCGTGCTTGAACTTACGAAATCATTTCCTCCAGTCAGTGCCGGAGCAATTACCCGTTACGTTTACGACGGAGCGACGGATCGCGTAAAGAAAATTTCTTTCCTCGGCAAAGACGAGCAGGCGGAAGGTTTGAAGGAATGGGGAAATGTTGCCTCAATGGAATTTACTTACACGCCCCAAGGTCACGTCGCCACGATTTCCGCGTATGCGACGGACGATTCGCCCGGTCCGATACAAAAAAATTTATTCGGCGACAATGTAGTTAAAATCGAGTTTGAATACGATAATTTCGGAAACATTTCCAAAATAATTTTTTACGGCAAGGAAGGTAATCCGGTGGTTGCGGGCAAACTCGGCGCGTCGGAATGTCATTTCAAATATGACGATAAACGCAGAGAGACCGGCAGATCTTATTACGGCACCGGCGGCGACAAAATCGAAATCACCGGCAACGGATTCAACTATCACGAATTTAATGTCGAGTACAACGACGACGACCAAATCGTTGCAACGATTTATTTCGACAAAAACGGAAACGAAATTCGCCGCGAAAATTCTTCTCCAACAAATGTTTTCAGCGAAACGAAAAATACTTCACAACGCAAAGATGTTTCCTCCTCTCCTGCTCCGGCGAACGTTGAATCTTTCGTCAATTTGAAAAATCAATATAACAATGACATTGCCTTGCTTGCCGGGGATATAAACTTTTACCTGAGCCAAAACAGCCGATTCACAAATGCGGACGACTCTTATTTGAACCGCGCGATAAATTTGCGTGAACAAATTACATCGTTGCACAATGAAGTTTCCGGCGCGAATATTGCAAACGAGGCCGTAAAATTGAAGCTGCTCGATAATTTGACTTTGGAAATAAGCCGGGTACAGGGCTTGATTGACGGAATAAATGATTCGCGCGACGGAGGAAGTTACAAAGCCGGATTCGGGCGCGGCAGTGCAGCTTTCAAACGTTACAAAGAAGCGGCGAACGAGTTAGATAATTTACTCAAGTAATAATTTTTAGGGTGTGTTCACACTATTGAATTAAGGAAAATTAACGAGTAAAATAAA
>CAMNFC010000040.1 GCA_946536925.1 uncultured Selenomonadales bacterium | reverse complement strand
TTATCAAAGAACTGCTTATGTTTTTTCTTTACCTGAATTTACCAACAACCCCTACTACTTTGATTATACGAGGAAAAGAAAATGATGCCGCGCATGAACCTGAACCGATTGATTCAAAGTGTCGCGAAAAATTTTTCCGCCGCCGAGGAAATTTTTTCTTCGCGCAAAGTGACGGAGGCGGCAGAAATTTTTTATCGGCTGCGTTACGTGCTCGGTGGAATATTTTTCTTGCTGTGCGTGCTGCTGGAAATTCACGGCTCGTCAATCGGAATGTACGGAAAATTTCTTGACCACCCCGAACTTCAATCGATACTCGCCGGCGTTCCCAGACAAATCCGTTCCGACGAATACATCGTCTTCACGCCGTTTGCCTTCTCGCAATATTTCACGAACTTCTCCATGATAAGCGATATTGTTCGCGCCGCCCCGACGAATATGTTCATGACTTATGGGCAAGCGGTCTGGCACCCCGCGATGATTTTCCGCCCCGCGTTAATCGGATACCTTTTCCTCGACCAAGGTTCGGGGCTCGCATTCTTCTGAGTCAGTCGACTCGTTCTTTTGTTCCTCGTGTCGTTTGAGTTCGCGCAAAAAATTTTGAACGTCAACCGCCGGCTGAGTTTTCTTTACGCGCTGATGATTGCCTTCTCGCCTCTGACGCAGTGGTGGTGGGCGGTGAATTCAATCGCAGAAATTTTGGCGGCAGGGCAAGGGCTCGTCCTCTTTTGGAAATTGTATTTGAATGAGCAGGGGCGAAAGAGATTTTTGTATGCGGTGGGCTTCCTGTGGTGCGTGGGGATTTACATTTTCGGAATATATCCTGCGTGGCAAATTCCTTTCGGCTACGTGTTTTTGTTCTGCTTAATTGCGGTCTCCGTCTGGCAGACGAACGTGTTGGAAAATTTGAGGCGCGACAAATTTTTTTGGGCGGCAGGATTTTTTATAACTCTCGCGCCGATTGCTCAAGCGGTCTTCGTTTCGCGCGACATGATAGAAATTCAAATGGCGACGGAATATCCGGGCAAGCGTTTCGAGCTGGGCGGGCACTGGTCGCCGATTGTAATGCTGTACTACGGAGCGAATTTGTTGATTCCTTTCCTCGACACGTGGAATTCGGGCGGGCTGAACAATTTGGAGTTCGCGACGTTTTTCAGCATGGCACCTTTGGGCTGGCTCATGTTCTTTTGGCTGACATTCAAACTCAAGCGTCCAGATTTTTTGATGACCGCGCTTTTCCTCTTGAGCGTTTTATTTTTAATCTGGGAGACGGTGGACTTGCCGCCCTTCCTCGCGAAACTGACTTTGATGAGCAACGTCATAGGCAACAGGGCGCGAACAGTCATCGACTTCGCACAGTTGCTGATGGTCTTTCGCGGGCTCAGCTTGATGAAAGATTATCCCGTGCCTTCTGTGAGAAAAATTTTGGCGGGCACTGTAGGATTTTTGTCGGCGACAGCTCTTTGGCAAATGATGCCTGCTTGGTTCGGTCTCATGAAATTTTTCGCCGTCGCAGCTTTCGTGTCCTTGAGCACGTTTTTAATCATCGGCCCGCTGAATAATTTCCGAACGATAATTTTTGTCTTGATGATGTTGCTTATCGGCGCGACCATAAATCCGATAAACTTCGGCGTGGACGTGATTTTCAAAATGCCCGTCGGACAAAAAATTTCTGAAATAGTTCAGACGGAAGTTGCGGCGGGCGAAAAAAAAATCGCTGTGGATTGTCGAGAACGACGGCGTGTGGATAAATGATTTTCCGATAATGTTCGGCGCGCCGACGATTAACAGCGTCAACATTTACCCCCGTGCTCGACCGCTGGAAAAAAATTGCCCCCGACGGAAAAAATTTCGTCAGGTACAATCGTTACGCCAACATAATCATAACTTTGTCTTCGGAGCCGACGGAATTAATCGACATGGGGCTTTTGGATCACTGCAAGATAAAATTGAACGTCGGGGACTTGAAGAAATTGGACGCGGGATATATTCTTTCGCGCAGCGGTGACCTGGAAAAATTTTCAACTGCCGCAGTCAAAATCACCAAGCTTTACGAGGACGCGGGCAGTTACATTTACAAAGTCAACTGATAAACGGAGGAAAGTTTGATGTCAAAAATTGCTGTGCTGATTCCCTGTTACAACGAGAGCCAGACGATTGCAAAGGTCGTGCGCGATTATCGGCAAGCACTGCCCGAAGCGAACGTTTACGTTTACGACAACAATTCGACCGACGGCACGGACGAAATTGCCCGCAAGGCAGGTGCTCTCGTTCGCTACGAATATCGTCAAGGCAAAGGCAACGTGATTCGCACGATGTTCCGCGAGATTGACGCCGACTGCTATCTGATGATTGACGGCGACGACACCTACCCCGCCGAACACGCCCGCGAGATGTGCGACTTGATTTTGAGCGGCAAGGCGGACATGGTTATCGGCGACAGACTTTCTTCGACGTACTTCACGGAGAACAAGCGGCCGTTCCACAACGTCGGCAACGTCATGGTCAGAAAATTCATCAACATGTTTTGGCGTCCGAAAAATCCTATCCTCGACGTGATGACGGGCTACCGCGCGTTCAGTCCGCTGTTCGTGAAAAGTTTTCCCGTCTTGTCAGAGGGCTTCGAGATTGAAACGGAAATGACGATTCACGCGCTGGACAAAAATTTTTTGCTCAAATCAATTCCCGTCAACTATCGCGATCGTCCCGCGGGCTCGGAAAGCAAACTCAACACCTACGTCGACGGCGCGAAAGTCATCATGACAATTTTTAATCTTTATCGCGATTACAAGCCGCTGAAATTTTTCGGAGCACTCGCGCTGGTTTTGGCTCTCGTCGCGCTGATTTTATTCCTGCCCGTCTTTTGGCAATATTTGGAGACATCGTTGGTGCCGCGTTTCCCGACGTTAATTGTCAGCGGATTTTTAATGCTCGCGTCGCTTTTGTCTTTGAGCTGCGGATTAATTTTGGACACGATTGCAAAAAACAACCGAAAAAATTTCGAGCTGCACTTGAACCTGATAAAAAATTAAAGGTCGAGTTCGTCGGCGCGTTCGGTCATGCCTTTAATGCAAAGTTCCATGAGCGTTCCGAGTTCGAGCCCCAAATCGTCTGCGCCGCGCTGAATGACTTCGCGGTTGCATTTGGCGGCGAATCTTTTATCCTTGAATTTTTTCTTGAGACTTTTGACGGACATGCCCGCCATTTTTTCCGGCCGCATGAGGGCGTAGGCGTGAACAATGCCCGTGAGCTCGTCGACGGCGAACAAAGATTTTTGGCAAGGCGTTTCGGGCTTAATCGTCGCGCCCGTCAAGCCGTAGCCGTGAGAAATGATCGTTGTGATGTCGTCTTCGGAAATTTCTTCGGGCTCCAAAAGTTCGCGGACGTGTTGACAGTGTTCGTCGGGAAATTTTTCAAAGTCGACGTCGTGAAGGTAGCCGATTGCCGCCCAGTGTTCTTTGTCCCCGCCGAAGTGTTCGGCCAGAGCTCCCATCGCTGAACTGACTGCCGCCGCGTGAACGAAAAGGTGCGGCTCGGTCGTGTGCTTGTGCAAAATTTCCTTGGCGCGTTCCAAAGTCAAAGTATTCAAGTTAAATCCTCCCATAATCCAAAAAGACACCGCCGACTTCAGCGGTGCCTTTTAATTTTCGGTTGATGATTAAATTGTCGATTGCTTATGCGCCGACGGAGCGATTGAGGAGCGGTTTGCGCTCATAGACAGCACTTTTGCCGAGCTCTTCTTCGATGCGGATGAGCTGGTTGTATTTGGCCATGCGGTCGGTGCGGCTGAGCGAACCGGTCTTGATTTGGCCGCTGTTTGTTGCAACCGCGATGTCGGCGATAGTTGCGTCTTCGGTTTCGCCGGAGCGGTGAGAAGTGACGGTCGTGTAGTTGTGGCGGTGAGCCATTTCGATAGCTTCGAGGGTTTCGGTGAGCGAGCCGATCTGATTGACTTTGATGAGGATAGAGTTGGCCGCGCCGAGTTTGATACCTTTTTCGAGGAACTTGGTGTTGGTGACGAAGAGGTCGTCGCCGACGAGCTGGCATTTGCTGCCGATTTGTTTGGTGAGAGCAACCCAGCCGTCCCAGTCTTCTTCTGCCAGGCCGTCTTCGATGCTGTCGATGTAATAGGTGTCGACGAGTTTTTCAAGGAAGTCGATTTGCTGTTGAACGTCGAGTTTCTTGCCGTTGGGATCTTTAAGAATCGGGTGTTTGCCGTTGAGTTGTTTGTAGTCGTAGAAGTATTGGTCGCCCTCTTTGACGGCGAATTCGGACGCCGCGCAGTCCATGGCGATTTTCACGTCGTCGCCGGGTTTGTAGCCGGCCGCTTCGATAGCCTTGATGATTGTTTCGAGCGCGTCTTCGGTGCCTTTGAGGTTGGGAGCAAAGCCGCCTTCATCGCCGACAGCCGTGGAAAGCCCGCGACCTTTGAGGATCTTTGCGAGGTTGTGGAAAACTTCCGCGCCCATGCGGATTGCTTCGCGACAGGTGGGTGCGCCGACGGGACGAATCATGAATTCTTGGAAAGCGATCGGAGCGTCGGAGTGTGCGCCGCCGTTTATGATGTTCATCATCGGCACGGGCATTTTGTAGGTGTTGCAGCCGCCGATATAGCGATAAAGGGGCAGACCGACAGCTTTTGCACCTGCTTTGGCAGCCGCCAACGACACAGCCAAAATTGCGTTCGCGCCGAGTTTGCTCTTGGTGGGCGTGCCGTCGAGTTCAATCATCTTGTAGTCGAGCGCGCGTTGATCGAGGACACAGTCGCCTTTGAGCGCGGGAGCAATGATCTCGTTGAGGTTTTTCACAGCCTTGAGAACGCCTTTGCCCATGTAACGACCTTTGTCGCCGTCGCGAAGTTCGAGGGCTTCGTTGACGCCGGTGGACGCGCCGGACGGAACAGCTGCACGGCCGCAAATGCCGCCTTCAAGGATAACATCGGCTTCCACCGTCGGGTTGCCGCGGGAGTCTACGATTTCACGACCGATAACCTTCTCGATTTTTGCCATTACAAAATTCCCCCTTATCATTAAAACTGAGTTAAAATCCGATAGCCGCATTATATTCATTTCGCCCGCGCTTTGCAAGATTTTTTCTAAAAATTTTTACAATGTCCCGGTTTTTACCGAGCACCTTGACTTGAGGAAAAAATTGTGATTTTATTTGCACGGCGGTGATTGACATGAAAAAATTTTTGGCCGCGATAATTTTCGTGGCGATGATGATGAGCGCGTGCGGCTCAAGCGAGGAGGTTCCAAAAGACGTGAGCAAAAGTTTTTTCGCAGACAGCGTCGCGTTGAACAGCGGCTACAACATGCCTCGGCTCGGTTTCGGCACGTGGACGCTAGACGATGACACGGCCGAAGATTGCGTTTACTTCGCGCTCAAAGTCGGTTACAGATTGATTGACACAGCCAGATATTATCGCAACGAGGCGGGCGTAGGCAAAGGTATTCGGCGGGCGATTGCGGACGGGATTGCCACGCGCGAAGAAATTTTTGTCACGACGAAGATCATGCCCGGCAATTACAATTCCCCCGACGCCGCGATTGAAAATTCTTTGAAGACCCTCGGCCTCGATTACGTCGACTTGATGTTGATTCACCAGCCCGGCCACAATGACGAGGAAGTTTATCGAGCGATGGAGCGCGCCGTCAAAGCCGGAAAGATTCGTTCGATCGGCATCTCAAATTATTACACGCCCCGCGACTTCGACAGGATAAAAAATATCGCCACGATTGCCCCGGCCGTCATTCAAAACGAAAATCATCCGTACTATCAAAACGAAGAGCTTCAATCTTACGTAAAAAAATTCGGCACGGTCATCGAGAGCTGGTATCCTTTGGGCGGGCGCGGCAACACTCAAAAAATTTTTTCAAACGAAACGATTCAGAGCCTCGCGAAAAAATATTCCAAGTCTCCCGCGCAGATTATTTTGCGTTGGCAATTTCAGGCGGGCTACGTGGCGATTCCCGGCTCGTCGAACAAAAAACACATCGCGGAAAATTTTAACATCTTCGACTTCCGATTGACGGCCGAGGAAATGGAGCTCATGCGCGGGCTGAACAAAAATCGCCGCTTCGAAAATTGGTGACTTCGCCGTGTAACGAATTCGTTTCGGCAGCGTATAAGCTTTAGAAAAACTTTTGGAGGCGATTGAAATGACGAATGAATTCCTTATCGACGTGCAACTCGACACAGTTTACGGCGCAAATCAAATCCCGATGATAAAAGAGCCGCCCGCCAAAGAAATCCTGCCGCCCCCGAAAACAAATACGAAACGCGAACTGAAAGTCCCGTTGATAACAATAGTACCGTATCCTTACATCAAAGATACCCGTTCAGAATAAAATTCCCGCCATACCGATTAAAATAATTTGACACAAACCGCCTCGGCTACGGTCGGGGCTTTTTTCGTTGGCAACGGGGCTTGAAATATTTTTTTGCGTGTGTTAGCTTACGCATTGCAAAGGAGGCTTATTAATGGAACAAAAAATACAGGAGCTGCGCACTCGGGCGGACGAGGCAATAAAAAATTCTGCGACGCTAAAAGAGCTCGACGAAGTACGCGTGAAATTTTTGGGCAAGAAAGGCGAGCTGACATCTCTGCTGCGCGGGATGAATCAACTTTCCGCCGAAGAACGCCCGCGCGTCGGAAAAATCGTAAACGAGGCACGCGCTCAACTGGAAAATTTAATCGCGGAAAAAAATTCGTCGCTCAAGTCGGCTCAGCTTGAAAAAAAATTGGCGACGGAAAAAATCGACGTGACCTTGAGCGGAAGAAAAATTTACGCAGGGCATCTCCACCCGCTGACCTTGACGCTCAATCGCGTGAAAGAAATTTTCGTGAGCATGGGCTACAGCGTGGAGGAAGGCCCCGAAGTCGAAACCGATTATTATAACTTCGAAGCTCTCAATCTTCCAAAAGATCACCCCGCCCGCGACATGCAGGATTCTTTTTACATCACCGAAGAAATTTTGCTCCGGACTCAAACTTCCCCGGTGCAGGCGCGGACAATGGAACGCCACAAAAATAACGAGCCGATAAGAATGATTGCGCCGGGCAGAGTTTATCGCCGCGACGACTACGACGCCTCGCATTCGCCGATGTTCACGCAGGTCGAAGGTCTCGTCATCGACAAGGGAATTTCTTTCGCGGACTTGAAAGGCACGCTGGAGGATTTCTCTAAAAAAATTTTCGGGGAGAAGACAAAAATCCGTTTGCGTCCGAGTTTCTTTCCGTTCACGGAGCCGAGCGCGGAAGTCGACGTGAGCTGCGTGATGTGTCACGGCGCGGGCTGCAAAGTTTGTCAAGGAACGGGCTGGCTCGAAATTTTGGGCGCGGGCATGGTTCACCCCGACGTTTTGAAGATGAGCGGCTACGACCCAGCGGAAGTGAGCGGCTTTGCGTTCGGCATGGGCATTGAACGTATCGCGATGTTGACGTACGGCCTGGACGATATGCGCCTGCTTTACGACAACGACGTCAGATTTCTTCAGCAATTTTGAGGCGGTGATTAAATGCAAGTTTCTACCAAGTGGCTCAAAGATTACATTGACATAGATTTATCGGCCGACGAGCTGGCGGAAAAATTCACGCTGGCGGGCATCCCCGTCGAAAACGTGATTCACGCGGGCGAAGGCCTGGAAAAAGTTGTGACGGGTCGGATTGAAGAGCTCAAGGCTCACCCCGACAGCGACCACCTTTTGATCTGCCAAATGGACGTGGGAGAAGAAAATCTCGTGCAAATCATCACGGGCGCACCGAACGTCAAAGAAGGTCAAATCGTGCCCGTCGCTTTGGTCGGCGCGAATCTTCCTTGCGGCAAAAAAATTTCCAAAGGCAAAATGCGCGGCGTCGTTTCAAACGGAATGCTCTGTTCGGCCGACGAATTGAACATTGAAGGCGATTCGAGCGGAATTTACATTTTGCCCGAAGACACGCCCGTTGGAGTTCCCGCCGCAGAAGTTTTGGGTCTCGACGACGACATTTTGGTTTTCGAGCTGACGGCCAACCGCGGCGATTGCTTCAGCGTCATCGGTCTGGTTCGAGAGCTGGCTGTCCTCACGGAAAAAAATCCGCGCTTCCCGAAAATTAAAGTTGTCGAGGACGACGAGCGCGACGCAAAAGATTTGGTCAAAATCGGAATCGACGCGCCCGATCTTTGCGGCAGATTTTCTTCCCGCGTGCTAACCAACGTCAAACTTGCTCCGTCGCCCGATTGGATGCAAAAACGTTTGGAAGGTGCCGGAATGCGCGCGATTAACAACGTCGTCGACGTCACAAATTTTGTCATGCTGGAAATGGGGCAGCCTCTCCACGCTTACGACTTCGATAAAGTCACGTGGCACCAACTGACTGCGCGGCGTGCCGTTGAAGGCGAACCTCTCCACACACTCGACGACACAAACCGATTGGCCAAAGGCGGCGAACTCGTCATCGCGGACGCGGAAAAAGCTGCGGGTCTTGCCGGCATCATGGGCGGGTTTGAAAGCGAAATTACCGAGGCGACTTCAACCGTCATCTTGGAGGCCGCAAGTTTCAATTCTGCGTCGATTCGGCGGACTTCTCGCGCGGTCGGCATTCACTCCGAGGCAAGCGGACGTTTTGAACGCGGCACGAACATCAACGGAACCGTCGCGGCTCTCGATCGCGTCGCTCAACTGCTTCAAGACATGAATGCTTGCAAAGTTTGTCGCGGCGTCGTCGATGTTTATCCAAATCCCAAGCCCGAAGTCAAAATTAAATTCACTCCAATGCAAATTAACGCTCGACTCGGCACAAATTACTCCGACGAAGAAATTTTAAAGGTTTTGGAGGCTCTCGGCTTCAAAATCGAGCCGATCGGCGTTGTCGACGAGCTGACGGACGAAGTTGTCGATAAATTTGCTTCCGCAACTAAAAATATCGGCAAAATCGCCCGCGATCTCGGAAAAAAATCCAACGTTGAAGGCTTCATGAAAAATTTTGGCGATCTTTTCAAAAATTCCGGCTCTAAGGACGCCGATGACGTTTTAAAGGCTTCCGGCGTCGAAAATTTCATGAAAAATGTCAGCGAAACTTTCGGCGGGCTGGCAAAAAGCGTCGAAATGAAAATTTCTTCCGCTTATGAGGCAACTGTCCCCGATTGGCGCAACGATGTCACCCTTCCCGACGATTTGAGCGAGGAAATCGCGCGAATTTTCGGTTTTGATAAGATTCCGTCCACACTTCCCAAAGGAAATCAGCAAGGAAGGCAGTCTTCAAAGCAAAATTTCATCGATAAGATAAAAAATGTTCTTTCAAGCCTCGGAATGTGCGAAGAATTGTCTTTTGCGTTCACAAGCGAGCAAATGTTCGACAAAATGCGCGTTCCGGCCGATTCTGAGCTAAGAAAAGCCGTTCCGATTATGAATCCGCTGACAGATGAGGCTCCGTTGCTCAGAACAACGCTGTTGGCGTCGATTTTTGAGAACGCAGCAAGGAATTTCAGCCGAAAAAACGAAGATTTGCGCCTTTTCGACGTTGCACCCGTGTTTTTGCCGAAAAATTTGCCCGTAACCGAGCTTCCGCTCGAAAAATATCAAGTTGTCGGGCTTTTGACGGGTCGGCGCGAGCCAAAAGGTTGGTCACAGAACCCCGCGGCCGTCGATTTTTATGACGCAAAGGGAATTGTCGAAGAATTTCTGTCCGCGCTGTCGATCGGAAATTATTTCGTCGAATCGGGCGAACATTTTGCACTTCACCCCGGAAAAACCGCATTTTTCAAAAAAGGTCGCGATATTTTGGTCACAGTCGGCGAAGTTCACCCCGAAGTCGCCGAATCTCTGGGAATCAAGAAAAAAATTTATATTTTCGAGGCTGACGTCGAGATTTTGCAAAAATTCGCCGCCAAAAAGTTCAATCTCGAAAATCTTCCCAAATATCCGTCAATCAGCCGCGATCTCGCAATTTTGGTCGATCATGACACTCCCGCGGCCGATATCGAGAAAATTATCGTCAAAAACGGCGGAAAATTTTTAAAGGGCGTAAATCTTTTTGATGTCTACACCGGCGAAAGAATTCCTTCCGATAAAAAATCTTTGGCCTTCACGCTCGAATTTCGTTCAAATGAGCGCACTTTAACCGACGAAGAGGCCGATTACGCGTTTAAAAACATTTTTTCGGCTGTTGAAAAGGATTTCGGCGCGATTTTGAGGAGTTGATTGTATGGCGGTCAAGGACGAACGACCCGTAGGCGAAATGCGCCGCGTCGAAGTGGAAATTTTCGGCGAAGTCTATCGTTTGCGCACCGAAGACCCCGACGGCCTGGCCAAACTCGTGCGCATGGTCGATTCCACGATGAAATCTATCTCCCAAAGCACGCGAACGTTTGCCGGCTCCCGAATTGCGGTCATGGCCGCGTTAAAAATCGCCGAGGATTATGTTCAGCTCAAAAAAGATTACGACGAACTGCTTCAGCTCCTCGACGAGAACAAATAATCGAAAAATTTCCCCGTTCGATTGAGCGGGTTTTTTTTTTGCAATTTTCGATTCCACAGACGCGGAAAACGTATTTTGAGCTGAAAAACCCGTTTTCGAGCTCCAAAATCGGTTTTGAGCCGAAAAAATCACTTTTGAGCAGAAAAATTAAGTTTCAAGCCGAAAAATCCGTTTTAAACAAAAAAATCCTCGAAAAAGCTTCGTGGATCATTTTTTTGTGATATAATCGCGGCATGGAAAAGAAATTGAAACTTTTAACTTACGGTTGCCAGATGAATGTCGCGGATTCCGAGCGAATGGCCGGTTTGCTGAAAAAAATCGGCTACACACTGACTGATGACGTTCAAAACGCGGATTTGATTCTGATTAACACGTGTTGCGTGCGTTCGACGGCCGAGGAAAAGGTTTTCGGGCAAATAGGGCGATTCAAAAGCCTCAAACGCGAAAAACCAAATTTAATTTTGGGCGTGACTGGTTGCATGGCGCAAAAGGAAGGAGAAAATTTGATTAAGCGCGCTCCCCACGTCGATTTCGTTTTGGGAACGGGTCAAAGCGGAGAAATCGCCCGCGTAGTCCAAAATTTGGAATTTGAGCGAAAAAAATTCGTCGACACGTCAAATGTCAACGGCGAAATCCCTCACGAAGCTTTTCCGTTGCGCGGAGGAAAAATTTCGACGTTTGTGCCGATAATGTACGGTTGCGACAATTTTTGCACGTATTGTATCGTTCCGCACGTTCGCGGCCGCGAGAGAAGTCGCCCGACGGAAGAAATTTTGGCCGAAGTTGAGCAATCAGTCGCAGAAGGCTTCAAAGATATAACTTTGCTCGGCCAAAACGTAAATTCTTACGCTTGCGGGACTTTTGCCGAACTTTTGCGCGAGGTCGATAAAATTTCGGGCGTTGAGCGGTTGAGATTCATGACGAGCCACCCGAAAGATTTATCCGACGAATTAATTGCGGCGATTTCGGGCGGAAAACACATTTGCGAGCACATTCATCTGCCTGTTCAGCACGGATCCGATAAAATTTTGCAAAAAATGAATCGCGGCTACACAGTGGAGAAATATTTGGGTCTTGTGAAGAAAATTCGCGCTGAAATTCCGAATTTGAGCCTGACGACGGATTTAATCGTGGGTTTTCCGGGCGAAAGTGACGAAGATTTTGCCGAAACGCTGGATTTTTTGCGAGAAGTAAAATTCGACGCTGCTTTTACGTTTATTTACTCAAAACGCTCCGGAACGCCCGCCGCAACTTTTAAAAATCAGATTGAAGACGAAATTAAGCACGAAAGACTGAATAAATTGATGAAAATTCAAAATGCAATCAGTCTGGAGAAAAATTCCGCGATGATTGGTTCGGTTGTGGAAGTTTTGGTTGAAGGAGCGAGCAAAACCGACGAAAAAATTTTCACGGGGCGCACTCGATCGAATAAATTGATTCTTTTCGAGCATGGCGGCGAAAATGCGGGCGATTTGGTCGACGTAAAGATTTCTCAAGCGCAAACGTGGCTTTTAAAAGGAAAAATCCTGACAAAATAAAAAATCCCTCTCGAAATCGGGAGGGAATTTTTTTTATGCGTTTATGACTGGGAAAACGCCCAAATTTTTCAGCCAAATACTTTTTTCGTAGACTGCGCGGATAGATTCTCGCAAATTTTCGTCTCCGGCGTCGGTTTCGAGCTCAAAAAAGAAAATATACGCGCCCAAAATCGTTCTGGCGGGTCGAGATTCGATTCTTGTCAAATTTACGCCGCGTTTTGCAAATTCTTCGAGCACGGAGCACAAAGAACCGGCTTTTGAGCCGTCAATCTGGCAAATAATCAAAATTTTATCGCCGTCGAAGGTTTCAAAGGGTTTTGCGTCGCGCGGGCGGTAAATTATTTCAAAAAATCGCGTGAAATTGTTGGGGTTGTCCTGAATATTTTTTGCGGCGACGATTAAACCGTTTAATTTTCCTGCGCGTTCGGGACAAATTGCGGCGAAATCATCTTTTGCGGCGGAAACTATTTCAGCGGCGCGTGCAGTCGAGCTTGTGGCGACGATTTCGGCTTCTGGGAAGTTTTTTTGGAGAAATTTTCGACATTGAGCGAGCGGTTGGCTGTGAGAAAAGATTTTTTTGATTTTTTGGCTGTCCGTGAGCGATTTTGTCATCAAAAAGTTTTTTACAGGCCAAACGAGTTCGCGAGAGACGGTTAAAGTGTCACTTCTGGCCAAAATGTCGAGCGTGATGTTTATCGAGCCTTCCAAAGAGTTTTCGACGGGCACCAGCCCCGATTCAACGGTTTTTTCTTTGACGGCGGCCAAAACATCGAAAATATCCGTGAAAATTTCCAATTTAAAGTCTTCACGCAGGAATTTTTTCAACCAAAGGGCAGCTTCTTCGGAATGAGTGCCGCGCGGGCCGAGAATTCCCAATTTTTTCATGTCAATCACCAAATTTCAGTTTGCTAAGTTCGGGGAAAAGGTCTCCTATCGATTGCGAAAGTTCTTTTGGCTTTAAAAGATCGATTACGGGCTGCATAACGCGGAAAAACTCTTCATCGTCCTGCAAAAGCGATAAAATTGCGGCGGCGTTGGCTGCGTCGGCCAAAGCGGTGTGTTGCGTGCCCTCGAAGTCACGATTCATCGCTCCGATTGCGTGTTTGAGTGCCAAACTCGAATGCAAACCGATTCTGTCGTCAAAAGCCTTTTGCAAGTCGCGCCACTGCCTTTCGAGCCGACTTATGTCGTAATTTGGCATTTTGAAGCGGCATTCGTCGCGCAACTGATTTATATCCGAGTTACTCCACGAATAAAGCCTCATATCCTGCGAATTTATCCATTCCATGAAATTTTTAAAGGCTTCGGGGAAAAAAGGCTTGTCTGCGACGGTTTTTTGAGTTATTCCCGTCAATTTCGTGATATGTTTGGTTATTTCGCCGTATTCGGGCTTTACGTAGCATTGAAACTCGTCGACGAGGCTGTAATTGTCGTCGAGCTTGACTGCGCCGATTTCTATCACTTCATCTGTGGTAAAACGCCGCACATCTTTAAAATTTTTGCTGACAGGATTCATTTCCAAGTCAATCACTATGTGAACCAAATTTTCAACCTCCCAAAACAATTTTCAGTTCCTAATTCCTAATTTTCTTAAAAAATCCTGCCGCCGCCGTCAAAAAAGCCCCGTGTGAGCAGCACGGAGCTTTTTTCAAGCGTATGTGTATTATATTTTAGGAGAGCTTTAACGAAAGCTTGCGCAGAGTATATCATGCGTGATAACAATTATCAAGTGCTTTTTGAAAAAAATTTTTTTCAGCTTCTGCCCATATTCAAAAGGATTTTATGATATAATGCCTGCGTGAAAGGAGGCGGCGCATTGCTGACAAAATTTTTTGAGATGATCGGCGGCTTCATGATTCGACGCTTTGAAGAATTCGGCACAATCGTTTTGCTCTACGTCGACACGATGAAGCAGGTTCCGCACAAGCCGCGATTCAAACTCATCTTGGGGCAAATGGCTCATTTGGGCGTTGACTCGTTGACAATCGTTTCATTAACGCTTTTATTCACGGGCGTGGTCTTCACGTTGCAGACGGCGCACGAATTTATCCGTTTCGGCGCACAGTCCACCGTCGGCGGGGTAGTCGCTATCGCTATCGGCAGGGAGCTGGGTCCCGTGTTGGTCGGCGTGGTTTGTGCAGGACGTGTCGGCGCGGCCATCACCGCCGAGATAAGCACGATGAAAGTCACCGAACAAATCGACGCGCTCAAAGTTATGGCAGTCAGTCCCGTCAACTATTTAATCGTCCCGCGAATGATCGCCTGCATGATTGCCGTCCCGCTCCTTACGGTTTTCGGCGACATCATCGGCGTTGCGGGCGGCTGGCTCGTCGCCACCCAATATTCCGGCATCAGCTCCTACATTTATATCAACTCGATAAAAATTTTCGCGAATCTTTACGACTTGACGGGCGGAATGATTAAAGCAATTTTTTTCGGGAACGTCATCGCGGTGCTCGGCTGCTACTACGGCTTGAATTGCCCCGACGGCGCGGAAGGTGTCGGCAAGGCCACGACCAAAACCGTCGTCACGTCGATTATCGTAATTTTTATTTTGAACGCGCTGCTGACGTTCATCATCTACAGGTGAGGCAATGATTAAAATCGTAAATGTCACAAAAATTTTCGGGAAGAAAGTCGCGCTGAACAATATAAATTTGGAAATCGCAGACGGCGAGACTCTGGCAATCATCGGCGGCTCGGGTTCGGGCAAATCAACTTTGCTGCGGCTGATGATCGGATTGATCAAGCCCACGAGCGGCGAAATTTGGATCGGCAATGACGAAATCTCCAAACTCGACGAAAAAGAAATGATGCGCGTGCGATTGAAAATGGGCATGGTCTTCCAATACAGCGCGCTGTTCGATTCGATGACCGTGGGCGACAACGTGGCTTTCGGGCTCGTCGAACACACAGACTTCAGCCGCGAAAAAATTCAATCCGTCGTGCGCGAAAAACTTCATCAAGTCGGTCTCGACGGCGTGGAAAATCGAATGCCCAACGAACTTTCGGGCGGCATGAAAAAAAGAGTTTCCTTGGCGCGGGCAATCGCCTTTGAGCCGGAAATTATTTTTTACGACGAACCTTCAAGCGGCCTCGACCCGATCATGACGAACAAAATCGACGAGCTCATCATCGAGACGCAACGAGCCCTCAAAGTCACAAGCATTGTCGTCACCCACGACATGGTCAGCGCGTGCCGAATCGCCGACAAAATCGCCATGGTCTATAACGGCGAGCTCATTGCCGTCGACACGCCCGAAAAGTTCAAAAAGATTCAGGACGACAGGATAAAAGAATTTTTCCGAATCATAGATTGAAAGAAAATTGAGGAGGCGAAATGATGTCAGTTGAAGCAAAAGTCGGAGCGTTCACCGTCGGCGGGCTCATGCTCTTGGGCGGCGCGGCTGCCGGCCTGGGAAATTTTCATTTCGGCGGAGTTGAAGGTTATACTTTGTACGCGGGTTTCAAACAGGTCGTGGGACTTCAGCAGCAATCGGACGTTCGCTTGAGCGGCGTTTTGGTCGGCAAAGTCACAAAAATCACCACGGAAGGCACGGGCGTCACCGTCACCATGTCCGTCAACGAGGACGCAAAAATTCCGAAGCAATCAAAAGTTTCCATAACTTCCAGCGGCGTCATGGGCGAAAAATTTATAAACTTCCAGCCCAAAGTCGACAACGGCGAATATCTCAAAAACGGCGACTATCTTTATGGCGCGGACGAAGCCGGAATGGATCAAATGTTCGACGGGCTGACAAAAGTCATGGACAAAGTTGAAATGCTCTTGAACGACGTGCACGCAATCATCGGCGACGACACTTTCAAAACTTCTGTCGTGGAGATGAGCGAGAACATGAAAGAATCTTCCCATAACGTCAACAACATGACCGCCACGTTTGCAAAGATTGCCTCCGACAACGAAGCGTTGATCACCGATATGATTCAGCAGATGAACGACGCGGTTGCCGGAATGAATCGGGCTATGGCAAACGTCGAGCACATGACGGAAAACATCGACAAGTTCGCGGGCGACCCGCAGACCGTTGCCGAACTCAAGTCGACGCTCGACAACATTTCCAAAACTTCAGCTTCCGTGGCGAACATGGCCGACAACATGAACAAATTCGCCGGCGACCCAAAAGTTGCCGAAGATTTGAAAGCCACCGTGAGCAACGCCCGCTCCATTACCGAACGCGCCGACAAAATGTTGGGCAAGGTCGAAGGCACCGCCGACAAAATTTCCAAGATTGACGTGACGCCTTCGGTTGATATATTATACAGCGGCAAAGCCCACGACTGGAAAACGAATTTCAATCTGGACTTCACGCTCGACGACAAATCTTTGTTGCTCGGCGCGGAGGACATCGGCAATCACACGAAATTAAATTTGCAGGGCGGAAAAAAATTCGGCACGGACTTTGGAGCGCGCGCGGGAATCATCGCGGGCAAACCGGGCATCGGCCTCGACGCTTATGCAGGCGACAGATTTAAATTTTCCGCCGAAGCCTACGACCTCAACCACGGCAGAGTTCGTCTCAAGTCTCAGTTCCGCGTCGCCGATTCAACTTACATTCTCGGCGAGCTCCACAACGTCAACAAGAAAAAAGATCGCGCGTTTTATTTCGGGTTGAAGCAGGAGTTTTGAGATGAAAAAATTTTTGATTCTCTGCGCGGCGATAATTTTTTTTGCGGGCTGCGGCCACGACGAAAACCAATTCAAGACGGAAAAAATTTCTGCAGCCGAAGGAGCTTTGACACTCACCCGCGACGGAAAAATTTCTTTGAGCCGCTCTCTTTCCGTTTACGCGAACACGTCGGGCGCGGTCGTCGAAAAATTTTTTAAAGACGGCGACACCGTGGCGGCCGGCCAAGAAATTTTCAAAATCGGCTCGGCGGCGGCTCAAACCGATCTCCTAAAAGCCAAAGCTGATTTGGGCGCGGCCATGACTTCTTTGGCACGAGAGACCGCAAAGAAAAATCCCGTCGACGAAATCCAAGCAGAAATTTCCGAGCTCCAAGAGCGCGTCAGAATTTTGGAGGACGAAGCGGCCGGCGAAACGATTCGCGCACAGGTGGCCGGTCAAATTGTCGCGAACATTCACACCGGCCAAGACGTCAAGGCAAACGAAACTGTTCTGGCTCATATCGGCAGCAGTGACACGGTCGTCGTTCGCTTCGAAGTTTCGGCGGAAGAAAAAAATTTTTTGTCGACGGGCAGCCCGAAAATTTCTTTGAAGCTCCCCGACGGCACGACTTATCCGCGCGCGGCCTCGATAACTTTCCCCAACGACAAGACGGCCGAAGCTGCCTTCGCCAACGACGGAACTTTACGTTTGGGCGAAACGATTCAACTTGAGATTGGAAACGCGAATCTTCCAAACGCCGTGCTCGTCCCCGAAAGTGCAATCCAAAAACGCGACGGAGAAAATTTTGTCCTCGTCGTGGATGAAAATAAAAATGTCGTCATGAAAAAAATTTCGCTCGTCGGCAAGAAAGAAAACAAATTCATCGTGAGCGACGGCTTGAAGGCGGGCGACGCGGTCATAATCGAAAGTGCCTCTTCAACCGAAAATTTGAAATAAAAACGGAATGGACAGAACGGAGTGGATGAAATGAAAATTTGCAAGCGCATCAGAAAAAATTTTCGCAAGAGGCTGGCGGCGTGGCTGGCGGCCGGTGTGATGATTTTTTCGTTCGGCTCGGTCGACGCGGCTGACATTATCAACATCACGCTGGACGAGACTATCCAACGCGCCTTTGAAAATAATCGCACGATAAAAGAATCCGTCGCCGAACGCGAAGGAG
>CAMNFC010000039.1 GCA_946536925.1 uncultured Selenomonadales bacterium | reverse complement strand
ACGGCACCGTCAAAAAATTCAACGTCGCGGCAGGTCAATCCGTCAAAGCTCACGAGTCGCTCGTCATCCTCGGATAAAAATTTTTCGGCAAAAAAAAAAAGCGCGTCTCCAAAATTCGGAGGCGTGCTTTTTTTTGTCGGGGAAAAAATTTTAATCGTCGTCGTCTTCCGCGAAGAGCTGGCAATAATATCCGTTCTTGCCGTTGTTCTTGACGTGATAAACAGCTTTGTCCGCCGCGGCGAAAAGGCTGTCGTAGTCTCGGCCGTTTTGCGGGGCGATGGCAATTCCGATGCTGGCCGTGACGAATCTTGAGCGGCCGTCAATCGCCAGGTTGAACGCAATCTGTTTAATCTGCTCGGCCTTGCGCACGACGACTTCCATGTTGGGCAGGCTGTCTACGATGACTACGAACTCGTCGCCGCCGAAACGGCCAATGCAATCGTTCGGGCGGAAAATTTTTTTCAAACCTTTTGCGAACTCAACCAAAACTTTGTCGCCGAACTGATGACCCAAAAGGTCGTTGACTTCTTTGAAGTGGTCGAGGTCGATGATGTAAAACGCCATGTATATATTCGAGTTTTCGTTCTCGTTGAAAGTTTTCAGCTTCATCTTGCAGAGATTTTCCATTGTCTTCTTGTTGAAAAGCTCCGTCAATTTGTCCAGCTCGGATTCAAGTTGATAGGCGTCGCGTTCCGAACGAATTTTGTTGAAGGCCGCGGCCATTTGCCCAAGCTCGTCGTTGGTGGAAACTTTTATGTTCTCGATTTCTTTTCCGCTGGCGATTTCCTCTACGACGTTTGTCATCTCGATTATCGGTTTCGTCAAGCGCATGCTCAAAAGATAAGCAATCAGCGTCCCGATAAACAGCACAATCATTCCGAAGACGAGAGCCTTTATCGCTTTGTCATAAACTTGGTCGAGGATGTAATGATACGGGCGAAGAGTGACTATCATCCAGCCCGTTTCGATATTGCGCGAATAGGTGGCCAGGCAATCTTCCTCGTTGACGTAAAGGCGAATGACGCCCGAAGAATTATAAATCCTGTCGAGAATAAATTTGTAGCTGTTGTCGATTGAATATTCGGAGGAAACGGTCTTGCTGTCGGAAGAGTTGGCGATGATTCGTCCAGTTCGATCCATCACCACGACGTAAACTTCGCTGTCGTCGAGATCCGTGACATAATCTTGCAGTGCGCCGAGGTCAAAATTTCTTTGAATCATTCCGACGGGTTTGCCGCTCTCGTTCAAAACGGGCGATTCGATGATGACAACCATCTTGCCGGTCGCCATGGAAGAGATGATGTCCGAAACGTACGCTCTGCCTTTCATCGCCTCTTGGAAGTGTTGCCGCTTCTTGAGGTTGACTAACGTCGCGCCGTCCGTCCGAATCATCTGCCAGCCGTCCGCGCCCGTCAAAGCCGTAAGATTGTTGTCGTTAAAAATTTCGTCGGCGTCGCGCAAAATTTTCATGACGTAACTTTTTTTCTCCTCCGTCGGCTTTTGAACATATTCAATTATGGTCGGGCTCATGGCAAGCGACTTGAGCACGGCCTGATTTTTCGAGATGAGCTCGGTTATGTGTTCGGAGATGATGACGTTTCGCAGCAAACTGTTTTGCTTATAGGATTCTTCCAGCTCGGCGATTGTGTTTATCGCGCCGGCCGTGACCAAAATTACAAACGGGATTGCCCCCATGACGACGAAGAAGAAAAACAGTTTGGCTCGAATGCCCTTGCTAATTTCCATTATAAATCCTTGCTTATTGAAAGTTCATCTGCCGGTGAAGGCGCGAATGAGCGAGACCATGGCGGGGAAAAGCAGAATGACAAAAATCGCCGGGAAGATAAATAAGACCATCGGGAAAATTATTTTAACGGGAGCCTTGAGAGCTTGAGCCTTGACGCTTTGGCGGTGGCGGTCGCGCATGTTGTCCGCTTGAGTTTGGAGCGTGCGCGTGATGCTCGTGCCCAACTTTTCCGCCTGAATTATCGAAGTGGTGAACAAATAAACTTCCTCCAAGTCGCAACGCTGCGCCAGATTCGTCAGCGCGTATTGGTGCGTCATGCCCAAGGCAACGTCGTTTTGCATCCGTTTGAATTCGTCGATTAACGGCCCGTGCATGCGTTTTGTCATTTTACCAACTGCGCCGTCAAAAGACAAGCCCGCCTGCACGCTCACGCACAAAATATCCAAAAATTCGGGCAGCTGTTTGCGGATTGCTTTTTGACGATTTCTTATCGCCGAATTTAACATGGCAAAGGGAATGCCCGCGCCCATGAGTGCGCCGAGCAGAATCATAAAAATTTTTTGCAACGGGTGGAGCGTCATGCCGGAGACCATCATGATTGCCAAAATCGTGGCCGCCAAAATCGACAGGCACCAAATCGTCACCAGCCGCTTGACGTTCCAAACGCCGACCTTGCCAATGCGAAAAATTTTGTCTTCGAGTAGCAGACGGATTTCGCTTGGCGTGAACCGCTGAAATTTTTCTTCCAAATAAGCCATGAGCGGGCGGATGACACGGCGGAAAAAATTTCGCGTCATGTTGCGGGGTGAGTGGAGTGCCGCGCTCGGTGCCAACGTGACAATCGTGGGCGTCTTATTTTTTTTCTTCTTCGGATTTTTCGCGCGTTCGGCTTCGGCCGCGTCAATCATATCGTGCAGGCGTTTTCGAAGTTGCGCTTCGGGATTTTGTTTGTAATACATTGCCCCGAGGGCGACGGCGACCGCGAAAAAAATTGAGGCAAGCAGTGCGAGGAACAGTGCCATTGCCGCTCACCTCTTCCGTCCGCTCGTGAAGAAACCTTGCGGAAGTTCGATGCCGTTCATCTGGAATTTGTCCATGAAGTTTGGCATCATGCCCATGCTCTCGTAGTGCCCGACGGATTTTCCTTTCTCGTCGATTCGGTCTTGCACGTAGCGGAAAAGGTCTTGCAAAACGATTGTGTCGCCCTCCATGCCTTGGACTTCCGTGATGTGCGTGATTTTTCTCGTGCCGTCGCGAATTCGGGATTGTTGCAAGATTAAATCGATCGCGGAGGAAACTTGAGTGCGCACGGCTCGGACGGGCAATTCCATTCCGGCCATTAAAACCATCGTCTCCAATCGGCTCAAAACGTCGCGGGGAGTGTTGGCGTGTGCGGTGGTCAATGATCCGTCGTGGCCTGTGTTCATTGCCTGCAACATATCCAAAGCCTCGCCCGAACGAACCTCACCGACGATAATTCTGTCGGGTCTCATGCGCAGCGCGTTCCTGACCAAATCGCGGATAGTTATCGCGCCGTTGCCTTCCAAGTTCGCGGGTCGGCTCTCCAACGTCACCACGTGCGTCTGCTGAAGTCGAAGTTCGGCGGCGTCCTCAATCGTGACGATTCTGTCCGTGTGCGGGATGAACGAGCTGAGGACGTTTAAAGTTGTCGTCTTGCCGGAGCCCGTGCCGCCGCTCACCAAAATGTTCAGCCGCGCTTTGACGCAGGCGTCCAGAAAAGTTGCCATGTCCTCGCTCAACGTGCCGAAGCCGACCAAATCTTGAATTGACAGAGCCTTTTTGGAAAATTTTCTGATGGTGACGGCCGGCCCCACCAGTGAAAGCGGCGGAATAATTATGTTGACGCGGGAACCGTCAGCCAATCGTGCGTCGACCAGCGGAGAGGCTTCGTCCACACGTCGACCCAGCGGCGTCAAAATCCTCTCGATGATGTTCATCAGGTGCGCGTTGTCATAAAAATGCACGTCCGAGAGCTTAAGCTTGCCCTTTTGCTCGATAAAAATTTGTCGCGGCCCGTTGACCATGATTTCGGTTATGCTGTCGTTTTGAAGGAGCGGTTCCAACGGCCCCAAGCCCAAAAGTTCGTTGCTGATGTCGTCGACGAGCTGAAGTCTTTCGCCGCGAGAGAGTGTGTAAGCTCCCTCGGCCATTTCGCGGTTGGAGTAGACGGAAATAATATTTTTTATCTGGTCGCGAGCCTCTTCGCCGCGCACGAGGACTTGTTGTTCTTCGGGCGTCATCTCGTCTACGATTCGGCGGTGGACTGCCAGCTTGAGTTCCTGCATAACGTCGCCGCGAGAAGTCAACGCACGTCTGCCCGCAAACGCCGAGGCTTCAACGTGAGCTTCTTTCTCCTGCTGAATTTGTTTTTCCGTGTAAATTTCTTTTGGCGGCGGAGGCGGAGCAGTTTTGACTTCGGGTTTGGACAAGCGCGGGCGTTCGGGCTGCGGTGGATTTTTTTCCTGCGTCTTGCCGCCCAATCTTTCCAGCAATGAAAGTGACCTGGCCATTATACGTTCCCCTCCGTGTCGTTGGTCGGAGTGTCAGTGTCTTCCGTCGTGTCGTTGCTCGTGGTAACCGATCCGCCGCGTTCAAGGTGCATGCGATATTCTATCGTCTTAATCGTTTTTGGCGGGAAGCCCACGCCGTACTTAAAATCCTCTTCGTTCTTTAAAATGTTCGGCAGAGATTCGTAAGCGTCCTTCTCCATTTCAAAAGCAACGGTAACTATGACTTCGGTGCTGTCTTTCGTAAAAGTGGAATTCAAATTTTGATCAGTGACTTCGCCAGCATCATTTTTTACATACTCAAAGGCAGAACCGATTTTAACTGTCGGGTGATACATCTTAGGCATGTTGTGCTCGGTGTAAATTTTTTCTACTTCTTTTTGATAATATTCAGTAAAACCTTCTTTTGTTCTGTCATCGTTGCTCGTCACGGCGATTTGGCGGGCGACGGTGCGCACTTGGTTGCTGAAGTGCAAATATTCCATGAACATGAAGCCCGCCCAAATCATGCCGAAAATCATCAAAAAAAGCAGCGGCGCGATGAGCGCGAATTCTACCAGTGATTGTCCTTGTTGTCTTTTCATACGCCTCGCCCTCTTTGGAAAAATTTTTGCGTCTTAACTGAAAAAGGAGCCTCCAAAAAAATTTCTGGAAGCTCATAAAAACTTTTTCCGTTAAACTGTTCGTGTCTTATTTGTTCTCAAATTTTAAGCAAGATTAGTTGCCAGTGCCGGTGCCAGTACCGGTGCCAGTGCCGCCGCCGGTGTTTTGCTTATCAGTCGCCGCCGGTGTTTTGCTTATCAGTCGCCGCAGTCTTGGCATCCGTAACATTGGTGGTTGCCTGGGTGAAAGCATCCCTGATAGCACCACCCAAGCCTTGGTTGAAAGCAAAGATAGCGATAGCCGCGACGAACGCGATGATGAGCGCGTACTCGACCATGCCCTGGCCTTTCTCCGAGGATTTCAATTTTTTGATCAACTTGTCCATAAATTTAATCATGAGTTATCTCCTCCAAACTGTTTTCGTTTTCGGATTTAAATTTATTCCGCGGCTCGTCCTGTCACGAGGAACCGTTTCAAGCTTTGGTCATTTTACTACATTCGCTTGAAAAATTCAAGGACTTACGTTTTTTTTCATCAAATTTTAAAGTTCGATGTCCACAATCCTGCGAATTATCAACATTCCGATAATCATCATGACGACGACGACGACGGCAACGATGCGCCCCATGTCCTCGTTGACGAAGATTAACATTTGGTCGTGATTGAAAACCCAACAGAACGCGGCCACGACGAACGGCAAGCCCATGAGCACCCACGCTGAAAATCTTCCTTGTGCGGTCAGGGCGTTTATCTCGCGCTTCATGCGGATTCGTTCGTTTATCGTGTTGCTTATCGAGTCGAGAATTTGCGCCAGATTTCCGCCGATTTCCCGCTGAATCAAAACGGCCGTGACAACCAGGTCGAAGTCCGCGCTGCCTACACGTTTGTTCATCTGCTCCAAGGCGTCTTCCAGCGTCACGCCCATTGCCACGTCGGTCGTCACGCGCTCAAATTCCGAACTCATGGGCGGTTCCATTTCCCGCGCGATGACGTCCATTGCCTGCTGAAAACTGTAACCGGCTCGCAGGGCATTGGCAACCGTCGTCAAGCAATCGCCCAGCTGTTCGGTGAAAGCTTTGCGTCTTCGGTCGACACGAATCCTGACCCAAAGAATCATAATCAGCAAAATTCCCAGACCGGAGAGCGGAGCAAGTTGCACGTTGAAAGTTATGACGTAGACGGCGACAGTCCCAAGCAGCGAACAAATGATCGCCAGGACGATGAATTCCGCGCCCAGCATTGGGATTCCCGCCTGCTTGAGGATAAAATCCAACTTTTTGGCAAAATTCATTTCGGCGAAAGGTTTGGACGTTCGCTCAATTAAATTGCGGAAGCGGCGGACGATGTCTTCCGTCTGCTTGGATTTTCCGGCGTGCGAATCGTAGTGGCGGCGCAGGCGATGAAAAATATCCGTGCTGCGACTGCGACGAATAAAAATCACCGATAAAAGCACAAATAAAAAAGTTGACACCGCGCAGATTATCGCGAGGAAAATTATCACGGCGTCACCTCCCTTCGGCCGAAATAATTTTGTCCGCCATGGAGCTAATCGTTTTCATCAGCAGCGTATCCATCGGCAAACCTTTAGCCAGACGCCCGCTGTTCGCGACGGAAATCATTTTGTATTCGTTGGGAATCATCACGTCGACGGGATAGCCCAGTTGGTCGGCGATTTTTTGGCGGTTCTCCTCCGTGAAAGGATTGACGCGCGTGAAGACCGTGTGAACTTTGCGGCGGCCGTCGTCCTGCGAGGCGAACATTTCCATCGTCTTTTTGGCGTGCTTGACTTCGAAGCCGCTGTTAATCATCGTGGTGACGAAGACGACGTTTGAAATGCGGCAGATGTTTAGCGTGACGGGATTGAAGCCCGAAGGCAAATCGACGAGGACGTAGCGGTAAATGTTGCCGGCCATCATTACGACTTCGGTCAAACTTTCGGGCGCGACCAGCTCGGCGTATTCGGGGCGATCGGGGCTGCTCAAAAGTCCGACGCCGTCTTTAATCGGATAAAAATACGGAGCGAAACTCACGGGCGTCAAAAGTTTAATGTCTTGCGTGGCGTCCACGACGGTGCGCTTGGGTTCGATGTCAAAAAAAATCGGCAGGTCACCGAATTGCAAATCTGCGTCGATGAGCGCGACTCTCTCGCCGGTTTTGTCGGCAATGAGCAAGGCCAGAATCGCCGCCAAAGTTGTGCGACCCGCGCGACCTTTCGGGCTGAAGAACGAAATTAATTTTGCGGGCTTGTGTTGTCCGCGCGAGGAATAAAGTTGAATATATTCCAAAATGTCGCGGGCGGTGAAAGGTTTCAAGATGCAACCCGTCGCGCCGCCCTCGGAAACTTTTCTTGCGACGAAAGGATCCCATTGGCTCATCGTGCCCAAGATATATGCGCCGGGAAATTTTTCGACGAAATCGGGGATCATCTCCAAATTTTCTTCTTCTTCGACGTTGAGCAAAAATAAATCGGGGTGGAACATGCCCGCGGGATTGATGGCCGCCGACGCGTGATGATAGCTGCTGGCGACGTCAAAATCCGCCGAGTGCCTGAGCGTGGAAACGATGCTTTCCAAAGTCTCCTGCTCTTTTTCGACGACGATAGCTCGAAAAGCCACGGCTTAACCTCCTTTTTAAAACCCGAAAAAATTTTTGACTTTGCTAAAGAAGCTGCCCCGTGAAAGTTCGGGCTGAATCGTCGGTTGACGGTTTGTGTAAAGCCCGACGAGTTCGTCGAAACTTTTTGTCAACTTTGAGTCGGGCGCGGCGAACATGAGCGGTTGGCCGCTGTTGATTGATTTGTTGACGGACGGATAATCGTTGGGCAGGCGGTGATAGAACGGCTCGCCCAAAAGTTTTTCCACGTCCTCGCCGCGAATTAATTTTTGGGAGTCGGCGCGGTTTTCGACCAGACGAATTTTGCTTTCCTCGTATTCAAAGCGGATCAGCGTGTCGTAGCCGATTTTGTAATTTTTGAGCGCGGGCAGGAAATCGATGACGCCGATGTAATTTATGACCGCGCTGATATCGAGCATGGCCAGATTCAACGCGCTGAACATGGAATTCAAATCGAGGATAACGAAGTCGTAAAAATTTAATTTCGTGATGATATCCGTGACGAGTTCGACGTCCGTTTGATATGCGTCATAAACGTAAAGCGGCGCGGGCAAAATCGAAAAGTTCAAACCCTCGTGGCTGTAGTCAATCAGAAAATCGTGGACGTGAAATTTTTCGGGGTGATCGAGCAGGGCGCGTTGTGCTCCGGCGACCGTGCGCGTGGAAGAAAGTTTCAAATAATTTAGCACGTCGCCGAATTGCAAATCGAGATCGGCCAGACAAACTTTGTAGCCTTCGTGCGCCAGACCCGCCGCCAAATTTATCGCGGTGATTGTCTTGCCGATTCCGGGCGTCGTGGAAAAAACGCTGATGATGACGCTGCTGCGTTCGATCGTCGTGCGTGTCGCGATTGCCATTGAAGCTCCCTCCTCAAAAAATTTTTATTTGAACGGCGCGTCGGTCGTTCGCGAGTAATTCGGGGGCGGCAAAATTTTTCCCGTCTCCTCCTCAATCACGACTTCGGGTTCGGGTTCCTTGAAATCGTGGCTTTGCATTTCCCGCCGCAAACGTTCCTGCTCGTCGTACCATTCGCGCAGGGGTTGGGTCATCGGCGCGCGCGAAATTTCATCAGCCTCGACGAGATACGGCGTCACCACGATTATCAGTTCGCGTTTGTCACGGCTCTTGGACGTGTGCTTGAAAAATTCGCCGAGGATTGGAATGTCGCCCAGCAGCGGAACTTTTGTGACTCGTTTTGATTCTTCCGAATTCATCAGCCCGCCGATAACGATTGGCGAGCCCGAAAACAAACTTATGGCGGAGTCTGCGCTGCGCGTGTTGATAATCGGTTGCTCGCCGACGTATTGCCCGCTCAAGTTGCTCACTTCCGCGTGAATTGCCGCGTTGATTCGGTTTTGCGCGTCGACGACGGGTTTAAATTGGAGGATGATGCCGTAATTTTTGAACTGGGTGTTCGTGCCGTTGTTGCTCGTGGTGGAGTAGGGGATTTCTCCGCCGATTTGAATTGTGGCCTGTTCGCCGCTCAAAGTTATGACGCTCGGCCGCGAAAGAATTTTTGCTTTGTCGTCTGAAATCAGCGCGGAGAGATGAGCGTTAATGGACGAAAAATGTTGACCGACCCATTTGGCCGGATTGTTCCTGAACGAGCGGGGATTTTCGACGCTGCTCCTTAAATAATCTTCGCCCGCGTAAAAAATTCCGGGATAACTTGAGGGACTGGTGCCGTATTGAATTCCGAGTTCGTTTGCATAATCAGAATTGATTTCGATGACTTGAGCCTCCAGCCGAATTTGCGTCGGGCGGAGAATTTGCAGCAGATCGATTATCGCGCCGGAAGCCTCCGATTTGGCGAGTTCAACGTCTTCATCGCGGCCGCTGCTGGCGTCTTGGGCGGAACTGGTATCCAATTTCATATCGAAGCCGCTGCCGACGAGCAGAGAGCTTTCGGAGTTTGCGTTGACGTAGAGGCGCGCGGTTTGAAGGACATAATTTTTTTCGTATTGATTTTGGACGGTGCCCGTGAGCAAAACTCGTCCGTCGACGTATTTTACGTGAACGTCGGGCAGATTGATTGCGTCCTCAATCATCTTGGCCAGGTCGGGGTCTTCGGGCGAAACGCGAATCAAATATTCGTAGCGTGCGCCGTCGACCGTCCAGACGAAAAGCGTCGTCGAGCCGGGAACATTTTTTGCGACGATCAAAAATTCGTGGGCGGAACCGGGCACCTGCACGGGCGTTGCGATTGACGGATCACCCACGGCGATTGTTTTTATTTGCTTGCCCATGTTCATGTAGTGCGACGTCTGCTTTTTTATGTTGAGCGTGGCGACGTTGGAGGCGTGGACGACACCCGCCGACAAGCAAAGAGGAATTGCCGCCGCAAAAAATTTTTTAAGGAATGAATTCATGGCAAAAATCCCTCCGCTTTATTTGTTTGGATTGAGGACGTCGGGCAAGTTTTTGGCGGGCGTCGAATTCGAAGGCGTTGAAGTTGTCGAGCTTCTCGGTTGCGTCGAAGGTGTCGTCGATTGTTTATCTTCCTGAACTTGGTCGCCCAAAATAATTTCGATCTTCGGAACTTGCGGCTCTTGCGCGGCTTCTGCTTGGACGGGATCGGGTTGCGGCTTGTTCACCGATTCGATCGTGAACTGCATTGCCTCGACGTAATTTGATTGCGGGTGAGCCGGCCGCAACATCATGTAAATTTCCCCGATGTTCGCCGCGGCGATCAATTTCAAAATGTCTTGCGGCGGGAGCGCGAACGTTGCTATTGTCGGGTTGCTTATCGCGGTAGTCTTGACGATTCCGTTTTCGTCGAGAAGATTTGTGCCCGCCGATTCCTGGTTGACGCTCAGCAACGGAACGTTTTGCAAAAGGATGTTCGTCGTCGCGCTGAACTTGTCTTTTTCCACGAGGATTAAATCAACTTTGTCGCCGGGTTTGGCGAAGCCCGCAACGGATGTAATTTCACTGACGCTGATTGAAACGGCGCGGCAGTTGGGCGGAATGTCGCCCGCAAAACC
Source organism: uncultured Selenomonadales bacterium (assembly GCA_946536925.1). Lineage (GTDB taxonomy): Bacteria > Bacillota > Negativicutes > Selenomonadales > Selenomonadaceae > Quinella. Next base: position 7,688 of record CAMNFC010000039.1, on the reverse strand, counting down.
TTCGTTGGTCGCCTCGCTGAAAACTTTTTGCGTCGTGAGGATATCGCCCGCGAAAATCGAAACTTTGATCTGAACATTTTTTACGTCGTCGAGGCTGCTTATCGCGCCTTCGGGCACCATGTCCGCCGGCATTTCTTTCAGCTGGAGCATGTTGTCTTGAAGTCTGGTTCGCGGCGCAATGTTCACCTTGGCCACCACGACAGTTTTTTTCTCGATTTGCGGCTCCTTCACGGGTTCGGGTGCTTTTTCCACCACGGGCGGCGGCACGACGACTTCTTTTTTGGAGACAAGTTTCATGGCGAAAAAAATCGTCAAGAACATCAAAAAGCCCGCCACTGCCGCCAAAATCAAAAGCTGCCGCGGCCGCAAATCGTTCAACCAATTTATTATTCTCTGCAACATGATTGAGCCTCTCGTCAACGTGATTATTTTTAATTAGTGCTTGTATTTTACTTTGTACAGGCGTTTTGTCAAGATTATTGGCAATTATAGTTGGATTTTGGAAAATAAATGAAAAACTTTTTCGGCAGGAAAAAATTTTTGCGCGGCGAAAAAGTTTCAAAACTTTTGGAAAGGCGGCGATCATTTTGAGAAAAAAATTTTTCGGCGCGATGATTTTTTTGCTGACGATCTTTTTCTTGCCGTGGACTGCGCAGGCGGCCGAGAGCACATACGTGATTTTGATTCGGCACGGCGAGACGGATTACAACCGGCAACATCTTTTCCAGGGCTCGTTGGATATCCCGCTCAACTCAATGGGCTTGAAGCAGGCGGACTTGTTGGCTCAAGCTTTAAAGGACGTGCCAATCGACGTGTTCATCTCCAGCCCGATGTTGCGTGCTTACGTGACGACAGAAAAATGCGCGGCTCTTCACGGAATGCAAATCGCTTACGCGGACAAAAGACTTTCCGAGGCGAGCTACGGCCAATGGGCAGGAAAATCTACGGCGGAAGTCAAAAAAGATTTTGCCCGCGAATACAAACTTTTGAACGAGCAACGCTGGAAATACACGCCGCCTGGCGGTGAAAGTTTGAAAAGCACACAGAAACGTTATCGCGCGGCACTCGACGACGCAATAAAAAAATATCCCGGCAAAACGATTTTGATCGGCGCGCACTCCGCCGGCAACGCGGCTCTCATCTGCAGCGTGCTCGACATAAAATTGGATCACTTCAACCAGTTCAAACAGGACAACACCTGCATCAACGTTTTGGAATATAAGGACGGCAAGTGGCGGCTCCTGCTTCTGAATTCCGTCGACCACCTCGGCTATCTTTACAAGGGTGTGCACAGATAAAAAAATTTGCTCCTTCGGCAAGACGCCGCGGGAGTTTTTTGTCGAAAAAAATTTTTCGGGGAGGCCGCCCGTGACACTCGAATTTTTAATCGCGCTCGCTCAGCTCTTCGACGCTTACTTCCGACGGCTGCCCTTTTCCAAACACGAGCCCGAAGATTTGCAGAAAAAAATTTTTGTCATCTCGGCCGCCTGGTGCGTCGCGAGCATTTTTTTGTATGAAAAATTTTTCGCGAACTTCGGGGTGAACGCCGCAACTTACAAATCGATTGTGATGCTCGGTTGGCTGCCGTATTTTTTAATCGCGCTCGGTCTTTCGGGTTGGCGGTGGCTGCAAAATTTTTTCGTGCTGGGAATGGCCGCAATTTTCGCGCTGACTCAACACACGCTCGCCACGTCAATCGTCATAAATAATTTCGGCGGGACGTTCGACATAATTTTTTTCGAGGCGACGATTTATCTTTTGCTCTTCGCGATTTCTTTTCCGCTGTCAAAAAATTTTTTCGTCAAGCTCCTGCCCAGCCGCGAATTTTTCGATTTGCGCCCGCAAGGAATTTATATCGCGCTGTTGCCGCTTATCATCGTGTCCGCGCACATGATCCTAATCGCCGACGACGTTTTGATTCACTCGTGGGAGGAGCGATTGTCGAGAATTTTTTTGCCGCCGGTTTTTTTCTTCTTCTATCGATATATTCTTTCCGCCGCGAAAAATTTTTACGACATGCAGCGGCTGGAACGAAATAAAATTTTGCTGGAAGAGAAATTGTCCGAGCTGAAAGATTACAACGCTTTGATTGAGGAAAACCGCACGCGAATTTCCGTCATGCGCCACGACCTGCGCCACAGCTACAACATAATTTACACGCTTTTGCAAAACGGCGAGACGGACAAGGCTTTGGAATTCATTCGCGCGCAAAAAAATTTTTTGGAGGAGAAAAAGTGATCTTCATGGCCGCCGCGTTGACGACCGTGCAGCTGTCGAGCGCGTACTTGAGATTTTTGCCGTTCAAAAAAAATTTGTCGGAGGAAAAAATTTTTCGGCTCGCCAAAAGTTTGGTTCTGTGGAGTTTTTGCGGCCTGGCGATAAATTTTTTTGTCTTCGCGGACGGCGTGACCTATCGCGCGTTCAAAACGTCGTTTCTCGTCAGTTGGCTGCCGTACTTTTTAATTTCCGTGGCGATCATCCGAAAAAAATTTCCGCAACACGTTTTCGTCCTCGGAATGCAAATGCTTTGGTGCTTCACGTTGCACGCCGCCGCGGGAATGGCCGTCGCGCTCCTCCACGGGAACATGGCCGAAAAATTTTTGCCGCTGCAAGCAACTTTCTATTTGATTTTTTTCGTCGCGCTGCTCCCCGTCGAACTGAAATTTTTCACGAATCTTTTGCCGACGGAAAAAATTTTCGAGAACAAATCTTTGCGCTGGCCGGTCGCGCTTTTGCCGATGATGATTTTTTTCGCCGCGACGATTTCGATTGCCGAAGTGACATTTTTTTCCGCGTGGCGACAAAAATTTTCGCACGTCGTCTTGCCGATATGTTTTTTCCTGATTTACAGCTCTTTGAGCTCGGCGACGCGGCAAGTCGAAGAAAAAAATTCTCGCGAACAAAAAAATCGGCTCTTGCGCCGACAAACGGAATCGATGAGCGAACACAACGCGCTGATGACAAAAAGTCAGGCGGAAGTCGCGGCGTTGAAAAAAGATTTGGCGGAAAATTTTTTGGCGACGGAAAAATTTTTGGCGGCGGGCGAAATCTCCGAGGCGATGAATTTCATTCGGCGGCAAACAAAAATTTTGGATTCGACGCGCGTGAAAACTTTTTGCCGCTCCCCGCTTATAAACGCCGCCCTCTCGATTTATTTCCGCCGCGCAGAAAAATTCGGGATCAAAGTCGAACACAAAATCGATCTGCCGAAAAAAATTTCCACCGACGAGAGCGACCTGGCCGTTTTGGTCAGCAACCTTTTGGAAAATGCAATCGCCGCGAGCCGAAAAAATCCCGACAAAAAAATTTCGCTCATCATGAAAAATTCCGGCGGCCAAAACGTTTTGGAGCTGGAAAATTTTTTCGACCGCCCGATAAAAATCGGCGAGAACGGCCTGCCTTACACGACGACGATCGGCCACGGCCTGGGCATGACGTCTTTGGAATTTTTCGCGAAAAAATACGACGCGTTCGTCGACTTCAGCTGCGAGGAAAAAATTGTGCGCGTGAGTTTGTATTGGAACGACTGATCATTTGCGGGCGAAGTAGCGCAGAAATTTCACCTTGACTTCTTTTTTTTTGCGCTGACTTATCGGCAGAGAAGTTCCGTCCGCCAAAACGAAATCGTCGGGCTCCATCGACTTGATATAATCCATGTTGACGATAATTCTGTGATAACATTCCAAAAATCTTTCGTCGGCGAGCAGGACGGGCTGAAGTTCGGCGTAATTGTTGGCGGTGACGAAAATTTTTCCGTCGGCCAGGCGCACGCAAAGTCTGTGGCGATAATCGATGTCGACGTAAAAAATATTTCGGAGCGGCACGGGAATTTTCGCGCCCGCGACGTTCAAAATAATTTCGGGATTTTTTTCGCGGATTGTGCGGAAGATGTGCTCGAAAGTTTTGGCGAAATCCTCGGCGTGATTCGTTATCGGCTTCAAAAAATATCCCACGGCAAAAACGCGGTAGCCGTTCAAAACAAAATCGTCGTTGGCGGTGAGGAAAACAATGTTTGCGTCGTCGTCGCCGCGCGCGCGAATAATTTGTGCCAGTTGCAGGCCGTCGATTTCGGGCATGAGGATATCGAGCACAACCAGCCGAAAAACTCCGGGCTTGAAGGCTTTCAAAAAATCTTCGGCGGAAGAAAAAGTTTCAATGGTGCAATCGAGCTCCGGCCAATTTTCCGCCAGATAATTTTCCAAATAATTTTTTGCGGCTTCGAGCTCAATTTTTTCGTCGTCGACGATTGCGATGTTCATAATTTTCCTCCCGCGTCATTCAATTTAAGAAAAATAATTTTTGTGTCGAAATTATTTTCGGCGCGAATAAATTTTTCGACGTGCTCCATGTTCGCGCCGAGGATGACAAGATGATAACATTACGCACTGAAGACTCGAAGAAAATCTTCCGCGCGATGAAAATTTTCGATGTGGATCTCGGCTTCGTGCTCCGACCAAAATTTTTTGCTGTAGCAGCGCAAAAAAAATTCGGCGGCCTCCAGATCAACTTTCTCGTCGTCGACGATTGCAATGTTCATGAAAAATCCTCCGCACTTCGTTTGCAACATTAAATCACAAAAAGCGGGCGATTGCACAGTCACTTTTGAGCAAGGCGAATCACTTTTTGGGCGCGGAAATTTTTATTGACACAAACGGGAATTTGGTTATAAAATCACTGCGGCATTGGGGAAAAATTTCTCGTGCCGGCTGAAGCGCGGCGACTTGATCACTCGTTCGCGTTAATCCTCCCGTATAATCCTGCCCGTGAAAATTTGCGGCGCACGGTTTAAATATTTCGGCGTCCGAAACTTTGAGCGGCTCGAAAAAAGAAATGATTCCTTCAGCGCGTGATCGGCCGGTCTCGTTTCTTTTTTGCGAATCTTCAAAGCGGCGTTGTCAAAAAATTTTTTGGAAACTTCAAAAGCGTGACGAACGGTCACAACTTCCGAAGGCGAGAATCCCGTTTGAAATCTTCCCCAGTTTTTGGCGGCTCTCGTCCGCGGCGCAAGCAACGGCTCGAATCGAACCCGCGGGCTCCGTTGCGGCTTCAAAACCTACACAACTTTTTGGGAAGAGAGAAATCGCCCGAACTTTCCCCAAGTCGGCGCGGCTCTCGTTCGGCAAAGAAAAAAACGCGACTCGAATCGAACCCGCGAGTCACGTTTGAAAAATTAAACCTACACAAAAAATTTAAAAGCCTCGGCAAAAAAAGTCGAGGCTGAATTTTTTTTAATCGACGCGCAAATTTCTGTCGGCCAAAAGATTCATCGCGGCGATAACTTCCGTCCGCTCACTCAAATTTATTTCCGCCGACAAAATTTCTTCGCCGCGGCCGCTCTCAGCCACGACTTCCCCGCGGGGATTGACGACCTCGGAAATGCCCGAAGAGTTCGCAAAGACGACGAAGATTTGATTTTCAATCGCGCGAGCTTTCGTCAAAATTTGTCGCGGCGTCAAACGTTTCAAACTCCACGCGGCCGGAATGAAAAGAATTTCCGCGCCGGCCAAAGCAATTTTCCTGATGAATTCCGGGAAGCGCAAATCGTAGCAAATCGCCACGCCGCACTTCACGCCGTCGAGCTCGAAGACGGAAATTTTTTCGCCCGCACAAAAAACTTTATCCTCGCCCGCGAAACTGAACAGATGAGTTTTGTCATAGGCCGCCAAAATTTTTCCGCCGCGGTCGACCACGAAGCTGCGATTAAAAATTTTTCCGCCGTCGTTGACGATGACCGAGCCGCCGATTATGTTCACCGAAAATTTTTTTGCCGCCGCGCAGAGAAAATTTTTTGTGCGTGTGCCGTCCGTGTCTGCGAAATTTTCAACGGGCGTGGGATAATATCCCGTCGACCAAAGTTCGGGCAAAAGTATCACGTCGGAATTTTTTGCCGCCGCGAGCAACCTTTCCGCCGAAGAAAAATTTTCGTCGACCGCGCCGAGTTTCGATTTGAATTGAGCGATTGAAATTTTCATAACTCGAACTGCGCGGCGACGTAACTCGAAACGTAATCCGCGCCCAACTTCGCGATGTGCTCCGTGTGATAAGGATGCGTCATGTAAACGTCAAAATCTTTTTTCGCGGCGAAGTCGACGGTCATAACGACGGAATTTTCGCTGCCGACCCAACCCGTGGAAAAGTTCGCGTGCAAGTCAACGATGCCGGGAATTTTTTCTTTCATCGCGCGCAAATCGTCGAGCACCAAATTTTTGATCTCGTCGCTGACGTCCGCTTTGAACGTGCCGATAAAAATATGCCGAATCATAAAATCGCCTCCAAATTACAAATGAGATTTCATGTGCAAAATTCTGCGGACGGATTCGTCGATGCGTTCCTCGGGAATTTCTCCGCGCTTGACGGCCTCCAGAATGCTGTTGTAAACGATTTGCTGGCTTTCGTAGTTGTGGCAGACGAGAGCGATGTCGCCGCCCGCCAAAATCATTTTCACGCCCAAACTTTTCAAGTCGGTGTTATTTTTTATCGCGCCCATCTCCAAATCGTCGGTGATCACCACGCCCGAAAATTTCAGCTCGTCGCGCAAAAGATCTGTCATCACGGCGGGCGAGAGGCTGGCCGAAGTCGACGGATCGAGCGCGTCATATTTCAAGTGCCCGACCATGATCATAAATTTTGAGTTGTCGTGCTCGGCGATAATTTTTTTGAACGGGAAAATGTCCACGGCCTCCAAAACTTCGCGGCTGTCCTCGACGGAAGAAATTTCTTTGTGCGGATCGATTTTGCTTTTGCCGATGCCGGGAAAATGTTTGAGCGTGTAAAGAAAATTTTCAGCCTCGTAACCTTTTGCGGCCGCGTCGACGAAATTTGCGACGAGCTGCGGGTCGGAGCCGAACGAGCGCGTGTCACGACTCCCCACGTCCGCCACGGGCGCGAAATTTATGTTCACGCCGATACTTTTTAAAATTTTCGCGTTGTGTTGAGCCCAAAATTTTGCCGCTTCAACGTCGCCGCTCTGACCGATGCTTTCTTGGGAAGGCGCGACTTCCAAAAAATTTTTTCCGCGAGCAACACGTCCGCCTTCCTCGTCCAGCGCAAAAAACATCGGAGCTTTTTGGTTGGCCGCAGTCTCGATGTCGTTCGCGAATTTTTTTGCCTGCGCAACGCTCTCCAAATTCCTGTCAAAAAAAATCACGCCGCCGAAATGAAACTTGTTCAGCGAAAAAATTATATCGTCGTTAAGCTGAGTTCCATAGACGCCGATCATCACCATCTGCCCGATTTTTTCTTCGAGCGTCATGGCTTTGAGCGTCGTTTCAATCGGGTCGGGCGGCGGGACTTCAGCTTGAAGCTCTTGAACTTCGCCGCAACCTGTAAAAAAAATTATCGCCGAAAAAATCAGCGCGAAAAATTTTTTCATCTTACTTCCTCTCCAAATTCAAGACGCCGTTTTTTTTCAAATGCCAGCCGTCCTCGCCGGCTCCGGGGTCGAACAGCGCGGGCACCTTGACAAAATATTTTCGATAGACGCCGTCCGAATAATTGAGCGCGAAAATTTCTTTCAGGCCGCCGTGATCGTAAAGCTCCTCGTCGCACGGGTTCATCGGGTTGGGCACGACGGCAAATTCATCCTGCTCGCACTTGAACGCCCAATACGCGCTGTCCTTCACGTCGATTGCGGGTCGAAAAGTCAGCGCGCCGCCGTAAGTCAAAATCCTCAGCTTGTTGTTGCGGAC
>CAMNFC010000038.1 GCA_946536925.1 uncultured Selenomonadales bacterium | reverse complement strand
CAAGTTCATAATAATACTTTTCTTTTTCACTGACAATGACCCGAAAAATCCATGCACTCATGATTTACTCCTCCTACTTGTTGAGCACGCTTTGAACGGCTTTTTTCAGGAGACCGAGCTGAGTGGAAAGGCGCGCGTCGACTCCGCCGTTTGGAGTTTCGATTACACAGTCGCCGGGCTTGAGGGCGTCGTCGGAAATGATTTCGACGGTCGCGGTGCCGTCGGTGAGCATTGAGCGCAATTCGGGGCGCGCCATTAAAACCAAATCGTAACTGTAAGGCTCGACGTGAATTATAATTTCTTTTTGATCTCGGACGTGATTAATCGCCTCGCGCACGACGGGCAAGATGACTTGCGGCGCGTCGAGAAAATGTTGCGGCAAAATTTTTTCAATAGCCATGATGACGATTTTTACGATGTCGTCTTCCGCGTCGATGAAATATTCCGCCGTCAGCTCCTTTGCGTCGCGGAGAGTTTTTTGAGCCTTCTCGTTCGTCTGCTTGACGATGGCGTCGAGTTCGTCCTCAATTTTTTCTTTGCCGTCTTTAATGCCTTGCTCTTTGCCGTCGTCGTAGCCCGCGTCGTAACCTTCTTTCTGAACTTTTTCGAGCAACTCTTTAGCTTCTTGCTTGGTGTCTTCGACGATTTTTTCTGCTTCGGCTGCCGCCTTGTCCAAAATTTCTTGAGCTTGTTTTTCCGCTTGAACTTTTAATTCTTCGGCTTGAGTTTTAATTTCTTCGGCCTTTTTTTTGAGCTGTTCGGACTGAACTTTTTCCTTGTGAGCTTCGCGCAAAGTTTCTTCCGTGAGTTTTGCTTTCTGATCGATCTCTTCAATCTCCGCGAAAACTTTATCCAAAATTTCTTGGGGGATTCCTCGTTCGGGTTCGGGCTCCTCGATTTCTTCTTCAGAATCTTTTTCGGGCTCGTCGGGTTTTTCTTCTGCGACGGGTTTGGGTCTCGCGCCGATGATGACGGGTTGACCGTAAGTCATGTGGCGCACGATATTTTTTTGCAATCAACTCGCCTCCGTTTATACAAGCATGCCTTCGCCGCCGCCGCGCACGATGACGATTTGGCCTTTGTCTTCCATTGAGCGGATCGTGTTGACGACTTTGGTTTGAGCTTCTTCCACGTCGCGGATCTTGACCGGCCCCATGTAAGAAATTTCTTCCTTGAGCATGTCGGCCGCGCGTTTGGACATGTTCTTGTAAATTTTTTCCGCCACCTCGTCGGAAGTGGCCTTCATCGCCAGGGACAAATCTTTCGTGTCGACTTCGCGCAGGACAAGTTGGAGCGAGCGGTCGTCGAGCAAAATGATATCCTCGAAGACGAACATGAGCTGCTTGATTTCTTCGGCAAGTTCGGGGCTGTCCACTTCCAGCGACTCGATGATTGCGCGCTCGGTGGAACGGTCGACGCGGTTGAGGACTTCGACGACAGCTTGAACGCCGCCGGCAATCGTGAAGTCTTGCGTTGACAGCGACGATAATTTTTTCTCCAGCACGCGTTCGACTTCGCGGATGACGTCGGGCGAGGTTCTGTCCATGAGCGCGATTCTTTTTGCGACGTCTGCTTGCGCGTCCACCGACAGCCCGCTCATGACGATGCCGGCTTGGTCAGGCGAAAGATACGCCATGACCAGCGCGATTGTTTGCGGGTGTTCGTTCTGCAGGAAGTTCAAAAGTTGCGAGGGATCGGTTTTGCGCAGGAACTCGAACGGACGAACTTGCAGGCTCGAAGTCAGGCGATTCAAAATTTCCGTGGCCTTTTCTGCGCCCAAAGCTTTTTCCAAAACAGTCTGCGCGTATTCGAGGCCGCCCGTCGAAAGATAATCGTTGGCCATCATCAGATTATAAAATTCGCTGATGACCATCGTTTTTTTCTCCGCGCTGACGTGCCTGTTGTTCGCTATCTCCAGCGTGATAGATTCGATTTCGTCCTCGTCCATGTGCTCAAAAACTTTCGCCGCGTAGTCGCCGCCCAAAGCGATGAAAAGTATCGCGGCTTTTTCGTGCGCCGTCATGGGCTTGGGTTCGTTATACATGTCTTGCAGGCTCGGCATAAATTTTCCTCCGTTCCAAAGAAAAAGCGGTCGGCCGGTGATTAGAAATTTTTGCTAACCACCAATCACCAACCGCCAAAAAATTATTCGTCCTCGGTGAGCCACAACTTAACGAGCATGGCGACTTCCGCGGGTTTCTCGTCGATTAGTTTGAGAATGGCTTGTCTCTCGTCGCGCTGACGTCTTTCTTCCTCGGTTAGGTTGTCGTCGGGGATTCTGTCTTCCGCGATGTCTTTTGCCCGCTGTTCGGCTTGAGCCTGTTGCTCTTGGGCAAGAGCTTGAGCTTCGGCCAGACGCTGTTCTTCTTCGGCGCGCCGCTGTTCTTCTTCGAGTCGTCTTTGCTCCTCTTTTTCCAAACGCTCGGCCTCAAGTTTCGCTTCAATCTCGGCTTGGCGTTCTTTGCGTTTTTTCCAGCGATACATGAGGAACCCGCCCAAAAGTAATGCCGCAAGTAAAATCATGGCCGCAATCTCCGTGTACAAAATCCTGTCTTTGCGTAATTGTTCAAGGCGCGCCTCTTCCGCTCTTTGGTCGAGGAGGTCGGTGTTGAAGGGCATGGGTTCGACGGAAATGGTGTCGCCGCGTGCCTCGTTTATGCCGGCCGCAGAAGCCACGGCGCGAAGCAGTCCTTCTTGCTGAAGTTCGGTTATCGTGTCGTTGACCAAGACGGCCACCGTCATTCGGCGAATGGAGCCGGGCGACGCTATGATCTTTTGATTTTCTTCGTTGACTTCAAAGTTTTGCGTCGACTCTTTGCGCTCATATTCGGCGTTGGCGTTTCGATCTTCGGCAACATAACCGGGGACGTTTGATTGGACGCCGGCGGGGCCTCCGGGCATATTCGATTCGCCGTTATAACTTTCGCTGATATCTTGCCGGCTGCGTATAATTCCTGATTCGTCGACCACGGGCGTGAAAGTTTGACGGTCAACTTTTCTGTCGTCGAAGTCAAGCTCAACGCTCACCCGAACAAAAGCGTTGCCTTCGCCGAGCGTTTTGTCGAGCATCGTTTGAATGTTTTGCTGAATGTGGTCGCGAACTTTTTTGGTCATCTCAATCTGATTGAGCGTCCGCAAAGTCTGCGCGTTTTGCTGTTCGATTCCGTCCTCGTCGCTTTTGTTTAGGATATTTCCCTGCTCGTCGACGATTGTGATGTTTTCGGGTGCCAGGCCTTGAACGCTGTGGCTGACCAGGTTGACAATGCCTTTGACTTCGGGCACCGTCAATTTGGTTTCGGGTTTGAGCATGAGGAGGATTGAAGCCGTCGCGGGCTTCTCATTTTTTTTGTAGAGGCTGTCCTCCGGCAAGACGATATGAACGCGGGCTTTGTCCACGCTGTCCAAATGTTCAATCGTGCGAGTCAGTTCGCCCTGCAGTGCCTGGAGATAATTAATTTTGTTTTGAAATTCCGTGACGCCCAATTTGCTGTCGTCGAAGAGTTCAAAACCTTTGTTTCCGCGAGGAAGACCCGCGCTTGCCAGCTCCAGCCGCAAATCGTGCACTTGGGTCACGGGCACAAGGATCGTCGCGCCTTTTTTGTCTTCAACAAGTTCATAGGGCACGCCCGCTTCTTTCAGGCTGTTAACGACGTCGCCGGCGTCCTTCGTCTCCAAATTGGTATACAGCGGCACGTATTCGGGTTTGCTGCCGTACCAGAAACTGATTCCCGCAAACGCAAGAGCAAGAATTAAAATTATTCCTATGATGATATACTTGCGTCGGCTTTGGTATCTGTTCCACAGCTCCCGGAGTCGCTCTCTCCAATTCGCCAATAAACTCAGTCCTTTCGAACCGTCCGAGAATTAACTGATGTGCCCGGGCGTCATACCTGCATACGCATAATTTCTTGATACGCCTGCATCGCACGGTTTCTCAACTGAAGGGTCAATTGGAGCGCGATCTCCGCTTTTTGAGAGGCAACCACCACTTGAGAAATGTCTTCTATTCTGCCCGCAGCCAAAGCCGCGTTCAACCTTTCGGAGTCAAGCTCAAGTTCGTTTGTCTTTTTCAAAGCGTCGACCAAATATTCCCCAAAACTTTTCACGGGCTCTTTGTCGAGAGTTTCGCCCAAGTGACTGCGCGCGCTCATGTGCACGGGTGTCATTTCCAACGGCGCAATTTCCATATCGTCACCTTACCTTTTGTCAACTTTTCTTGCTGACGATTATAAACATTTCGCCGAGCAATATCAAATTTTTTTTAGCGATTAAAATTTATCCTAAGATAAGTACAAATTATTTCCCAATCTCCAAAGCTTTGGAAGCCATGGTTTTGGCCGCGGTGATTGCCGTGGCGTTTGCCTCGTAAGCGCGCTGGGCGGTTATCATGTCGACCATTTCGGTTACGATGTTGACGTTGGGTTTTTCCACGTAACCTTCGGCGTTGGCGTCGGGGTGGCCGGGATCGTAAACCATGGGGCCTTGCGTCGTGTCCTCCATAATCGAAACGGCGCGAACACCTTCGCCCGTTTGCCTGCTCAAGCCGACCGCACGCATCAAAACTTTTTCAAAAGATTTCGGCTCGCGGGCTCTGGGTTCAAAGACGACGAATCGCCGATGATAAGCTCCGCCGTTTTCCGTGCGTGTCGTGTTGGAGTTGGCGATGTTGTTTGAAATAACGTCCATGCGCAACCGCTCGGCCGTCAAGCCCGAAGCCGCCGCGTCAATTCCCATAAACAGTCCCATAAAAATTTCTCCTCAATCATCATTGTCCGTTGCTGGTGATGGCGTTTTTGAGGCGCGCAACATGACCGCTCAGCTCCGTGACGATTGCGTTGTAGTAGAGTTGATTTTTTGCCAGCGAGGCCATCTCGATGTCGATGTCGACGTTGTTGTCGTCCACGCGCATGATCGTTGTGTTGTCCTGGGCGATCGTCGGCTCGGCGTGAAAATCGAGCGGCACGTGCGGCAAATGTCTGTCGTGCGTCCGAAACATTTTCAATTTCCCGTCGGGCTCTTCGCCATAAATTTCTCGCGCCAACAAATCTTCAAAGTTCACGACGGATTTTCGGAAGTTCGGCGTGTTCACGTTGGCCAGATTGTTTGATATGACTTCGTGACGGATTGTGGCCGCCGTCAACGCGCGAGGCAGATAATTTAAATTAGACGAGTTCAAAATTTGTTCAAGCACGCCCGATTCACTCACCTTTCTGTAGATTCTGAAAAAAGTCTTCGGCGATTGTACACCATAAAAATTTTTTCTTCAACCCGCGAAAAAAAGTTGCCTGTAATTCCTTCAACGCGAATCATGATTCCCCTTTGCGCTTGCCAAAAAATTTTTCGGCTGATAAAATTTTGCGCGGGAGTGGAGATTTTGAACAGAAGAAATTTTATCAGGAACTTTTTAATCGGCGGGGCGGGTCTTGCGGCTTTGGGCGGCGGCGGAATTTTTTATTACGTCCATCGTCCCGAATTCGGCAGGCTTCCTTCGGGCGCGCGCCTGGAAAAAATTTTGAACTCGCCGCACTATTTTAAAGATCATTTTGAATGTCTCACGCCCGTCAAAGTTATGAGCGACGACGCGGCCGAAAAAGAAAATCGAATCGTTGCGACGTGGAAATTTCTTTTCGGGGACAAGACGGGGCTCGTGCCGCAAAAAAAAATTCCGTCCGCCAAAACAAATTTGAATTCTCTGGGCGACGAAGACTGCGCGATTTGGATGGGGCACTCGACAATTTTTTTGCAGCTGGCCAGGCGAAAAATTTTGCTCGACCCAGTTTTTTCATCGTACGCCTCGCCGATTTTTTTTGTCAATCGCGCCTTCGAGGGCAGCAACATTTTTTCCGCGGAAGATTTCCCGACGATTGATATTCTGGCGATAACTCACGACCATTGGGATCATCTCGACTACCCGACGATTATGTCGCTCAAGCCGAAGATTAAAACCGTGCTGTGTCCTTTGGGCGTCGGAGAATATTTTGAGCAGTGGGGCTTCGAGTCGGACAAAATCATCGAGGAAGATTGGGATTCGAAAATTGATTTCGGGCACGGGCTGACGGCGCACATTTTGCCGAGCCAACATTTTTCCGGCCGAATGCTCACACAAAATCCGACCGAGTGGTGCGCGTTTGCTTTCATCACTCCGCGGAAAAAAATTTTTTGTTCGGGCGACGGCGGCTACGGTTCGCACTTCAAAGACATTGGAAAAAAATTCGGCGGCTTCGACCTGGCTTTCATGGAGAACGGCCAATACAATCTCGCCTGGCACGCGATTCATCTTTTGCCCGAAGAGACCGCCCAAGCTGCCGAGGATATCCGCGCAAAAAAAATCGTCCCGATTCACGCGGGGAAATTTGCTCTCGCCCGCCACGAATGGAACGCGCCTTACAAAGATTTGCTGGCCGCCGCTGTCGAAAAAAATTTCGAGCTGCTCACGCCAAAAATCGGCGAGCTCATAACTTTCGACGACCAAAATTTTTCCAAATGGTTTGAACTTTGAGGAGGGTTTGTCATGAAAAATTTAATCGCGATCAACGGGAGTCCCAGAAAAAATTGGAACACCGCGCAACTTCTTCAGCACGCGATGAAAGGCGCACAAGACGCAGGAGCCGCCGCCGAGATGATTAATCTTTACTCGCTGAACTTCAAAGGTTGCACGAGTTGCTTCGCCTGCAAATTAAAAAATCGCCCGCACGGTTCTTGCGCCATGAAGGACGACCTCTCGCCCGTGCTGGAGAAAATTAAATCCGCCGACGCAATTATTTTCGGCACGCCGATTTATTTCATGAATCTTTCGGCCGGAATGATCGCGTTCATCGAGCGGCTGTTCTTCTCCAATTACATTTACAGCGACGAGATCCCGACCGTCTTCCCGAAAAAATTGCCGAGCGCGTTTTTCTACACGATGAACATGACGGAAAAACATTTTGAATTTTTCGGGATGAGCGAGCGGCTCAAGATGTACGAAACTTTCACGCAGAGGATTTTGATGGTCAAGCCGAAAATTCTTCACGCCTTCGACACCGTGCAGTTCAAAGATTATTCGCGCTACGAAAGTTCGATCTTCGACCCCGAAAAAAAATTTGCTTACCGCGAAAAAAATTTCCCGAAGGATTGTGCGGCGGCCTATGACGTCGGGCGCGAATTAGTTTCGGAATGATTTACGCGCTTTTGGTCGCGGCGGGCGTCACGTTGGCTCTGCTGTACAAATTTTCTCCGTCGCGCAAAGGTTTCATGATAATTTGCGGATTTTTAATCGTCGTGTTCGGCGTCAGTCTTTTCATTCACGGCCGACAAGTTCAAGAGGAAAAAATCACGCGGGCGCAACAGGAAGATTTGCAGGAGCGACAAAAAATTTTCGGCCAATGGTACGCGGCCTATCAAAAAGACATCGACCGATTGGATCGAAATTGGCAGCTCTATCACAATCTTTTGGACGAGCTGGAGACGACGGACGAGCAAAGTTTCAACGCGGAGGCATTTTTTTTGCGGCTAAAAGAATTGGAAAACGATTCGGCGGACGCGCAACTTAAAATTCAAAAGCTGAGCCCGCCGCCCGGCCTCGACGCAAACAACAGCGACTTGGTCGACATGGTGATAGTTAGAACTCAACGCTACGTGGAGGCGCAAACGCGAACGATAACTTTGTCGGCGCAAGCGGCTGCTCCGCCCGTCGAAATTGAAATTTTGCGGAAGCGGTTGCGTGACATCATGATCCGCGAATCGCCCGAAGGACTTTTCACCGCGCAAGAAATTTCAGCGATACGCGCCGCCCTCGACGATTAAAATCCGAGCGTCAAAATTTTTAAAAGCGTCGGGCGCAGTTCGGGATAAATCGCCGCGAAATTAAAATCGTTCGGGACGAAAAAAATATTCAGGCACTGAAAAATCGTAACGACGCTCAAAAGACAGATTACGAAGCTGAAAAATTTTTTTCGCGCCGCGGACAGAAAACCGATTGCAAAAAATGTCAGCAACGCGAGCAGCCAATAAATTTCCGGGCGATAACGTTCCAGCAAAAACGGCGTCCAATGAATTTGGAACATCGTGATTAAAATCGGCGTGAAGGTCAGCGCGAGCACCACGCCGATTAATTTTTTTGTCTTCAACGCGGAAAAAATTTTTGGTGTCAAGAAAAAAATCGGCAGCCAAAAAATTATGTAGCGGAGCGCGCCGCCGGGTTTGTTGTCACCGCGAAAATTATTTTCCACGCCGAAAAAATTTTGAAGCAGGCCGTCGACTTGCGCGGAGAAATTGAATCGCTCGGAAAATTTTCCGTAAGCATGTTGGTCGGCCACCGTCAGCTGATAAGTTTGCCCGAACTCGAAGACGTTATCGAAGCGCAAAAAATTGTAAGTCATCAAAGCGGCAGCGGTCACGACGTACGGAACGAATCCCACGAGAAAGATTTTTCGGGCGTCATCTTTTGAAAAAATTTTCGGAAGCAGCGGCAGGATCAAAAAATTTGCCAGGGCGACCGTCGGCTTGCAAGCGAACGCCAAAGCTCCCAACGTCGCGCCGAAAAAAATTTCCGCAAAAAATTTTCGTCGACCGTCTTCAGCCCACGCCGCCCGCGAAAAAAAATAAACGCTCCAAACTTCCGCGCACAGCCCCGAAGAAATCGCCGTGCAGTAAAGTGCGGGTGCCTCCGTGCAATATGAAATGCTAACCAAAGTCAGCGCGACGGACGACATCAGATACGCGGCGAACGACATTCGCGGAAAAAATTTTTTGGCCAAGAAAAAAAACAACGCGAACATCCCGACGATAAAAATTGCCGAGAAAATTTGCGTCGCGTGATAGGTTGCCAAATTTTTTCCGACGATCAACTTGTACGGAGCGAAAACAAAAATTGCGGGCACCGCGCCGAAATAAACATAAACGTGACCTTTGTAGAAGGCGTGATCCCACAGCCAAACGTCTTGCTCGTCGAGGCCGGCCGCGTCGCGGGCTTTCGGGTCGTAAGGATTTTTCAGCTCAAGCAGGCGCGGATTGATCGGCTCGTCGAGATAAAGTTGCCCCTTCAAAAAAGCGTCCGCCAAAGATTGATATTGATTGTGATGAGGATGAAGCTCGCCCGTCCAATGAGGATTCCACGCCATGGGCACGACGCACACCGCGATTAAAATTCCGACGGCGGCACAAAAAATTATTTTCTCTCGGCGGGCGACGGAAGAAATTTCAACATGCAAGCTCGATGACGGACGCAAAGTGTACAGCAAAAAAAATATCGTCGCCCAAAAAAATAATCCTGCCGCAAAAAATTTTTCGTGCATTTATTCTGCGGCCGCGATTTGTTCGGGCGAAGTGATCGGCTCGTTTCTCATCGTGTCGGTCGGCGAAGTCACTCGTCTTTGTGTTCCCGCGTAAAGCATTTCCGTCAACTGCGCGGCGGCTTCGGGCTCCATCTTTGCCAAAATTTGTGCGACGGAATCTTCGTTCATGCGCTGGAAAATCAAAACCGTTGTGTCCCAGTCCACGTTGATGAGGGCGTTGGCGGCCTGTTCGGGTTTCATGTTCTCGTAAATTCTGGCCAAGCGTGCGACGCGTTTTTTCTCTTCGGCCTCACGTTTGGTGCGTTGCTCCTCGATAGCTTTTTTGTCGATCTTGACTTCTTTTTTCTTTTCTTCTTTAGGCTTGGGCTCTTCTTTGGGTTTGGGTTCTTCTTTAGGCTTGGACTCTTCTTTGGGCGGCTCGACTTTTTCTTCGGGCTCAGGTTCAGGTTCGGGCGGAGGCGGCCACTCCACTCCTTCGGGCACCTCGAAATATCTGCCGTTGCCGACGAAAGGCAGACGATACAATCCGAGGTTTTCGTTGAGCCCGGCGACGTCTTCCGCGTCCAAAACGTCGAACTTCACAGCCGCCGCGAACGCCGCGATGACCAACGCCGTCATTAAAATCGCCGCGACCAAAATATTTCGTATGTTCCGCAAGATTTCTTTTGCTTTGCTCAAAGTTCTCACCTTGTCAAAAAATTTTTTTCTGCCGATTTATTCTGCCGCCGCCGAAATTTTCCTGCCCTGCGAAAAAACTTTTGACGGCGGATCGCGGTTGACTTCAACGGGCGCGCAGGTTACTATAAGAATCATTTTTACGGGAGGAAAATTTTTGTGAAGTACGGTTTAATTGCTCATTTTAAAACGCGGAATATCGGCGACGACATCCAGTCCTACGCCATGGAAAAATTTTTGCCGCACACGGACTATCTAATCGATCGCGAACATCTCGACAGCTTTTACACGGAGACGGGAGAAAAAGTTGCGGCACTTCTAGGCGGCTGGTATCTTCACAAACCGCTGAACTGGCCGCCGTCTCCGTTCCTCAAACTTTTGCCCATATCGTTTCATGTCACGGGAGGAAGTGACAAAAATGAGCTTGAAGGCAAGAGTAAAGGTGCTCTCGCACTGACGGATTACGGCGCAACGTGGTTGAAAAAATTTCAAGCTGTCGGTTGTCGCGACGAAGGTACCGTGAAATTACTTGAAACTCACGGGGTGCCGGCGTATCTGTCGGGCTGCTTTACCTTGACGATCGGATCTTTCGAGAACGTCGAGCCACACGGAAAAATTGTTTTGGTCGATTGCAAAAAATCAACCGTCGACTTTGTTAAAAAACATAGCAAGAAGGAAATTGTACTTGTTTCTCACCACTACTCTTTGCCGCAACTTCCGCCTGAAGTCGTTGAGTTTGCCGCCAAACACGACAAAAAAAATATCATCTCCACTTCTCACAAACCTGCAGTGCCCGACGAACCGAACAAAAAGGTTCACTATAAAGGCACGTGGAGTTATCGTCACGCACTGATTGAAGGTCTTTTGAGATTTTATCAGGGAGCGTCGCTCGTTGTGACCGGTCGACTTCACGCGGCCTTGCAGTCCGTGGCGTTGGGTACGCCCGTTTTGATGCTTAAAAGTGCAGCCGACATGACTTATTACAGATTTTCCACCTTCTTGCCGTATCTCAACTGCACCACGCCCGAAGATTTGCTTTCGGGAAAATTTTCTTACGACTTCGACGCGCCCGCACCCAACCCCGGCGGCCACGAAAAATTCGCAGAGAGAATACGGACGGCGTGTTCTGCTTTCATAGCTTCTTGCGAAAACGACATGAACACCTCTCGGGTTGATGTCGAAACTTGGTGGGACGAACAGCAAAAAATTTTAAGACTGAAGAGACTTATACAAAATTTCATGCCGAACGCAAAGCCGACGAATCCGGAACTGTTGAATCCAAAGGCCTACAAATTTTAATTTAAATTTTTTTACGGGAGGAAAATTTTTTGTGAAGTACGGTTTAATTGTTAATCTCAGAGCTCAAAACATCGGCGACGACATCCAGTCCTACGCCATGGAAAAATTTTTGCCGCACACGGATTATATCATCGACCGCGAACACCTGGATAATTTTTACACCAAGACGGGAGAAAAAGTTGCGGCACTTCTGGGCGGCTGGTATCTTCACAAAGCGTTGAATTGGCCGCCGTCTCCTTTTCTGAAACTTTTGCCGATATCTTTTCACATCACAACGATTGAAGCAAAAAAATTTTTGACTTTCGTGGATTATGGTTCGTCGTGGCTGAAAAAAATTGAGCCGATCGGTTGCCGCGACAGAGGCTCGATGGAAGAGTTCAAACGGCTGAACATCGCCGCTTACACTTCGGGCTGCTTCACTTTGACGATCAGACCTTTGAAAAACGTTGAGCCGCACGGAAAAATTGTGCTGACCGATTTGTCCGATGAGCTCGTAAAATTTATTCAAAGGCGCGCAGCCACAGAAACCGTGATTGTCTCCCACGACACCAAACAGCCGCTGCTGCCCAAAGAAGCCGTTGCTTTCGCCCGAAACTTTAAGCACGAAAAAGATTTGCCCACGTCGCATTTCCCCGCGCAACACGACCGAGCTTATCACGGAAATCTTTACGGCGGGAACTGGGCTTATCGGCGGGCTGTGGTCGAAGGTCTTTTGAGATTTTATCAGGGAGCGTCGCTTGTTGTAACCGGTCGACTTCACGCGGCCTTGCCGTCCGTGGCGTTGGGTACGCCCGTTTTGATGATTAAAAGTGAGGCCGACATGAGGAACTACAGGTTCTCCACCTTCCTGCCGTATCTCAACTGCACCACGCCCGAAGATTTGCTTTCAAGAAAATTTTCGTACGACTTCGACGAACCTTTGCCCAATCCCGGCGGCCACGAAAAATTCCCCGAAGGAATCCGCGCGAAGTGCATAAACTTCATCACCGAGTGCGAAACCGCAGAGCCGGATCCGCCCCTTGACGTTGAACTTTGGCGCGAAGTTCATCGGAGAAATATGCGCCTCAAACGAATCATGAAATTGTTGGTCGGCGAAGGCGTCGAAGAACCGCTTGATCCGTGTTTGATGAATCCCGCGCTCTATAACTTTTAAAACAAAAAATTTTTGGGAGGAAAAATTTTTGTGAAGTACGGTTTAATTGTTCACTTTGAAACGCAAAATCTCGGCGACGACATTCAAGCTTACGCCACGGAAAAATTTTTGCCGCACACAGATTATCTCATTGACCGCGAACACATCGACAGCTTTTACATGAAGACGGGCGAGCGCGTCGCGGCGATTTTGAGCGGCTGGTATCTTCACAAACCGTTGAATTGGCCGCCGTCGCCCTTCTTGAAAATTTTGCCGATATCTTTTCATATCACCACGTCGGAAGGGAAAAAAATTCTCACGCTGACGGATTACGGCGCGAATTGGCTCAGGAATGTGACGCCGATTGGTTGCCGCGACAGGGGGACGATGAGAGAGCTCAAACATCTGCAGATAGAAAGTTATTTGTCGGGGTGCATCACTTTGACGCTGAAACCTTTCGAGGACGTTGAGCCGCACGGAAAAATTGTGCTGACCGATTTGTCCGATGAAGTTGCCGAATTTATCAGACGCCGCGCAGAAAAAAATATCGTCATCGTCTCCCACGACAACAAAAAATCTCTGCTGCCAAAAGAGGCCGTCGACTTTGCCGCGGAATATAAAGATTCTGAACGGCTGCCCACGTCTCACTATCCCGAAGTCCGCGACCACTGCTACTCGAAAAGCAACTACCCCGGCACGTGGAACTATCGGCGCGCGTTGATCGAAGGGCTGCTCAAATTTTATCAAGGAGCGTCGTTGGTCGTGACTAGTCGGCTCAGTGCGGCGTTGCCGTGTTTGGCTTTGGGCACGCCCGTTTTGTTGCTCAGGGACGCGGCGGATTTGGAGAAGTTCAAATTTTCCACGTACCTGACGTGCCTAAATTGCTCGACGCCCGAAGATTTGCTTGCGGGAAAATTTTCTTTCGACTTCAACGAGCCTTTGGCCAACCCGAAGAAATACAAACGATTCGTCACCAAAACAAATTCGGTCTGCACCGAATTCATCGCCGCGTGCGAAAGTTCCGACGAGCCGCCGATTGATTTTGACATCTGGTTCGACGCCATGCAAAAAAGTTTGCGGCTGAAAAAATTTATAAAGATGTACGCGCCCGGCGGAGACTTGCCGATTCCCAGATTGGCCAACAAAAAACTTTGGAGGTTATGAAAAATTTTTAAGCTGTATCCTCGTTTGCGGCGGGGGCAGCAATTTTTTTTAAGCGGAAAGGAGTTTGTGTCATGAAAAAATTTTTTGTGCTCGTCGCGGTGTTGTGCGCCGTGATGATTTCGTCGACGGCCGCGGCGGCAATCATGCCCGATTGGAAACTCGTCAAAGAGATAACGGCTCGCGTTCAGCCCGACCCGAAATACAATTTGACGCCCGACCAATATTATTCAAAAAAATATTTGGAAGCTCTGGGGAGAGGTTTAAGCGAATATCAATCCGCGCGTTTCGCAAGCAACCTGACAAAAAAATATCGAGCCGACTGGAAGACCGAGCAGCTGAAAAGTTTGTATGCCGAACCCCAAAAGACGCGAACGATTTACATCGACCGCAAATCCGTTTCGGCCGATTGGAACAGAACAAGCGGCGTGGCTTTCAAAGTTCGAGTTCGGGAAGTTTATACTCCTTTCGGCCGCAACGTTTATATCGCAGACCTGCGCAAAAAGGGCGAGGCCATCCCCGACAAGCTGAAAAATTTATCTTATGTCGTCGCAACGATTCATTTCAAATCGACTGACGAGATAACGAAATATTATGCGATAACCGACGCGGAAGCTTTCACCACGGAAGGAAAATTTATCGAGGATATCTCCTGGTCATCCGCGCCGCTTGAATGGGAGTTCGTGAATCCCGACGACGTATTCGATTTAATCTTTGAAGAGGCGTCCCGGTATTTGCCAAGATGAGGAGGCGCGGCCATGTATTATTATTCCACCTTTGACGATATCGTGACGACGCACAGCGCGCTTGAGACTGATGAATATTCCATGCCGTGCGTTCGCGTTCACTTCGAACGGCCGAACCAAAACAACGGCTTCGATTTCGCCGACGGAAGAATCCCCCACTTCAACTTTCAAAAGGCGTTTGGTTTTTCCGAAGACGAACTTTTCAAGCTGCGCGATTATATGCGTGACAATTCGTTTTTAATTTGGGAGTTCGCGCAAAAAGGCGGTGGCGTGAATGCCTAAGGTCTTGCAAGATTTTTTTGCTTCAGATTCTTCAACATGTAAAAATTTTTGAGGAGGAAAAAATTTTGGTCAAGGTAAGTGTAATCGGCGCGACGGGCTACGCGGGGGCTGAACTGCTCTCTATTCTTTTGCGGCACCCGCAAGCACAAATCGCGCACATAACTTCGGAGAGCCACACCGGCAAAAAAATTTCGGAGCTGTATCCTCATCTGCGCGGGCTGTGTGACATGACGCTCGAATCTTTGGCGGAGATTGAAAAGATCGGCTCCGACAGCGAATTTATTTTTATCGCGCTTCCGCACGGCCACGCAATGGACGTCGGGCTCAAGCTGGAAAAATTTCCCGTGAGGATAATTGACTTGGGCGCGGATTATCGTTTCAGCGACGTTTCGATTTACGAGGCGTGGTACAACGTGGAGCACAAACATAAAAACGCTCAAAGAGTTTACGGGCTGGCGGAAATTTATCGCAACGAAATCCGCGAGGCAAAAATCATCGGCAACGCGGGTTGCTTCACCACGGCTTCGATCCTCGCGTTGGCTCCGCTCGTCAAACATCATCTAATCGATTCGAATTCAATCATCGTGGACGCGGCAAGCGGTGTTTCCGGCGCGGGCAGAGGTCTAAAGCTGGGCAACCACTTCCCCGAACTTTACGACAACTTCAAAGCTTACAACGTCGCCCGCCACCGCCACACGCCCGAAATCGAACAGGCTTTAAAAGATTTGAGCGGCGAGGAGACGATTATAAATTTCACGCCGCATTTGGTGCCGATGTCGCGCGGGATTTTGGCCACGTGCTACGCTTCGATTAAAGAAAAAGTTTCAGACGATATGATTGACGCGGCCTTTCAAAAAATGTACGGCGCGGAAAAATTTATTCGGCTCCTCGGAAAAAATTCTTATCCCGAAACAAAATTCGTTCGCGGCTCAAACTTTTGCGACATCGGCTGGCACATTGACGAGCGCACGCGGCGTGTTATAATTCTTTCAGCGATTGACAACTTGGTAAAAGGCGCGGCGGGTCAGGCCGTCCAAAACTTCAACATCGCGGCCGGGTTTTATGAAGGCGTTGCGCTTGAAGTCGTTCCTCTTTATCCGTGAGAAAGGAGAAATTTTAAAATGAATTTTTTTGAATTGGCAAGGGCTCGTTACTCGTGCAGGAAGCTGACGGACGCGGCGATTGAGCCTGAAAAAATTGATCGGATTTTGCGTGCGGCGATTGCGGCTCCCACGGCCAAAAACGCTCAAAGCTACACCATCTGGAAAATTCAATCGCCCGAAGCCTTCGACAAACTCAAACAGGTCACGCCCTACACGTTCGGCTCGGCGTTGGCTTTCGTCGTCGGCGCACAAAAGGACGGAGCTTTCGATCGGCCGTTCGACAAAAAAAATTTCGCGGAAATCGACGCGGCAATCGTGGCAACTCATTTGATGTTGGCGATTCAAGACGAAGGCCTCGGCACGACGTGGGTCGGCTGGTTCGACGCGCCAAAACTTCAGGAACTTTTCCCCGAAATGCAAGGCTATGAACTCGTGGCGATTTTCCCCGTCGGCTATCCCGCTGAAGACGCAAAGCCTCACGTTCGCCACGAAGACCGCCGCCCGATTGAAGAAGTCGTCGTCGAGCTGTGATTAAGCTGTGCTTCTCGGACGTTAAATTCATTTTGTCAGTTGAATCAACTTTTCTTTTGCTCGCCCAAAAGAAAAGTTGCAAAAGAAAAGGGCGTTTGACCGGCAAAAAAACATCCGTGTTTTTGTTGCCGGCGGCCGCCGTCCATGGCGGCCGGGTCTCAGCTCACTTTTAACGGAAAAATTTTTATCGGGTTGAAATTTTATGAGCAACAAAAAAATTTTGGGCAATCTCGGTGAAGACGCCGCGGCAAAATTTTTGGAAGCAAAAGGCTATGAAATCGTCGCCAGAAATTTTCGGATTCGTTCGGCGGAAATTGATATCGTCGCTCGGATTGATGACGTGATTGTTTTCGTCGAGGTCAAAGCGCGTTCAAGCATTCGTTACGGCTTGCCCAGCGAGGCAGTTAATCTTCGCAAACAAAAAAAAATTATCGAGGCGGCCGCCGTCTTTCTTCAGGACGAAAATTTTTGTGAGTGCGCCTGCCGCTTCGATGTCGTTGAAATTTTTTTGCGCGGCCAAATCGTCGAAGAAATTAATCACATTGAAAACGCCTTTGAAGTCACGCAAGAGTTTTAAGAAAGGATTGAGGATATGGAGCCGGTCATTCTTCCTTACAAAGGCAAGCAACCGAAAATCGCAAAAGATGTTTTCGTGGCACCGAGCGCGTCGGTCGTGGGCGACGTGGTTATCGGCGCGGGCTCATCAATTTGGTTCGGCGTCACCGTCCGCGGAGATTTTCAGCCCGTGCGAATCGGCAACTACACAAACATTCAAGACAACTGCACCGTGCACGTCATGGGCGACACGCCGACCGAAATTGGAAACTACGTGACGATCGGCCACAACGCAATCATTCACTGCCGCTCAATCGGCGACGACTGCTTAATCGGCATGGGCTCGATCATTTTGGGCTACTCCGAAATCGGCAACAACTGCATCATCGGCGCGGGCACCGTCATCACGCAGTACAAAAAAATTCCAAATAACTCTCTGGTCTTCGGCAACCCGGCAAAAATTATGCGGGCTCTTCGTGAAGATGAAATCGTCGCGTTGAGGACGTCGGCCATGCACTATTACGAATGCGCCAAAGAATACGTCGTGCACCTGGGCATGAGCGACTGGCTGGACAAATAACTTGCCACGCCTCCCGAAATTCGCTACAATAAGCGGATTAAAGGAGGCCTTTTTTATGGAAATTGACATCAGCAAAATTAAATTCAACGAGCAAGGTTTGGTTCCCGCCATCGTCCAAGAGGAGAGCGGTCAAGTCCTCATGCTCGCTTACATGAACGAAGAATCACTCAAAAAAACGATTGAGACGGGCTACACTCACTTCTTCAGCCGCAGTCGCCAAAAACTTTGGAAAAAAGGCGAGGAAAGCGGAAACGTTCAAGCCGTCAAAGCTCTCTATTACGATTGCGACGGCGACGCGCTCCTGGTCAAAGTTCATCAAACGGGCGTGGCTTGTCACACGGGAACTTATTCATGCTTCAGCGGCCGACGCTTGGACGAAAACAAAAATCTTCCCGTCGTCGTCGACCAACCGCCCGAAGATTTGTCGCTCGTCCTCTACGAACTTTATTCCGTCATCAAAGACCGCCAGCGTCACCCCGTCGAAGGTTCTTACACGAATTATCTTTTCGACATGGGTCACGACAAAATTTTGAAGAAGGTCGGCGAAGAGGCCGTCGAAACCGTCATAGCCTCGAAAAATAACGTAAACGCGCAAGTCCTCTACGAGATGGGCGACCTGTGGTATCATTGCTTGGTTTTGCTCGCGTGGCACGGCATTCAGCCCGAAGAACTTTTCGCGGAGCTGATGAATCGTCGCAAGGGCGGCGCGTATCACAAATTCCAAGGCAAGAGCGGCACCCGACCCGCCGATTGACATGAAGAAAATTTTTTTGCTCGCGCTGATAATTTTTGTCCTCGGATTTTATAAATCGTTCGCCGCGACCGATGAAATTTCCGAAATCGTCGAGGGGCCGAAAATTTTGGTGCTCAACTATCATCAAATCGAAAATTCTTCAAACCCGCTGGCAATCTCCCCCGCAAACTTCGAGGCGCAAATGAAATTCCTCGTCGACAGCGGCTGCATTTCGATTACGCCCGACGAACTTTACGCGGGAATCAACGGCGACATCACACTGCCGCCAAAGCCCGTGCTAATCACCTTTGACGACGGCTACATCGACAACTACACCAACGCTTTTCCCATTCTGAAAAAATATAATCTTCGCGCCACGATTTTTATCATTCCGTCGTTCACGAGCGTTTACCCCGGCTACATGACTTGGGAGCAACTCAAAGAAATGGAAGCGAGCGGCAACGTCACGATTGAATCGCACACGTTGACGCACCCCAAGCTTGAGGAGTTGCCCGACGACGAAATCCGCAGCGAACTTTT
>CAMNFC010000037.1 GCA_946536925.1 uncultured Selenomonadales bacterium | reverse complement strand
CCCGACGTTGCGCAAAAAATTGTTCAATCAAAACGCTCCTTTGCCTTGAAAATTATTTTCCGCCGTAAACCGAACGATTCAAAATTCCCAGATACGGCAGGTTGCGATAATGTTGCGCGAAATCGAGCCCGTAGCCCACAATGAATTCGTCCGGCACGTCGAAGCCGCAATAATCAATCTTCACGTCGACTTTGCGCCGCGAAGGTTTGTTGAGCAGGGTGCAAATTTTGACGCTGTTGGCTTTCTTTTCCATGAAGTAATCGATAAGGAAATTCATCGTCGTGCCCGAGTCGATAATGTCTTCCACCAGCAAAATGTCGCGGCCTTTGGGGTCGTTGTCCAAATTTTTGAGGATGTTGACTTTGCCCGTCGTGTGCGAGTTTGCGTCGTAGCTGGAGGCGATTAGAAAATCGAATTGAACGGGAATGGTCAGCCGCCGCACAACATCCGTGTAAAACATGACTGCGCCGTTGAGGATTCCGACCGTGAGCAACGGTTTGGCGATGTCTTTGTAATCTTCGCTGATTTGCGCGCTGAGCTCCTTGGCGCGGGCGGCGATCTCCTCCTCGGTGTACAGCACGCGTTCGATGTAATCTTCCTTACTCTTCACAGCAATCAACCCTTTCTTTTTGTTATGGTAAGTCTTGCGTGTCTCAAATCTGCTCGAAAATTTTTTGGCAACTCGACGCCTTTGAGCCCGTTGATCAAAACTTTGCGGACGCCTTCGATGTGCACGAAGCCGAAATCTTTTGCCGAGCCCGCGACTTGTTCAAAAAATTTTTTCACGACGACGCGTTGCAAGGCTCCGTGAAGTTTCAAAAATTCTTCGCGGACGATTGAGTTTTCGCGGACGACACGCTGAAAAATTTTTTCGGCCTGCGCGTCGATAAAATCATTTTCTTCCGCGGCGACCAAGCTAAATCGGCAAAGAGTTTCGACGAGCGCGGGATTAAATTTCTCCAGCGTCGGGATGAGCTCCAGCCGGATTTTATTTCGCGTGGCGTCGAGTTCAAAGTTAGTCAAATCGATTCGCGGCGACAGATTTTTTTCGCGGCAAAAATTTTCCAGCTCAAACTTTCTGAACTTGAGCAGCGGCCGAAGAATCAGCCCGTAATCTTTTGAAAAAGTTCTGAACTTCATGCCGGCCAAGCCCGCAGACGTCGCGCCGCGAAGGAGTCGCATTAAAATCGTTTCGGCCTGGTCGTCGGCGTGGTGAGCCGTGACAATCGCCTCGAAGCCAAAAGTTTTTCGCACGTCGCTCAAAAATTCGTAGCGCAAAATCCGTGCCGCCGTCTCGACGGAAATTTTTTCTTCCGCCGAAAAATTTTTCACATCGCCGCGCCCGCCGAAAAATTTAAGTCCGCGAGCCGCCGAAAAATTTTTTACAAACTTTGCATCGTCGAGAGAAGCTTGCCCGCGCAGGCCGTGGTCGAAGTGGGCGATTGCCGGCTCCAAGCCGAAACGTTGCCGCGAATTTATAATCAGCTCCGCCAATGCCAGGGAGTCCGCGCCGCCGCTGACAGCGATTAAAATTTTTTTCACGCCGCCGAAAATTTTTTCCGTCGCGCAAACGTCAATGAATCTTTTAAGCACGAAAATCAGTCCGAACGCCGAGACCCGCGCCCGCCGCGTTTTGAATCCGTTTTGCGTTTGAGGTCTGTCAAGCGTTCGTCGCTGTCCTTTAGAAATTTTGACAGCTTGTCTTCGAATGAGGCGGACAGTTGCCTTTGTTGTGGTCTGCGAAAATCTGAGCGTCTTGGCCGGAAAGTTTGTCCGTCGGGTTCAGGCGGGCGAGCTTTGGCCTGCTTCAACGACAGAGCGATTTTGTTGCCGTCAATGTTTACGATTTTGACTTGAACGATGTCGCCCTCGCTTAGGAAGTCGTGAACGTCGTTTACGTAGACGTCTGCGACTTCGGAGATGTGAATCAGCCCGACCTTTCCTTCTCCCAAATCCACGAAGGCTCCAAAGTTTGTGATGTGCGTGATTTTGCCTTCCACAATGTTGCCTGCTTCCATTGCCAAAATACCTGTCCCTCCAAAAAAATTTTATTGCCGCGTCGCTTGATAGGGCATCTCGCCTTCTTTGGCCAAGCCCAAATCTTCACGCGCCAGCTTTTCGATGTTGTTGATGTCTTGGAGGGCGGCCAGCTCTTTGCGCAACTTTTCGTTCGTCGCTTTGGCCTTCTCCAATCTTTTGTCGGCGATTCGTTGACTTTCGCTCACGTGTGCCAGATGAACTTGTTGAGAAATTATAACCGTCGAGAAGTAAGCAATCATCGCGAACATCACCAACGCAAACCAGTTGAAACCACTTCTTTTTCGCATTGCGCTGCCTCCTCAGCTTTTTTATATAATAGCAGTTAGCCTGCTCTTTCGCAAGTTTCAGTTTTGTGCGCGAACGATCCCTTTGCGAAAGTCCGCCGTCGTAAAAATTTCCGGGTCGTAGTAGAAAACCATGTAGCCCGCGCTCGTCGAAGTTTGATAGCCGAAGTCTTGCAGAATCGTTTTGACTTTGATTAAGTCGTCGGCGTGGTGATAGGTGCAAACGGACGCGCGAACTTTGTTGTTCGTCAAAATTTTTTTCGCCCCGCGCAAAGCTTTGGGTTCGGCTCCTTCCACGTCCATTTTGAGGAAAATATTTTCGCCGCGCAGGTCGCCCAGAGCGTCGTCAATCGTGATGTTTTTTTCGTCCGTGGCGTCCGAGACGAAGCGCGGAATAATTTCCACCTTGTCGCGATAATTTTCAAACGTCCGACGCAACGGCTCCTGCCAAATTTCGTCCGGCTCGAAAAGATACATCTTTGAGCAAATGTCAACGTATTTGAGCGCGAAATTTCCTTCGCAAACGCCCGCGTCGATTATAATGTCGCCCGCCTGAACCGTGTGCTCGTCCGTCACGTAAAGGTGCGGCGAAGTCGGCACTTGCTCTGTCAAAAGATTGACGACAGCTTTCTCGCCGTTGTGAACTTGAATTTGTCCGTAATTTTTTGGATAATACATCTTGCAAATTTCGCCGCCGACGGTTTGGAAAAAAATGTACGGCAGGTCGCAGGTCTCGTCGAATAAAACTTTGTCGAACGTGACGATTTGAATGTGTTGATTATAAACGGAAAGCTCGTGCGTCTTCCACCATTCGAGCGTCTCTTGAATCGCGGGGTCGGCGCAATCCTCATATTTTTTCGTCATGAACTGTTGAAGCAGCCAAAAACGATTTTTGAACTGTTCGTTGCGCCCGATTCCAAGCTCGACCATGCGCGGCCGAATGTCGTTGAAGTCTTTATCTTCGCAAGCGTAAATCGCCACGTCCCAAGTAAGCTTGCCGATTTCGGTCAGCGGATAAATCGGATAACTTGAAGTTCCTTTTTCGTTCAGGTCGAAAGAAACGATTCCTTCGATTTCGTAACCGAGCCTTTCGGCCATGAAGCAAGCAACCTCCAAAAAATGTGCGGGGGCATATGGGAAGCGCAGCACGATGATTTTCATTTGACGGACACGTCTCCTTGCGCGAAAAAATTTTCAGTGTTATTTCAACGAGCCGCGCCGCATTTCCTGCCTTGACAAAGAAAAACCTAACGCTTAATATTATGAAAAAGTTTTTGGAGGTATCACAATGAAATTTTTGGACAAATTGAATCTTCGTCGCTTCGCGAAGGCTGCGGCTGTCGCGGCTGTGAGCGGCTCTTTGTTTTTCGGAAGTTCTGCAGCGGACGCGGCACCCATTGAAGATGCGGGCATGGCTGCTTTCCGCGAGGCTTACATCGGGCAGATCGCTGCCGACCGCATGGTTGACCAAGACCTGACGCTCGTCTCGACAAATTTTCATCTTGACATTGACTCGACGGCTTTGATTTTTTCCGACGGCACAATGAGAATGAGCGGCGACTTGTCGTGGACTTACACGAACTTGAAGAAAAATTATTCGACGAACAGCACCATTCCCTTTTATATCGCCCAGGACGGCACCGACTTGACGCTTTACGTTCAGCGACGCGGCAAATGGAGCAAGATGATTTTGCCCGGCCTGCCCACGGGTGTCTTTGCCCTGTGGAAATCGAACGATGTGAGCGTTTTGGGTGAAAGCATGGACGCCGTCAAAAAAGTTGAAGTCCTGAGCGACACGCCCGACATGCGAATCATGAACGTGACGCTCGACGGCAAAAAAATCGCCGAAGTTTTGGAAAAGAACAGTCAACCTTCGCTGGCGGGTCTTTCGGGTGACAGATTGACCGAAGAGAAAGAAAATCTCAACCGCTGGCTCGAGGCCGTCAGAGCCAACGACATAACTTTTGCTTGGACAGTCAACAAGCCGAGCTGGACGACCGTTACCGCCGCTTTCGACTTGACGAGCATCATGCGCTCCTACGCCCGCTACGTTTTGAGCGAAAGTGCCGCCGGAAAAATCGTCCTCACCGACGAGGAACGCGACCTGCTCGACGCCATGGGCTATTACAGCGAGTTGCACTCCTACACGACGTATATTTCGCCCACGGGCAAAAAAATCAATATGCCGACTAATTTGGGCAAGGCTCCCGAAAACGACAACTCCCTCAACGACATTTTCTACGAGATGACAACCGCCATCAAAAAATAATTTTCAACTGAATAAATTGTTTGCGTCGTCGCCGGATGACGCAAGCGGGGCATCAAACGAACCGCAGGCAAGGACAAAAAGTCTCGGAAGGTTCGTCGGGTGCCCTTTAATTTTTTTGGAGGAGACGAAATGATTTTTTTGCCGATAACGTTGGCCGTCGCCGCGAATGTTTTTTATCACGTGGCGAGCAAATCCGTTCCCGCCGAACAAAACGCTTTCATGGGGCTCGTCGTCAATTACGCCACGGCTCTTTTGGCCAGCGCGATTTTATTTTTCCTCACGCCGCACGAAAAAATTTTTGTCGAAGCAGCAAAATCAAATTGGGCGTGTATTTTAATGGGCGTGTCGATAACGGGTGTGGAAGTCGGATTCGTCATGATTTATCGGGCGGGCGGCGAGCTGTCGACGGTTTCTTTAATCGTAAATATTTTGCTCGCGCTGGCAATGCTCCTCGTCGGCGGATTTTTTTATCACGAAGAAATTTCCGCGCGAAAAATTTTCGGGGCGATACTTTGCTTGGCGGGCGTCGCTCTCTTGTCGTTGAAGGAATAACTGCCGGCCGCGGCGAAGTTTACAAAAAATTTTTGCGAGGTGATGTGCGTTGACTGAACAAAAAAAAATGACTGCGGCTGAAGTTTTGAAAAAATACGACGCCGAGTCAAACACAATGGAATACACGGGCACCATGGCGAAAATAATTTCTGCAATCGCGATAACTTTTTCCGTCTTCCAAATTTACACGGCGAGCTTCGGGCTCCTCGACGCGCAAATCCAACGGGCAATTCATTTGGGCTTCGGGCTGTGTTTGTCGTTCCTGCTCTACCCGACGAAAAAATCTTGGCGGCGCGATCGACTTCACCCGCTCGACGGATTTTTGGCTGTCATGGGCGCGGCAGCTCCCGCTTACATCGTCATAAATTATAAAGAACTCATCTTGCGGGCGGCTCTCCCGACTTCGACGGACGTTTTCATCGGCGCACTGGGAATTTTGCTGGTGATTGAAGCTGCGCGGCGCGTGGTCGGTGTCCCGATGGTCTGCGTCGTTTTATTTTTCATCACGTACGCTTTCGCAGGGCCGTACATGCCGGGACTTTTGGCGCACAGAGGTTTATCGCTCGATTATTTTGTCAGCCACGTCTTTTTCACGACGGAAGGAATTTTCGGAATCCCGCTGGGCGTTTCGTCGACGTTCATCTTTTTATTTATTCTTTTCGGTGCGTATCTCGAAGGCACGGGTCTCGGAAAATTTTTTATCGACGTGGCGAATTCAATCGCAGGTTGGGCGAGCGGCGGCCCCGCAAAAGTTGCTGTCCTTTCCAGCGGCTTGATGGGAACTGTCAGCGGCTCTTCAGTCGCAAATGTCGTGGGAACAGGCTCACTTACAATCCCGATGATGAA
The DNA here is from genome assembly GCA_946536925.1 of uncultured Selenomonadales bacterium. Lineage (GTDB taxonomy): Bacteria > Bacillota > Negativicutes > Selenomonadales > Selenomonadaceae > Quinella. The sequence goes on along the minus strand of CAMNFC010000037.1, from coordinate 12,840 downwards.
AAAGCTCGGATATCATAAAGATTTTGCGGGCGCGGTCGAGGCGGCGGCTTCCACCGGCGGACAATTAATGCCTCCCGTCATGGGCGCGGCGGCTTTCCTTATGGCCGAATTCGTCGGCGTACCTTACGTTGAGATTGTAAAGGCGGCTGTCATTCCCGCGGCACTTTATTTCATCGGAGTGTGGCTCGGCGTCCATTTTGAGGCAAAAAGAAATAATTTGCAGGGGATTCCACGTTCAGAACTCCCAAAACTCGGAAATTTGTTAAAAACGCGCGGTCATTTGGCAATTCCGCTGATTTTAATCGTTTATTTGCTCGTTAGCGGCTATACTCCCATGCGGGCGGCTCTCGTCGCTATAATTTTGTCAATTTTCGTCTCAAGCTTAAAAAAATCAACGAGAATGTCCCCAAAAGCAATTTTAAACGGTTTGGAGATCGGTGCACGCAATGTTTTGGGCGTTTTGGTCGCTTGCGCCGCCGCAGGAATAATTATCGGCGTTGTAACTAAAACCGGCGTCGGTTTGAAGCTCGCATCCGCTCTTTTGGACTTTTCTGGCGGTTTAATCCTTCCAAGCATGTTTTTGACGATGATAACCGCAATTTTGCTCGGAATGGGCGTCCCAACCACCGCAAATTACGTAATTACCTCCACAATCGCCGCTCCCGCACTAATTCAAATGGGAATTCCGATTTTGGCGGCTCATATGTTCGTTTTTTACTTCGGAATCATCGCGGACATTACTCCGCCCGTTGCACTCGCTGCTTACGCCGGATCGGGAATTTCGGGCGGAAATCCATTAAAAACAGGAATTAACGCCTCAAAACTCGCAATCGCCGCATTTATTATCCCGTATATGTTCGTGCTCAATCCCGAATTGATTTTGTTGAACGGAGTGACTTTGAATCTGATTTTGTCGCTTTTGACCGCAATAATCGGCATGATCGCGCTTTCGTCGTCGCTAATCGGTTATTTGGCCGCTCCAATGAAAAATTTTGAGCGTTTTATCCTCGGCGCGGGCGGTTTGTTGATGATTAAGCCCGGAATCGTCACCGATATCGCCGGAATCGCGATTTTCGCCGCAATTTTACTTCTACAACTCCGCAACTTGAAAAAATAAAAAAATTTTCCCCTCAAAACGTCGAGGGGATTTTTTTTGCCATTTTTCAATTCCACGGACGCGGAAAACTCATTTTAAACGAAAAAAACACCCTCATTTGGCGGGGGTAAAATTTAGCCGCATAATGACGCCATTTTTTGGCCGTTTAAATCCAATATATTGGATTTCGTCATTTGAGCCTCCAAAACTCATTTCAAACTGCCAAAATCGCTTCAAAACCGTTTTTCAAGCTCAAAATCATTTTAACAGATTTAAAATCGTTTTTAAAGCCAAAAATCAGTTTTAAACAGAAAAATTCGCTCAAAACATAAAAAAATCCCCGAAAAAGCTTCGGGGAACATTTTTTTGCCCAAAAATCAGTTCGCTTCAAGAAAAACCAGCAAAACTGAGATATCTGCCGGCGATACGCCCGAAATTCGCGACGCTTGACCGATTGAACGCGGCCGAACCTCCGAAAGTTTCTCGCGAGCCTCAATTCTCAAATTTTTTATCGCATGATAGTCAATTTCCGACGGAATCATCTTTTTTTCCAGTCGATCCAGCTTTTCGGCCAATTCCGACTGCTTTTTTATGTATCCCTCGTAAAAAATCCCGATTTCAACCTGCGCGGCCGCTTCAGATGAAATTTTCGGCAATTCAAAGCCCAAACAAAGTTTTTCGTACGTCGCGGACGGTCTGCGCAAAATTTCTGCCAGCGGCATAGCGTTATGAATCTCTCCAAGCCCCAAATCGCTCAATTTTTGATTAATTTCCGCGCTCGGCGTCAATTTTATCTCGTTTAAACGTTTTATCGCAGAAAAAATCTCTTCGCGCTTCGTTTCAAACAATTTTTTGCGTTCTGGCGACGCCAAACCGATTTTTATCGCGTGAGGCGTCAATCTCAAGTCTGCGTTGTCCTGTCGAAGCAAAAGTCTGTATTCAGCCCGCGATGTCATCATTCTGTACGGCTCATTCGTGCCTTTTGTGACCAAATCGTCAATCAAAACGCCGATATAAGCCTCCGAACGCTTCAAAATCAGCGGATTTGTCTTTTTTACGAACGCCGCGGCGTTTATTCCTGCGATTAAGCCTTGAGCGGCCGCTTCTTCGTAGCCTGAAGTGCCGTTTGACTGTCCGGCGGAGAAAAATCCCGAAATTTTCTTAAATTCGAGCGTAGATTTGAGTTGCAACGGGTCAATGCAGTCATATTCAATCGCGTAGCCCGGTCGCATGATTTTTGCGCGTTCCAAACCCGGAATTGTGTGCAAAAACTCGATTTGAACGTCCATTGGCATTGAAGTCGACATTCCTTGCACGTAAAATTCCTGCGTATCCAAACCTTCGGGCTCCAAAAAGAGTTGGTGGCGTTTTTTGTCGGGAAAACGAATAATTTTCGATTCAATCGACGGACAATAGCGCGGGCCGACGCCTTCGATGATTCCGTTGGCCATTGGTGCTCTGTGAAGGTTTTTTCTCAAAATTTCGTGCGTTTTCTCGTTTGTGTAGGTCAAATAGCAGTTTATTCGATTTTTTACTGGTTCGCGCGTCATAAATGAGAAATTTTGCGGCGGATCGTCGCCTTTTTGGATTTCCATGCGTTCAAAGTCCAAAGTTCGGCCGTCAACACGCGCGGGAGTGCCCGTTTTGAATCTCATGAGCTTTATTCCGAGATTTTTAAGCGAATTTGAAAGTTTTATGGCCGCACGCTGACCGTTGGGGCCTCCGTCGAAGATATTTTCGCCAATAATGATTCTTCCGCTCAAATAAGTGCCGCTTGCCAAAATTACCGCGCTCGACAAGAAAATTTCGCCCGTTTCGCAACTTACGCCGACGACTTTATTGTTTTCGACCAAAATATTTTCGATCAGCAGCTGTTTTAAGTCCAAACCGTCAATATTTTCGCAAAAACCTTTCATAACGGCCTGATAAATCTTTTTGTCGGCTTGAGCGCGTAAAGCTCGAACTGCGGGGCCTTTTCCGGTGTTCAGCGTGCGAAATTGGATACAAGTTTCGTCCGCGGCGATTCCCATCTGTCCTCCGAGCGCGTCGACCTCTCGAACCAAATGACCTTTCGCAGAGCCTCCGATTGACGGATTACACGGCATCATCGCCAAATTTTCAAGAGAAAGCGTCGTTAGCAAGGTTTTACAGCCCAAACGCGCCGCAGCCAACGCAGATTCGATTCCGGCGTGCCCTGCGCCGATAATTATTACGTCATATTTGTCCGCGATAAACATTTTTCTCCTCCTGACAGATTTTTTTGCCTTCCGACGAAGATTTTAAAAAAAATTTATCGTCGCGTCAAAATTTTTCTGCTATAATTATCAAAAATGTCTTTGGAGGTGTTTTCATGGCCAAAAAGTTTTTCTGCGTGCTGTTTTCGCTGATTATTTTCAATTTTGCTGTCTGCGCGGCGGCTGAAGTTGTAATTTTCCACACAAACGACATGCATTCGCGAATTCAGGCTTCAGACGACGGAAATCAAAGCATTGGGCTTGCTGAAATGGCTGCGGCGGTCAAAACCGTCAAAAAAAGCAATTCTGCGACGTTTTGGCTCGATGCGGGCGATACTTTCCACGGAATGCCGATTATTACGATCAGTCGCGGCGAAAATTTGATTCCGCTGTTAAATGAGGCCGGAATTGACGCGATGACCGCCGGAAACCACGATTTCGGCTACGGAGCCGCTCAACTGGAAAAAATCGCCAAAAAATTGAAATTTCCGCTGCTAGACGCAAATGTAGTGAGAAAAAGCAACGGAAAACTTATTTTCAAGCCGTACAAGATTTTTAACGTCAACGGAATCAAAATCGGCGTGTTTGGACTGTCTACGCCCGAAACTGCGTTCAAAACCAACCCCGCGAACGTAAAAACCGTTGAATTTTTAAATCCCGTCGACGTTTCAAAGGAAATGATTAAAAAATTGCGTCCGAAGTGCGATATTTTGATTGCTTTAATGCATATGGGCGTTGATGCAAGCTCCGAATTCACTTCTGAACGAATTGCGCGCGAAACTGACGGAATTGACTTGATTGTCGACGGCCACAGCCATACCGCACTGCCCGAAGGAATAAAAATTAAGGAAACTTTGATTGTCCAGGCGGGTTGCTACGAACATTTCCTCGGTCGCGCGACGATTGAGGTCGAAAATCACAAAATCGTTTCAAAAAAGGCCGAATTACTCGATTCTGACGAAATTAAAGCGATTTGTCCGACTCCCGACAGAAAAATTTTGAATATGCTCAAAGAAGCCAACGAAAAATCAGAAAAACTGTTAGATGAGGTCGTCGCGCACTCCGATAAAGAACTTTCGAGCTTCAGACTGCTTGTCAGGCGAAATGAATCCGAACTTGGCAATTTAACGGCCGATTCTTTCCGTTTTGCGGCGAAAAGTGACATTGCAATAGCAAACGGCGGGCTTCTTCGCGCGGATTTGCCCGAAGGCGACGTTACGAAGAGAAATATCATGGCAATTTTCCCGTTTGGCAATACTTTGCGCGTTGCGGAGATAAAAGGCTCGATTATTCGCGAAATGCTCGAACATTCGGTTGAATTTTATCCTGCGTCGTTCGGAGGCTTCCTAGACGTGAGCGGAATGACTTTCAGCTACGATCCGAGCAAGCCGGCCAAGCATCGCGTGGAAAAAATCGTTATCGGCGGGCAAAATCTCGACGAAAACAAAATTTACACGATTGCGCTGGTCGATTTTCACACTTCGGGCGGCGACGATTACACTATGCTGACAAATTTAAAAATTATCGGCGAATTGGGCACGATCGAAGAAATTTTCGCCGAATATCTCAATCAAGTGGGCATGAGCGGGATTGAAGTCGGAAGAATCACTCGGCTCAAAGAAATTCCCGTTCCCGACGAAAAATTTTGATAAGGAGAAATGATTTTGGACAAAAAAACAGTAGAATTGCTTGCGCCGGCCGGAAAATGGGAATCTTTGGTTGCGGCGATTGAAGCGGGCGCGGATGCCGTCTATTTGGGCGGAAAATCTTTCAATATGCGCGTTCACCGCTCGGATTTTAATTTCAGCGACGAACAACTCAAATCTGCCGTCAAATTTGCGCACGAACGCGGCGTAAAAATCTATATCACGCTGAATAATTTGATCAGCACGGAAGAACTTGCCCCGCTGGAAAGATTTTTGCGTTTTCTCGACGAAATTCAGCCCGATTCAATCCTCGTGCAAGATTTGGCGGTTATAAATCTCGTTCGCAAGCTCAAAATCAAAATTCCAATGCATGCGTCGGTTATGATGAACACTCACAACATAAAAACCGTCGAATTGCTTAAAAAATTTGGGATAACGCGCGTTGTTGTCGGTCGAGAGCTTACTTTGACGGAAGTTTCGCTGATAAAAGAGCGAACGGGCATTGAAATCGAATATTTTATGCACGGAGACATGTGTTTTGCGGAATCGGGTCAATGCATTCATTCCGGCGTGATTTTCGGGCAAAGCGGCAACCGCGGACGCTGTATGAAGCCTTGCCGCTGGATTTACAAGCTTATCGACGAAAAAACCGGCGAAACGCTCAATAATTGGTCGTATAAGCTCGCGCTCAACGATATGTGCATGTTCAGACATATTCCCGACCTGATTCAAGCGGGTGTCGTGAGTTTTAAGATTGAAGGACGCATGCGCCCGCCCGAATTTGTCCGCAGACTGGTTTCGACTTATCGTCGCGAGATTGATTCGTACATTTCAGACCCGACAGGCTATTCAATCGACGAAAATCGCTGGAAAAATCTTTTTGATAACCGCGTGCGGGATTTTACGACGACTTTTGCGTTTGGTGCGCCGAAAATTAAAGATATCGGGCTTACGGGCGAACGAGAGCCGAAAATTTTTTCTCGCGCGGTGGTCGAACCGTCATTTGACGATGAAACTGTCAAAAATATTTTCGCGGAGGAGCGTCCGATAAAATTTTCCGCCAAACCTAAGCTTACGGTGAGAGTTTCGACGTTGGAAAGTGCAAAATCGGCGATAAATTCGGGCGCGGACTTAATTTACGTCGGCGGAGAAGTTTTTAAGCCTCTGAAGCCGTGGACGCTCGAAAATTTTCAATCTGCGGTCGAATTTGCGCACGCGGCGGGCAAAAAAATAATTTTGGCGACTCCAAGGACTTCAAAGGACAAAGATTTATCGGAGATTGCGGAAATTTTTTCGTCGGAGATAAATTTTGACGGAATTCTCGTCGGAAATTTGGGTGCGTTGAACTTTATAAAGACTTTGACGGACAAATCGGTCTTCGCGGACGTTTCGTTCAACGTTTTTAATCCTTCGGCCGCGGAATTTCTGCAAACTTTGGGCGTGGAGCAGGCTGCGGCGTCTTTGGAGCTGAGTTTTGCGCAAATTCGCAGTCTCGTGGAAAATTCTTCGCTTCCTATTGAAATTATCGTTCACGGAGCGACCGAATCGATGATTTGCGACCACGACATCGCCAAACTTTATCTTTCCGACTACGACGAGTTCGCGACGCCCGAAAAATTGAATCAACATTATGCTTTTGTCGACGAGGCGGGCGAAATTCACAAGTTGCGCGTCGATCAATTCAATCGTTGGCATATTTTTTTCGGAAAAGAGCTTTGTTTGCTGCCTTACGTCGAAAAATTTTATGGTGCGGCGGCTTTGAGGGTCGAAGCGCAAGATTATTCGCCCGAAATCGTCGCTCAAGTCGTAAAAATTTATCGTGCGGCTCTTGACGGAGAAAATTTTGCCGCAGACTTTGAAATTTACAAAAAAAATTCGCCCAAACTCGGCGCGGGCGTTTTTCGTTTCAAACAAAGCAAAAATTCTATTGATTGAGGGGAGATTTACATGAAAAAATTGTTATCGGCTCTTTTGTGCCTCGGAATTGTCGGTTTGCCACTCGCGGCGGGCGCGGCAGACGTTAAAATTGATGAAACTAAACTTCCGAGCCTGAAAGTTCAGTCCGAACAGCTCGAACTCGAAAAAAAATGGGATAAAGTCTTTCCGCGCAATTACAAAGTCAAACATCGCAAAATTACGTTCGTGAATCGTTACGGAATCACTTTGGCCGCAGATCTTTACGAGCCGCAAAATTTTTCGGGAAAATTGCCGGCGATTGCGGTTGCCGGGCCTTTCGGAGCGGTTAAAGAGCAATCGAGCGGTCTTTACGCTCAAGAGCTGGCCACGCGCGGATTTTTGACGATTGCATTTGATCCGTCGTTCACGGGAGAGAGCGGCGGCCTTCCACGCAACGTCGCGAGCCCCGACATCAACACGGAAGATTTTTGCGCGGCGGTCGATTATCTTTCAACTCATCCGAACGTTGACGCAAACAAAATCGGCATAATCGGAATTTGCGGCTGGGGCGGCTTCGCACTCAACGCGGCGGCGATTGACACGCGAATTAAGGCGACTGTCACCACGACGATGTACGATATGAGCCGAGTGACTGCCAACGGCTACTTCGACTACGAAAAAGATTCGGCAACCATTGCCCGCGAACGTCAAGCTGCACGAATCAAACTAAACGAGCAGAGGACGATTGATTATCGCAGCGGAGAATATGCACGAGCCGGCGGCGTCCCCGATGACGTCTCGCAAATGCCGCAGTTCGTCAAAGATTATTACGCCTACTACAAAACCAAGCGCGGTTATCATAAACGTTCGCTGAATTCAAACATGGGCTGGAACTCGACGAGCGCGCTGTCTTTTATGAATATGCCGCTCCTTTGTTACAGCAGCGAAATTGAATCGCCCGTGCTGATAATTCACGGCGAGAAGGCTCACTCCAGATATTTTTCCGAGGACGCGTTCAAAAAATTGACAGGCTCGAACAAAGAGCTGATGATTATCCCCGGCGCGAGCCACGTCGACCTTTACGACAACATGAAAGCCATTCCGTTTGACAAGATAGAAAAATTTTTCAAAACAAATCTTTAAGAGGCTTCGTACGGGCGGACGCGCAAAATTAATCCGCGCTCGTCACAAATTTTTTTGCACGCTAAAATTTCTTCGGGCGGCGTGACGTGATCGACGACGGTCAAGACGACGTGCGGCACAAAATTTTTCATGTGCTCGGCGAAAGTCAACATCGCGTCGAAAGATTTTATTCCGTAAGCCGCCCGCGTGATTTTGAAATATTTTTCGGCGGTCGCGGCGTTCAAACTGATCGACACCGTGTCCAAAATTTTTTCAAAGTCGGAGGCAATCTCCCGCCCGTGATAAAGTTCGCCCAAGCCGTTCGTGTTCAGGCGCGTCGGAATCTGCGGGCGATTTTTTTTCACGTGAGCAAGAAGTTCGACGAGCGCGGAAAGTCTGATGGTCGGTTCGCCGAAGCCGCAAAAGACAATTTCCTTGACGACTTTCCACGGCGCGGCGTCCAATTCGGCTTTGACTTCTTCGACGGTCGGTTCGCGTTCCAACCAAAGGCTCGACTCTTTGGCCATGGATTTTTTTTGTCGCAGGCAGAAAACACAATCGCAGTTGCAGCGGTTCGTCAAATTTATGTAGAGGCCGCGCGGCGTCGACGAATCAATCTTCAAACTTTCGGCGAGCGACAAATATTTTCCAGCGTGCGTCGCGTAAACAATCATCAAAATCACTCCTTGACTTATCGGCGAGCTTGTGATAAATTTTTTTTGCGTGAAGAAGACAACTTTAATGGCAGGCAGTCGATGGCGGTACGTCGACTCCTTCCCCGTTAATACATCGAAATTGTGAAATCGGTTTGGGAGCCGTCGTAGCGGACGGCTCTTCTCTTATTTGTTTTTGCCGAAGAACGTCAGCAACGCGATGATGAACGTCCCGACGTTGGAGAGATGGTCAATCCAGTCGAAGAAATCCATAACGCATCGCCTCCTTCGAGGAAGAAGCCGACACATTAACTGCCTGCCGCGCAGATGATATCACGTCGAAAAAATTTTTTCAATTAATTTTAAGGAGCCGGTAAATTGGTAAAGACAGAAATTAACAATCGAATCTGCTATATCGAAATGCAAAACGCCGATCATTTTAATTGCCTCAGCGAAAAAATGTGCAAGGAATTAATTGACGCTTTGAAATTCGGCTACGATAATGAGTGCGTCGGAATTGTGATCAAGGCGCAGACGAAACGCGGCGTCTGGAGCGCGGGTCACGACATTCACGAGTTGCCGCAAGACGGAGCCGACCCGTTGTCGTTCGGCGTGCCCATGGAGCGTTTGCTCCGCAAGGTGCAAGATACGCCTGTTCCCGTCATCGCCTGCGTGAGCGGAACCGTTTGGGGCGGCGCGTGCGACCTGTGCTTGTCGTGCGACATGATTGTCAGCTCAAAGAACGCAACCTTCGCAATCACTCCCGCGAAAATCGGAATCCCTTACAACGCGTCGGGGATTTTGCATTTCATAAATCAGTTGGGCATGAACAAAGCCCGCGAAATGTTTTTCCTCGGCACGCCCATCACCGCCGAAGACGCGCTAAACGTCGGGCTCATCAATCGCGTTGCCGAACTTGAAGATTTGGAAAAAGTTTTGGAAGAACAATTCCTCAATCCCTTGCGCCGAAACAGCGTCCTTTCAATCAGTGCCATCAAGCGGCAATTCCGAATCTTGAGCCGAGCGTCCACCGTCATCAGCGCGGAAAATTTCGAGCGCATCAACGCCTATCGTGCCCGCGTCTACAAGAGCGACGATTACAAAGAAGGCATTAACTCTTTCCTCGAAAAACGCCCGCCGCAATACAAAGGCAAAGCAGCCGATTTGGATTGAAATAATGATTGACACTCTTCAAGCTTAGTGATAAATTTTTTTCGCCAAGCTTGAAATTTTTTTTTGGAGGGATTCTTATGAAGAAGCTGATAAATTCGGTGGAGGCCGTGGAGGAGCAAATGATTTTGGGTCTGGTCAAATCCGCGCCCGACAAACTCCAAAAGCTCGATTGCGGAAACGTGGTCGTCCGTGCGCAAAAAAAAGTCGATAAAGTTGCTCTCGTCAGCGGCGGCGGCTCAGGTCACGAACCTGCTCACGGCGGCTTCGTCGGGTTGGGCATGCTCGATTGCGCGGTGGCCGGAGCGGTTTTCACATCGCCCACGCCCGATAAAATTTTCGAGGGAATTAAAGCTGTCGCGACGGAAGCCGGCGTCCTTTGCATCGTGAAAAATTATACGGGCGACGTTTTGAATTTTGAAATGGCAATGGACATGGCGGCCGACGAGGATATCAAAGTCGATCACGTTGTCGTAAACGATGATGTCGCCGTTCAAGACAGCCTCTACACGACGGGTCGACGCGGCGTCGCGGGAACAATTCTTGTCCATAAAATCGCGGGCGCAAAAGCTGAGGAAGGTGCAACGCTCGAAGAAGTTAAAGCCGTCGCCGAAAAAGTTATCGCAAACGTTCGGACGATGGGCATGGCAATTTCTCCGTGCACTGTTCCCGCCGCCGGCAAACCAGGTTTTGAGCTGGCCGAAGACGAAGTGGAAATCGGAATCGGAATTCACGGCGAACCCGGCACGCACAGAGAAAAAATCGCTTCCGCCGACGAGATCGCCAAAACTCTCCTCGAAAAAATTTTGGCCGACATCGATTATAAAAATCAGGAAGTCGTCGTCCTCGTCAACGGAATGGGAGCGACCCCACTCATGGAACTTTACATCATAAATAATTTCGTTCAGGATTATCTCAAAGCCGCGGGCGTCAAAGTTTACGACACGATGGTTGGAAATTTCATGACGTCAATCGAGATGGCCGGATTTTCTCTGACGCTGCTAAAACTCGACGACGAACTGAAAAAACTTTATGACGCGCCCGCAGACACTCCCGCGCTCAAGAGGTGAACCATGGACACAAAAAAAATTCTCGCGATAATTTCTGCCGTGGCAAAAAAAATTGAGGCGGAAAAAAATTTCCTCACGCAACTCGATAACGAAATCGGCGACGGCGACCACGGAATAAATTTGGCTCGCGGATTCAAAAGCGTCGAAGAAAAAATTCCGACTTGGGCGGACAAAGACATCGGCGCGATTTTGAAAGGCGTCGGAACTCAACTCGTCTCCACTGTCGGCGGCGCGTCGGGGCCTCTTTACGGTACGGCATTCATGAAGGCCGGCAACGTCTGCAAAGGAAAAAATTTTCTCGCGGCTGAAGATTTTGTCGCGGCGTTGGAGGCAGCCGTCAACGGAATCAAAATGCGCGGCAAAGCTGTTGAAGGCGAAAAAACCATGCTCGACGCACTTTGTCCCGCGCTCAAAACTTTAAAAGAAAATCTTGCCGGCGGAAAAAATTTTGTCGAGGCTCTCTCGGTTGCTGTCGACGCGGCGGCCGCAGGCGTTGAATTCACCAAAACGATCATCGCCACGAAAGGTCGTGCAAGTTACCTCAAAGAACGCAGTCTCGGCCACCAAGACCCTGGCGCAACTTCTTCGCTGATGATGTTGCAGGCGACGTTGGAAGTTTTGCGGGAGGCGTGAAATGGTCGGAATCGTTATCGTCTCTCACAGCCAAAAGCTCGCCGAAGGTGTCGTTGAAGTCGCAAAGATGATGGCCTCCGAAGTTCCGATTGCGGCGGCGGGCGGCCTGGAAGACGGAAGTTTGGGCACGAGCTACGAAAAAATTTTGGCGGCTGTCGAAAAAGTTTTTTCCTCGGACGGCGTGATGATTTTCGTTGACATGGGCTCGGCGGTCATGACGACCGAAATGGTTTTGGAAGATTTTAACAGGCCGAACGTCCGAATGATCGATTGTCCGCTGGTCGAAGGTGCAATTTTGGCGGCTGTCGAATCCGTCGGCGGAAAAACTTTGGAAGAAATTTTGAAGCTCACGGAAGACGTTCGCACGACGAAAAAATTTTAATCGCCAAAAATTTTTTGCCCTCGACGTTTTGTCGGGGGAATTTTTTTTGCAAATCAAAGGAGCCTCCGATTTCTCGGAGACTCCCGTAATTTACGTTATGAAATTTTTTCGGCTGAAGGTGTCGGATTAGAAGAAGAATTCGACGCGGCCGAAGAGGCGTTCTGCATCGCCGGGGCCAGTGATGTATTTGCCTTTGAAGTATTTACCGATAAGAACGATTCTGTCCATCGGAGCCCAAGACGCGCCCGCGACGAAGCCTTTGGTGCCGGCATAAGCGTCATCCCAGTTGATTGCGCAAAGAGAGGTGTTGGAGCCGAGTTCTTTATAACCGGCCCAGACAGCCCATTGACCTTTCTTGGTGCTCTGGTTGCCGCCGCCGTAGAGATCGCCGTAGCGAACGAGAGCTTGCCAAGATCTGTCTTCGAAGTCAGCCTTGCTGTTCTTCGCGTATGCGCCCCAAACTTGAACTTTGCCGAGACGCCAGCCGAGGTTGACAGACCAGATTTGAGCCTTGTCGACGTTGCCGCGTTTGCTGTAAGCGTAGTTGGGCATCGATTCGCCGTCGAAGGTCATGGTTTTGAAGTCGTCGTCTTTGATGTGGTAGTAGCCCGCGCCGCCGAAGAGACCTTTTTGACCGGGATCATATTGAACGTTGACAGCCCAGAAGCTGGAAGGATCAGTGCCGTCGCCGCCGATATAGCCCGTCGCGTTTCTCCAACGATTTTCCGCGCTAACGCCGTCTTGACGTCCATTCCAAGAGCCTGCGTTGCGGACGGAACCGACAACTTTACTTGCATTGAGGCGGCCGCCGAAGATGGTGGCTCTCAAGCCGTCAGCGAGTTTGCCGAAGGTGATCTCGCCGCCTGTGTATTCAGTATCCCAAATGATACCGTCTTCATTGGTGTAGAGGGGTTGACGACCGACTTTGACTTGGAAGT
>CAMNFC010000036.1 GCA_946536925.1 uncultured Selenomonadales bacterium | reverse complement strand
ATTCACTCCTACAAACGTCAACTCATGAACGCGTTGCATATTATTTGGCAATACGATAAACTAAAGAACGATCCGAGCTATAAGCCGCTCCCGACGACGTATCTTTTCGGCGGCAAGGCGGCGGCGGGCTACTACATCGCCAAGGAAACGATTCGCCTCATCAACGCAATCGCCGACAAGATTAACAACGACAAATCGATTGACAACCGCCTGAAGGTCGTCTTCATTGAAAATTTCGGCGTGTCTATCGGTGAGATTGTTTATCCCGCGGCGGACGTCAGCGAGCAAATTTCTACGGCGTCGAAGGAAGCGTCGGGCACCGGCAACATGAAATTCATGATGAACGGCGCGATAACTCTCGGCACTCTCGACGGCGCGAACGTTGAAATTCGCGAGGCTGTCGGCGACGAAAACATCGTCATCTTCGGGCTCAAGGCGGGCGAAGTTCTTGCTTACTACGAGAACGGAACTTACTCCGCGTGGAACGAATACACGAGCAATCCGAACGTGCAGCTGGTCATCAACAAGCTCACCGACGGCAGCTACGGCAATTTCCATTCCATCCGCGATTATCTGATTCAGGGCAACGACGAGTTCTTCATCCTCAAAGACTTCAACGCGTACATCGACGCGCACAGCGAAATTTACGCCCGTTACTCCGACCGCATGGGCTGGCTCCGTTCGGCGGCAATGAATATCGCAAACTCCGGCAGATTTTCTTCCGACAGAACGATTGACGAATACGCCGCTGAAATTTGGAACATAAAACCCTGCAAGATTCAATAAAAAAATTTTTGATGGCGGGAGGGGGCTGATTCATGAAAACTTCCAACCTCAGCGAGTACGGTCTTTATCTGTTCCACCAGGGCACAAACTATCGCGCCTATGAAATGCTCGGTGCGCACTTCGTCGAACGTGACGGCAAAAAAGGCGTGCGCTTTGCGGTGTGGGCTCCCCACGCAAAATCCGTCAGCGTCGTGGGCGACTTCAACAACTGGGACAACCGCGTCAACCGCATGATTCGGCTGGAAGACGGCGAGACTTGGGAAACTTTTATCGAGGGACTCAAGCAGGGCGACCTTTACAAATATGCGATTCAGCCGCCGAACGGCCCGCACATTTTGAAAGATGATCCTTACGGCTTTTGGGCGGAGAAACGTCCGAAGACCGCCTCAAGAATTTATGACCTGGAAGATTACGCCTGGCACGACGACGATTGGCAAGAGCTCAAGAAAAGAAAATCGTCCTATTCCCACCCCATGCTGATTTACGAGGTGCACGCGGGTTCTTGGCAACGCAACGGCCGCGACTATCTGACTTATCGCGAGCTGGCCGACAAGCTGATAAAATACGTCGCGGAAATGAATTACACGCACATCGAATTCATGCCGCTGACGGAGCACCCGCTGGACAATTCTTGGGGCTATCAGACGACGGGTTACTTTGCGGTGACGAGCCGCTACGGCGAACCCAACGACTTCCGTTACCTCGTCGAGACGGCGCACAAAAATAATATCGGCGTGATAATGGATTGGGTGCCCGGCCACTTTTGCAAGGACTCGCACGGCCTGCGCGAATTCGACGGCGTCAACCTCTACGAATCCGACAACACGCAGCTTTCCGAAAACCGCGGCTGGGGCACGATAAATTTCGATTACGGCCGCACGGAAGTCCAAAGCTTTCTCATCTCCAACGCGCTGTTTTGGTTCGAGGAATTTCACATCGACGGCTTGAGGATTGACGGCGTGGCAAATATGTTGTATCTTAACTTCGGCCGCGAAGAAGGCGAGTGGACTCCAAACCGCTACGGCGACACGGGAAATCTTGAGGCCGTGGAATTTTTGAAGAAACTAAACGAGACAGTCTTCAAGTACAACCCGCAAGCGTTGATGATGGCGGAAGAGTCGACCTCTTGGCCGCTCATCTCCAAACCCGTTTACATGGGCGGCATGGGCTTCAACTACAAGTGGAATATGGGCTGGATGAACGACATGCTCGACTACGTGAGCCTTGATCCGATTTATCGGAAGTGGAATCACGACAAAGTGACGTTCTCGTTCATGTACGCCTTCGCGGAAAATTTTATCCTGCCGCTAAGCCACGACGAAGTTGTTCACGGCAAGCGGTCGCTGATTGAAAAAATGCCCGGCGAATACGAGCAGAAGTTTGCGGGCTTGCGTTGTTTCTTCGGCTATTGGATGGCGCACCCCGGCAAAAAACTTTTGTTCATGGGCGGCGAGTTCGCTCAATTCATCGAGTGGAACGAAAACGACAGCTTGGATTGGCACCTCGTCGAACAGTACGACAAACATACACAAATGCAAAAATATTCGCGGGCGTTGAACAAATTTTATCGCGAAAACAAATCGCTCTGGCAAGTGGACTTCGATTGGAACGGCTTCCAGTGGATCGATTGCAACGACAACGACAACAGCGTCGTTTCCTTCATTCGCAAAGCAGAAGACAGCGACGACTACTTGATTGTAATTTGCAACTTTACGCCGAACGCGCGCGAGGGCTATCGAATCGGCGTGCCCGACAAAGGCAGCTACGTCGAAGTTTTCAACTCGGACGCGGAAGAATTCGGCGGCAAAGGCATAAAAAATTCCGGCTTGCTGTTGACGGAGGAAATCCCCTATCACAATCGCAGTCACTCGATAACCTTGACTATTCCGCCGCTGGCCGCGATTTTCCTCAAGCATGACGTGCCCGGAAATTATCTCGGCAAGGCGGAAGATTGAAGCAGATATTTCCCAAGAACAAGATAAAACAGGAGGGAGTTTATATTATGAAAGTTCTCTATGTGGCATCGGAAGCGGTTCCGTTTGTAAAGACCGGGGGTCTGGCCGATGTGGCAGGTTCACTCCCCAAAGCTCTAAAGGAGCAGGGCGTTGACGTTCGCGTTATTCTCCCGAAGTTCAGCAAAATCGGCGAGAAATATCGCGAAGGCATGGAACACGTTTTTGACGGGACGGTTCCCGTTTCTTGGCGCACGAAATACGTCGGCATCGACAAATACGAACTCGACGGCGTGACCTACTATTTCGTCGACAACGAAGAATATTTTGCCCGCGAAGGGCTCTACGGCTATGACGACGACGCCGAGCGTTATTCGTTCTTTTGCCGCGCGATTTTGAACTGCCTGCCCGCGATTGACTTCTGGCCCGACGTCATCAACGCCAACGACTGGCACTCCGGCTTGGTTCCCGTCCTGCTCAAACTCGAACACCAGGGCGACGAGCGTTATGAGAAAATCAAGACGCTGTACACCATTCACAATCTGAAATATCAGGGCGTCTTCACCAAAGATATCATGGGCGACGTTTTGGGTCTCGACTGGAAATATTTCAACAACGGCGACCTCGAATTCTATGACGCGGTCAACTTCATGAAGGGCGGCATCATCTACGCCGATTACGTCTCGACGGTGAGCAAAACCTACGCGCAGGAAATTCAATATGAATATTTCGGCGAACACCTCGACGGGCTCCTTCGCAGCCGCAAAGATGATCTCTACGGCATCGTCAACGGAATCGACTACACCGTTTTCAACCCCGCGACCGACAAGAACTTGTTCGTGAATTATGACAACTCCGACGCTTACGCCGCCTTCGACAAAAAGTGCGAGAACAAAATTAAACTGCAGGAGCTCCTCGGCCTTCCGCAGGGCAGAAAAATTCCGATCGTCTCCATGGTCACGCGTCTCGTCGCGGCCAAAGGTCTCGATCTCGTCGTGCGCATGATGGACGAACTCCTTCAGCACGAAGACTTCCAATTCGTTCTGCTCGGCACCGGCGACAAAGTTTATGAGGATTGGTTCAAAGGTTTGGCTTGGCGTTATCCTCAAAAAGTTTCCGCCAACATCTATTTCTCCAACGAACTGGCGCAGAGAATTTACGCCTCCAGCGATATCTTCCTCATGCCGTCGAACTATGAACCGTGCGGCATCGGCCAGCTCATCGCCATGCGTTACGGCGCGGCTCCCGTCGTGCGTGAAACCGGCGGCCTGAAAGATACCGTCCAACAATACGACAAGTACACCAAGCAGGGCAACGGCTTCGTCTTTTCCAACTACAACGCGCACGAGATGATGTATGCCCTCAAACGCGCCCTGTCGACTTACGCGCAATTCGAAGTTTGGCTGCAGGTTTCTTCCAACGCAATGAACAGCGACTACAGCTGGAAAAATTCCGCGCACGAGTACATTGAACTTTACAAAAAACTTATGAACAGCTGAAAATAAAATTTCAACTCTATCCGGCGGGCTCGCGGCTCGTCGGATTTTTTTATTGACATATCGGCGAATTTTAGTAAACTAAGAAAAGTTATTGGCTTTTCCGCAGAGGAGGATTGCGATGGTAAGGAGAGAGAGCAGAGCTCGCGTGAGCGGCGGACGACCTTGCGCCGGCTGCGGGCGACCGATAAAAGGCGGACTTTATTGCGAGTCTTGCCTGGAAAAATTCAGAGTGCGGGCAAAGGTTCAGGGCGAACGCATGGAAGCATTAAAGACCAACGCCTTGAAAAAAGTCGCCGAGGACAGGCGCGAAGTCATAATCATGATTGTCAACAACGACGAACGCAACCTCAAACTCACCAGCATAATTTTGGAGCGCAACCTGCCCGATTACAAAATCATCACGGCGAACAACCCGTTGACCGCAATTAACACGCTCATAAGCCGCGAAGTAAATCTCGTCGTCTTGGACGCCGATTACAACGGACTCGATATGTTGCGCCGCATTCGCGAAGACGAAAAATTTAAATCCGTGCCCGTGATGATGATGTCGGGCTCGACGCGCCGAGAAATTGTCGCGGATGTTTTTTCTCTCGGCGTGCAAGATTATGTTTCAAAACCCTGCGCCCCGAAAGATTTGGTCGGGCGCGTCAACAAATTGGTCGGCGGCAAAGAAGAAACTTCAACGCCCATCGTCGCCGCCGAAACTCAGCAGCCGAAAGGTTCCTTCCGCATTTTGCTCATCGACGACGACATCTTCGACCTGCGCCAGGAACGCGAGACGCTCAAAAATCGTTTCCCCTGCGACATCACCACGGCTCAAAGCGCGGCTGAAGGAATGAGACTTTTGGAAAACGGCGGCGCGGATCTGGTTCTCGTCAACTTGGATATGCCCTTCGTCAACGGCCTGAAATTTTTGTCGCTCGTCAACGTCAACGCTCGATTGAAAAATATTCCCGTGATAATCATGACTGAGACGCGCGATTTTTCCGTCATCAGCGAGATAAATAAATCTTCCGCGGTCGGCCACGTGCGCAAGCCAAATTTTTCGGAAAATGATCTGACTCTCGTCGAATCGAACCTTCGCAAGCGCAAATGAGGTGAAAATTTTTGGCAGTCGATAAAAATTTATTCCCGTATGATTTGGCGGTCGCGACGATTTTCAAAAACGAGGCGCGTTATCTGAAAGAGTGGCTCGATTATCATTTGCTTGCCGGCGTCGATCATTTTTTTCTTTATGACAACGAAAGCTCCGACGATTATAAAAAAATTCTCGCGCCGTATGTTGCGGCCGGCCTCGTCACGAACAAATATTTTCCCGGAAAAAAAATGCAAATGGCCGCTTACAATGACGCCGTTCAAAATTTTCGTTTCACTTGCCGATATATCGCCTTCATCGACCTGGACGAATTCATTTTCCCGAAAAACACGACGGACACCATCTCTGCGCGGCTCGACGAAATTTTGTCGCGCGACGAAAACGCTGCGGGCTTGGCGATTCATTGGCAGTGCTTCGGCTCCAACGGTCACGACAAGGCCGATTACTCTCGCGGCGTGCTCGAAAGATTTACTCGTCGCGCCGAAAAAAATTTTGCCGTCGAAACCGAAAAAACTTCTGCTTCGGAACCAAACCGCGGCGTCGGAAATATTTTTTTTAAATCCGTCATGAATCCCCGGCGCATCAGAAATATTAATCTTCATTTCGCGCGTTGCTTCGAGGGAAATTATACCATCGACGAAAACGGAACTCACGCTCCGCTCGCGTTTGGCATATCGCCCGTCGCTGCCGAAAAAATCGTGATTAATCATTACTTCACAAAATCGCGCGAAGAATTCAAAATAAAACACGCTCGCGGCAGAGCCTATAGCGGCGGCAAATGGCCGGAGAATCATTTCAATCTTTACGACCGCAACGAAATTTTTGACGACGGGATTTTAAAATATCGTGCCGTCCGCGCAGAAAAATTTTCTCTCGAAGACGCGGCAAAAAAATTTTCGCGCGTGACCGAAATTTTGACGACAATTTTGGCGGATTGTGCTGGCGGAAAAATTTTTGACTTGGAGACGGCTTTGACGTGTCGTGCGGTCGCTCACGCTTTAAATTTGAAAGTTCACGAGGAGGCGTCGTTGGCCGCGATTCTAAAATCTTTCGGCGAGCTGAAATTTTTTGAAGTCCAACTTTTGCGCAGCGAACTGCCGAATCTTTTAAGCCTTCCGTATCCCGCCGCAGAAGAAATCCGTCGAGCGTCGATCAAAATTTTTTCGCAGACGGCGGAGCTTTTGCGACAAAAAAATCTTTGGAAAGAATTTTCGGACTGGAATTATCTGTGCCGCCTTTTGCAGGCGTGGCGATAAAAATTTTTAAGGGGGACGCAAGATGAAGACCGCTCTCGTTTATGCACAAGACGAACGCACGCTCAAGGAGAAGCTGCCGAAGTTTTTACGCGACAAGGATTATATCGACTACAAAATTTTGACGCAGCTGGCCGAGGACGCGACGCTCGACGACGTGCTCGAACCCAAAGCCGTGAACAAATTCGTGTACGATTTCGTCGACGCGATTTTTCTTTTGGACGGAAAAAATTTGGACGCCGCGATTCCTCTGTTCTTCAATTTGGGAGTTGCGCCGCGGAAAATTATTTTGTGGAACGAGCAACACAGCGTCGAGCCGCTGAAATTTTCTCAACGCGACGGCACGCCCGTCATCTGCTTTGAGGGGCTGGAGTTTCACATAAAAAATTCGCAGGACGAAAATTTCATGAAGCAAGCGTTGCAGCGAATGAGGAATCAAAAAATTTTGCACAACCAGCCGCGCGAAAGTTACGCTGCCATTCTAAAAAATTGGTATCGGCAGATTATGGGCAGAGAGCTTGACTTGGACAACCCGAAAACTTACACCGAGAAAATAAATTGGCTCAAGCTTTACGATTCCACGCCGCTGAAAGCTCGCCTGGCCGACAAATTTGCCGTTCGCGATTATGTGGCGGACAAAATCGGTGCCGACAAGTTGAAACCAATTTTTGGCGCGTGGGACAGCTTCGACGAAATAAATTTTGACGAGTTGCCGAATCAATTTGCTCTCAAGTGCAACCACGGCTCTGGCATGAACATCATCGTCAAGGACAAAAATTCTCTCGACAGGCACTCGGCGCGCGAAAGAATCAACGCTTGGCTGGCCACCGATTACGGCGCGACGCAACTTGAGCTTCACTACAGTTTGATAAAGCGCAAGATTGTCGCGGAGAAATATTTGGAAGAAGCGAACGGTAATTTGCACGACTACAGAGTTTATTGTTTCAACGGTGAACCGACATTTATTTGCGTAACAGAAATCTGGAATCACGAAGAGCATAAATTTAATCAAGGATATTACGGCACGGATTGGCATGATTTGGGAGCAATGTTTGAAGATGCGCCTCTTTTTGAGAGCCCGCTGCTCAAGCCCGAAAATTTGAAGGAGTTGCTTAGTTGCGCAAAAATTTTGTGTGCAGGTTTTTCTTGTGTCCGTGTAGATTTTTTTAACTTAGAAAATACAATTTTGTTTGGAGAGATGACTTTTATACCCAACGCGGGATTCTTGCCCTACAAAAGGACTTGGACTTACGAGCGCGATTTGGAAATCGGGAACATGATAAAACTTTGAGGAGTTGTTTATTTGCTTTTAGTCATTGACATTGGAAACAGCAACATCGTCATGGGCACCTACAGCGGAAAAATTTTGCGCAAACACTGGCGCATCTCCACTGACAGGCAAAAGACCGGCGACGAATACGGCATGTTGATAAACGATCTTTTCCGCTATCAGGGCGTGAAAATTTCCGACGTGAAGGACATAATTATTTCTTCCGTGGTGCCGCCGCTGGTCGTGCCGCTTACAAAAATGTGCGAGCGTTATTTTAAAATCAAGCCGCTGGTCGTCGGGCCGGGCATCAAGACGGGAATTAAATTGAATTACGAAAACCCGCGGGCGATCGGCGCGGACAGAATCGTTAACGTCGTGGGTGCCTTTGAACAATACGGCGGGCCGCTGATTGTAATCGACATCGGAACCGCCACGACCTTTGACGTCGTTTCGGACACGGGCGATTTTTTGGGCGGAGTGATTGCTCCCGGAATTGTGGCTGCCTCCGAATCGCTCTTCACTTCCACGGCCAAACTCCCGCGCATCGAACTCGTCCCGCCAAAAAATGTCATCGGCCACAACACGATAACTTGCATGCAGTCGGGAATAATTTACGGCTACGTCGGGCAGATTGACACGATCGTCGAAAAAATTCGCGCGGAGATGGGATCACATTGGCACGCAAAAGTTATCGCGACGGGCGGGCTGGCCACGATGATTCAGCGCGAATCGAAGACGATTGACCGAATCGACCACTTCCTGACGCTCAGCGGCTTGCGCGTCCTTTACGAGCGAAATTCACAATGACGGTCGAAGAAATTTTTCGGACACCGATTTTTCTTGCACCTATGGCGGGCGTCACGGACACGGCCTTCAGAATTTTGGTGCGCGAACTCCTCGACGACTTCCCGAAAAAAAATTTGCTGATGTTTTCGGAAATGATCAGCGCGACGGCCATTCACTACCGCAACGAAAAAACTTTGGCGATGCTGCGGACGGTCAAGGAGGAGCGACCCGTTGCGATTCAACTTTTCGGCTCCGACCCAGAAATTTGCGCGGAGGCGGCGGCTTACGTCGAAGAGATCGGCTCGGCTGCCGTCATTGATTTTAATTGCGGCTGTCCCGCGCCAAAAATTTTCAAGAACGGTGAAGGTTGCGCGCTGATGAAAAATCCCGCGCTCGTCGAAAAAATTTTGTCGGCCGTGAAAAAATCTGTTAAAATTCCCGTCAGCGTAAAAATTCGGCTCGGCCTCGACGAAAAAAAAATCAACGCCGTCGAGGTTGCCAAACGTGCGGAAAATGCCGGCGTCGATTTTCTTGCGGTGCACGGCCGGACACGCGAACAATTTTATTCGGGCGCGGCCGATTGGGAGGAGATTGCCCGCGTGAAAGCCGCCGTGAAAATTCCCGTCATCGCAAACGGCGACGTCAAAGATTTCGACAGCCTGGAAAAAATTTTTTCCGTGACAAAAGCCGACGGCGTGATGATCGGGCGAGCCGCGCAGGGCAATCCGCAGATTATAAATCGCCTGCTGAGATTTTTTTTGACGGGCGAAAAAATTCCGCCGCCTTCTCTCGACGAACGAATCCGAATCATGCGCCGACACCTGGAGAAAATTATTTTTTTCAAAGGCGAAAACATCGGCGTCCGAGAAATGCGTGCTCATGCGGCGTGGTACACAAAAGGTTTGACGGGCGGCGCGAGTCTCCGAAATTTTTTCAACCGAGCCGAAACCGCCGAAGATTTTTTGAAGATTATCGAGGTCATGCATGGACGATAAAAATTTAACCGCGCAAGTCTCCGAGCTGAGAGAAAAATTGCGCGCGTGGAAAAAAATTCAACTCAAAAAAGAAATTGTGGAGGACGAGAACATGGCAAAAAAATTTTCCGTTTGGAGCGAATACAACGACGAGGACAAAAAAGCTATGGAAAATCTGGCGGCGGGCTACATCGATTTTATCAGCCGCTGCAAAACCGAACGCGAAAGTGTGGCCGAGACCGTCAAGCTGGCCGAAGAGGTTGGCTATCAAAATCTTGACGACGTGATCGAAAAAAGATTGATGCTTCGGCCAGGCGACAAAGTTTATTCCGTTTGCATGAAAAAAACCGTCGCGCTCTTTCAAATTGGGACGGAACCGCCGGAAACGGGCTTGAATATCCTTGGCGCGCACATCGACACTTGCCGGCTCGACCTCAAACAAAATCCGCTTTACGAGGACGGCGGGCTGGCTTACATGGACACGCACTATTACGGCGGCATAAAAAAATATCAGTGGGTGACGATTCCGCTTGCGTTGCACGGCGTCGTGGCCAAAAGAAACGGGAGCGTCGTCGATATCGTTCTCGGCGAAGAGGAAGGCGACCCGGTTTTCTGCGTGACGGATTTGCTGATTCATCTGTCGCAGGAGCAAATGAAAAAAACTGCCGATAAAGTTATCGAGGGCGACAAGCTCGACATCCTCGTCGGAAATTATCCGCTGCGTGAAGGCAACAAAGAATCCGTCAAACGCGCGATCATCAGGCTGCTCAAAGAAAAATACGGCATTGGCGAAAGAGATTTTCATTCGGCGGAGTTGGCACTTGTCCCGGCCGGAAAAGCTCGCGAACTCGGATTCGACAGGAGCATGATTTTGGGCTACGGCCAAGACGACCGTGTTTGCGCTTACACTTCTCTCGTCGCGATGTTGGAGGCCGCCGACAAAGAATTCAAACGCACGGCCTGCTGTCTTCTCGTCGACAAGGAAGAAATCGGAAGCTACGGTGCCACGGGCATGCAGTCAAAATTTTTTGAGAACGTGCTCGCCGAACTTTTGAACGCCTGCGGACAATACAGCGAACTTGCCTTGCGCCGCACTTTGAAAAATTCTTTCATGCTCAGCTCCGACGTGTCCAGTGCCTTCGACGCGCTTTACGCTCAAGCTTACGACAAAAATAATGTGGCTTACCTGGGCAAGGGCATGGTCTTTAACAAGTTCACGGGCGCACGCGGCAAATCCGGCTCCAGCGACGCAAACGCCGAATACGTCGGGAAACTTCGCGCAGTCCTCGATAAAAACAACGTCAGCTATCAATTCTCCGAGCTGGGCAGAGTCGATCTGGGCGGCGGCGGAACTATCGCTCACATGATGGCAAAATACGGCATGGAAGTCATCGACAGCGGCGTTGCGGTCTTGAGCATGCACGCGCCCTGGGAAGCCACCTCCAAAGTCGACATCTACGAGACGAAAAAAGGTTATTGTGCGTTCCTGGCCGACATGTGAAACTTTTTCTTGACAACGCGCGGCACAAAGTTTATAATCGCGTGCGTTGGGGACGTAGCTCAGCTGGGAGAGCATCAGGTTCGCAATCTGGGGGTCAAGGGTTCGAATCCCTCCGTCTCCACCAATACAGAAAATTTTAAGGCGGAAGTCACGAGCTTCCGCCTTTTGCGTTGTAAAAATCATTTTATTTTTTTCAGAGCCGCGACGAGTTCTTCCGCCGTCAAAATTTTTTTCGGGAGTTTGAAATTTTTTCGTCGGAGGCGTTCGGCCATTTCCGCTGCAATCGGCACGTCGAAGCCCAAACGTTTCATCTCGCGCATGTCGGTAAAAATTTCTCGCGGCGTGTCATTTTTTATAATTCGTCCGCCGTCCATCAAAAAAATTCTTTGCGCTTGAGCGGCCTCTTCCATAAAGTGCGTGATGAAAATTATCGTCTTGCCTTGCGCGTGCAACCGTTTGACCAGCTCCAAAATTTCGCGGCGGCCTTGCGGGTCGAGCATGGCGGTCGGCTCGTCGAAGACAATAATTTTTGTGCGCATGGCGATGACCCCAGCGATGGCGATTCGTTGCTTCTGCCCGCCGCTTAGTTTGTTCGGCGCGAATTTTTTGTAGTCGCTCATGTTCACGTCGTCGAGAGCCAAGTCGACGCGCTCGCGAATTTTTTTCGGCTCAATGCCCAAATTTTCCAAGCCGAAAGCAACATCGTCCTCGACAACCGCCGCGACGATTTCGCTGTCGGGATTTTGGAAGACCATGCCGACTTTTTCGCGGACGCGCCAAAGATTTTTTTCGTCGGAAGTGTCCAGCCCGTCGACAAAAATTTTTCCGCTTGTGGGGAGGAGCAGCGCGTTGAAATGTTTGGCGAGCGTGGATTTTCCCGAACCGTTCGTGCCGATGATCGCGACGAATTCTCCGTCGTCAATCGAAAAATTTAAATCGTCGAGCGCAACTTTTTCTCCCGAAGAATTTTTGTAAACGTGGCGCAAATTTTGAGCACGAATCATTTTGCGGCGATGAGTTCGATTTCACAGAGCGCGCCCGCCGGCAAATCTTTCACGGCCACGCAACTTCGCGCGGGTTTGCTGACGAAATATTTTTCGTAGACGGCGTTGAACTTTTGAAAGTCGGCGATATCGGCAAGGAAACAAGTCGTCTTGAAAACTTCGCTGAAGTCGTAGCCGGCCGCTTCGAGTATCGCCGCCAAATTTTTGCAGCACTGCGCGGTTTGACCTTCGATGTTGGTAGCGACGATTTTTCCGACGACGGGATCGATTGCGATTTGCCCCGACGTGTAAAGCAGCCCGTTGACTTTGATAGCCTGGCTGTAGGGGCCGACGGCCGCGGGTGCTTTGTCCGTGTGGATAATTCTCATGGCGTTCCCTCCAAAAAAATTTCTCGTCGCATAGTAGCAGATTCGCGCGGCAATGTGAAGAGCTTCAAAAGTTTTTCAGATTGAACTGCTATATTGGGAAAAAATTTTTTGGAAAGGCAGATGTTTGAAGATGAACGCATTAAAATTTTTCGCGGCAATCATTTGTACATTAATTCTGTTCGTCTCGCCGGCGCACGCGCAGAAAAAAATTTTCATCAACGCGGCCAGCCGACTCATGACGCTTTATGACGGCGACAAAAAAATTGCGGTCTACAGCTTGGGCTTGGGTAAGGTCGAGACGCCGACACCCACGGGCTATTACAAAATCGGCAGCAAAGAAGTCAATCCGCCGTGGATCGATCCTACTCACCCCGAATACGAAATTCCTTCCGGCCCGGACAACCCGCTGGGCTATCGTTGGATGCAATTTTCCGGCAACTACGGAATTCACGGCACGAATCGCCCCGAAAGCATCGGCAATTACGTTTCCAACGGCTGCATTCGCATGAACGAAAAAGATGTCGAGGCTCTCTTTGACGCCGTGGAAGTCGGCACGCCCGTCGAGATAACTTACAATCGTGTCGTCGTCGAGAAATCTTCGGACGGCGCGGTCGCCTATTACATTTATCCCGACGGCTACGGAATGCAAGTCGTGAACGTCGCGGACGTGACAAAGTGGCTGGAACCTTTCGGCGTGTTGGCCTTCGAGAGCGAGCAGGACATCGCCAAAAAAATTGAGGCTTCCGACGGCCAACCAACCACAATCGGCAAACCTTACAACGTCGAAGTCAACGGGCAGCTCACTCAGCCCACCGACGCCAACAACACCAGATTTTTTGCCAAGGCCGTCCTGCGCGAGGGAATTTCTTACATGCCCGCCGTTCCAATCGCGAAAATTTTGCGGCTCAAACTCGAATGGAACAAAAACGAGTCGACGCTCAAAAGTAAATACGGGAAAGTCGTTTGCTACGAGCGCAAGAATCAACTTTATTGCAGCGCGGACGACGCCCCGATTCTTTTCAACATGGAGGGCGGCCTGCAGACGAATTCCGACGGCTCGAAAATTTATCGCTTCAAATCTCTGCCCGAAGTTGAAACGCCCGTGACCGAAACTCCCAAGCCCGAAGAAAAACCTGCGACCGAAGAAAAAGTTGACGAGCCTAAAGCCGAGGAGGCCAACGCATGAAAAAATTTTTGATCGTCGACGGCAGCAGCATTTTTTATCGCGCGTTCTATGCCATGCCGCCTCTGTCCGCGCCGAACGGTGAACCTGTCGGGGCTCTCGTCGGTTTCGCGAATATCATCTTGAAAATTTTTCGCGAGCAGTCGCCCGACCTGGCAGCCGTTGCTCTCGACGCGGCGAAGAAAACTTTCCGCAACGAAATTTTTCCCGAATACAAAGCCACGCGCCCGAAAATGCCCGACGATTTGGCCGCTCAACTTCCGCTCGTCAAAGAATTTATCGACGTGCTCGGCGTGAAAAGTTGCGAGGTTCCCGGCTTCGAGGCTGACGACGTTATCGGCACGCTGGCAAAAAAATCCTGCGAAAATTTCAACGTGATGATTCTCACCGGCGACCGTGACGCTCTCCAGATCATCAACGCCACGACAAAAGTTTTGCTCATAAAAAATTCCACGACCAACCTTTACGACGAGAAAAAATTTTTCGACGAATACGGCTTCGCGCCCGCTCGGCTCGTCGACTACAAAAGTTTGCGCGGCGACCCGTCCGACAACATCCCCGGCGTCAAAGGTATCGGCGAGGTGACGGCCGCGAAGTTGATTCAAGATTTCGGCTCGCTGGAAAATGTTCTGGCCAATCGCGAAAAGCTCAGGTCGAAGAAAAAAGTTTACGCCGCGCTGAAAAATTCTTCCGCCGACGCACTTTTGAGCAAGCAACTGGCCACGATTGTCCGCGACGTCCCCGAAATTTTTTTCGACGCGGAAAGTTTCAAGATTGAGCCCGACCTGGCGCGCGCCGACAAATTTTGCGGCCGATACGCCCTGGTTCAGCTCAAGAAAAAAATTCACGACTTCTTCGACACGGACAATCTTTTTTATCGCGCGACGAAAAAATTTTTGGCCGTCGACGAGCCGCGGCCGATTGACTTTGAAAAAATTTTTGCGGCGGAAAGTTTGAGCGTGGCGGGGCAGGAAAATTCTTTCGCGATAAAAATTTCGGGCGGAGAAATTTTTTCTGCGACCCGCGACGACTTGCAAAAAGTTTTCGGCGGCTTCGGCGGGAAAATTATTTTGAGCGGCGTGAAAAATTTTCTGCGCGGCTTCGATGTGCCCGGCCTCGAAAAAATTTTTGACGCGGAGCTGGCCGCCTATCTGCTCTACCCCGAAACCGAAAATTATTCCTGCGAAAATCTTTTGGCGTTGGAATTCGACGGCTTGCAGATGACGGAAAATTCTTCGGCCGCACAAACCGTTGCGCTGGAAAAAATCGCCGCGGTCTACGAAAAAAAATTGGCCGACGCGGACTTGACGAAACTTTACGCGGAAATCGAGTTACCGCTCACGAAAATTTTGGCACGCATGGAAAATCGCGGCGTCGTCGTCAACAAAACCGCGCTCAAAAAAAAATCAGCCGAGATGGCCGAGCGAATTGCCGCGCTCAAGGAAAATATTTTCGAGCAGGCCGGCGAGACCTTCAACATAAATTCTTCGCAACAGCTGGCTAAAATTCTTTTTGAAAATCTCAAACTTCCCGCGCTCAAAAAAACCAAGACGGGCTACTCGACCAACGCCGAAGTTTTGGAGGAGCTCAAGTGGCGGCATCCGATCGTTGAAATGATTTTGAGCTACCGCGCGTTGACGAAACTAAAATCGACTTATCTGGACGGCCTGGGAAAATTAATCGGTAAGGACGGCCGCGTCCACACGAATTTTAATCAGACCGTGACCGCGACCGGCAGGCTCTCCAGCTCCGACCCGAACCTGCAAAATATTCCCGTGCGCACCGACGAGGGCAAAGAAATTCGCGCGCTGTTCGAGCCGGGAAAAAATTTCGACTGCATTTTTTCCGCCGATTACTCGCAGATTGAGCTGAGACTTTTGGCGCACATGTCCGGCGACGAAAATTTGATCGACGCGTTCCTCAAAGGCCAGGACATTCACGCGCGAACCGCCGCGGAAGTTTTTGGTGTGCCGCTCGAAGAAATCACGCCCGACCTTCGCCGCAAAGCCAAGGCCGTCAACTTCGGCATCGTCTACGGAATCAGCGACTACGGCCTGTCGCAAAACCTGAACATCAGCCGCAAGGAGGCCGCCGAATACATCGCGCGATATTTTGAACGCTACCCCGGCGTCAAAGATTTTCTCGACGCGACCGTCGCCCAAGCTCAACTTCACGGCTATGTAACGACGATGTTCGGCCGACGAAGATTTTTGCCCGCGATCAACAGTAAAAATTTCAACCAACGCTCCCTGGCTCAACGCATGGCCATGAACACGCCGATTCAAGGCACCGCCGCCGACATCATCAAACTTGCGATGATTCGCGCCGAGGAAGGCCTTCGCGACCTTGAGAGCCGAATTATCATTCAGGTGCACGACGAACTTGTTTTGGAGGCAAAAAATTCCGAGCTGGTCGACGTGGAAAAAATTTTGCGCGAGGCCATGGAAAATGTCGCTCAACTTTCCGTGCCGCTCGTCGTGGATTGTCACAGCGGAAAAAATTGGTCGCTGGCAAAATAATTTCCGCAAGAAAAAAGTCGCCGACGTTTGCCGACGACTTTTCTTTTGTCCGTGTCTAAATGTCTTGTGCCTCTTCGCCGAAAGCAAAGTAGTATCCGACGCGAAAGCACTCTGTCAAAAAAATTTTGTCCGTTTCGTCCGTCAAATCCGCGAGCGCATCTTTTTCCTTCTTGGAGTTGAAAATTTTTCCGCCTGTCAAGCAAAAAGTTTGAGCGGTTGCCTTGGCGTTCCTCGGCGAATAATTTTTGCTTATCGGGAAAATTTTTTGCTCCCAAACTTTCACGCCGTCCGAATTTTTTTTGACTTTGACAGAATATTTGTCCAGGAAAAACGGCGCGCCGTTGTAGAAGGCGATGAAGATGTAATTTTTGTCCGCGGCCACACGCGCAGGATCAGCGGGCGGAATTTTTTCTCCGTCCGCCAATCGCGCTTTGATTTTTGCTTCAAAGAGCTCCGCGCTCGTCCAATCGCTTTTGAGCACGGAACCTTTTTTTTCTTCTGCCTCAGCAGAAATTTTTTTATCGGGCTTAAGTTTCGGCAGGTCGTAAGCCTGAGCCGCGCCGCTCGACACGAGAAAGCTCACAACCAGTGCCGCCGAAATTTTCTTGAGCATCAGACTCACTTCCTTGCGAGGAGCTCCGGTTCAAATTCATTTGGTTGAAACTCTTGTTCGTCTGTTGCGTTTTTTTTTGGCACAATGCTTTTGATCAGAAGTTCTGGATTTTCAAAGCGATTGCCCAAAATCGTCAGCTTCCAATTCTGCATTTCATAGAGAGCTTGAACCATATTTTCTCCATAGTTGACGACAAAGCTTCCGTTGTGGAATTCGATGATTCCCAGCCGCCCGTCCTCCGTGGAAATTATATCGTCTTCATAGATTTCTTTGCCCGTGCTGTCGACGAGCCCCGTGAATTGCCCGATTGTCTTTGAGTCCACGCGATAGCCTTCATAGCCGTTCTCGTAAACAAAAATGTGCGCTTGCGGGCCGGGGTCGCCATATGTGCCGCGCTTTAGATAGAAACCGTAGATCCAAACGCTCTCCATTTCGCCGCTGAATATTTGAAAAGTTTTTAAGCCGCGATATTTAATTTCACGTTCCGCCATGAAAGGACACCTCCGACTTTTCTAACAAATCAGAATTTCATGCCCGCCATTATAACACTGAAAATTTTTTCCACAAGTTTTTTCGAGCGAGGATTATATCTGCGGAAAAATCCGGGGCGAGCGTCAGCGAAGTCCTTACCTATAGCTTAGCCCTCCTTTCTTTGGAAAAAACATCAACGACCTCTTTATCTGAAAAAAATCTTAACGACTTTGTTAGGGATTGAACATATTCTACCATTAGTGAAAATATTCCTGCAAGCCCCCAAAAAAATTTTTTTTAAAAGCCCGATAAAAATTCCTGCAAAGTTATGCTCGGCACGCCCCCGAAACTTTTTTCGCGCTGCAGGGTTATCAAAAATTTTTTTGCGTCTTCGGGCAGTGCTCGCAAAGGTCGCCCGGCTCGACGGACAGAAAAATCTTTCGGCTGAACGCGGATAAAAATTTTTTCGTTGCCGCGCCGTGCCAAAAAAGTTATGTCCATCGCGCCGGACTTGACGCTGCTGACGAAATATCCGCGCCGCCAAAGTTCGACGCAAACCGCGTTCTCAATCAAAAATTTTTCGTCGAGCTCGGGATTGAGCGAACACAGGATCCCGTTGTCGAGGCAATAATATTTTTCCACGTTGCTTGAAAATTTTTCGGTCTTCAAGTCGAAGCGCGGAATTTTTTTGAACAGAGCCGCGGCGCAATCCAAATAATTTTTGAAAGTGTTGATGGCCTTGCTGAAATTTCTCAGGCGTGCGGTCATGTTGCGCAGGCTGATCGGTCGGCCGATGTTTTGCGCCAGCAACGTTAAAATTTTGTGGAAAATTTCGGCGCGCTGGAGAGAATTTTTTTCCAGCTGATCCAAAATTATTTCGCAGGTCAGACCGCGCAACAAAGTCGGCAAAATTTTTTCGTCCGCGCCAAAAGTTTCGGGCAAAGAGCCGAAGTGCAAAAAATTTTTCAGCGATCTCTCCAGTGGAAAATTTTTCGCGCACGCAGCAAACGACGGAGGAAAAATTTTCAGCACGTCGCAGTTTTCGGGCAGAAGCGCACGAATTTTTTCGACGAAAATTTCGCTCGAAGCCGTCACGAAAATTTCGGCCGGCGCACCGACAAACAGCGCGTTGAGAGTTTTTTCGCTTTCGGGGACGGAGTCGATTTCGTCGGCCAGAAAAAAAAATTTTTCCCGATTAAAAGTTCGCGCCTCGACGAATTCGTACAGGCTTTGAAAATTTTTCGGGCTTTCTTCGGCCGCGCAGTCCAAGAAAATAATTTCGTCCTCGTCGACGCCCGATGCACGCAACTTTTCCGCGAAAGTTTTTAAAAGTGTCGTTTTGCCGACGCCGCGAACGCCCGAAATTATTTTGACGGAAAAATTTTCTTTGAGCTTGAGCAGCTCGTCGAGATAAAAATTTTGCTCCAAACGGATTCACCTGCCCGAAAAATTTTTTTCGATTTTATAACAAGCCGCGGTTTTTATCAAGCGACGCACATTTTTAAAAATTTTTGAAGGAAGAGCGCGTGGGAAGTCGAAAACATTTGGCAAGGAGGAATTTTCATGGCAATTTTGGTTTGCGGCGGCGCGGGCTACATCGGCTCGCACACCGTCCGTCAACTCGTGGCGGCGGGCGAAGAAGTTATCATCGCCGACAACTTGAGCACGGGACATCGCGCGGCCGTCAGCCCCGACGTGAAATTTTTTGCGTGCGATATCCGCGACAAAGACGCGCTGAAAAAAATTTTTTCCGAAAACAAAATCGAAGCGGTCTTTCACTTTGCGGCGTTCATTGAGGCGGGCGAGAGCGTCAAACTTCCGTTAAAATATTTCAGCAACAATGTCTGCGGCATGCAAATTTTGTTGGAGGCGATGACCGAGTGCGGCGTCGACAAAATTATTTTCAGCTCAAGCGCGGCGGTTTACGGCGAGCCCG
>CAMNFC010000035.1 GCA_946536925.1 uncultured Selenomonadales bacterium | reverse complement strand
GATTTCTCATATTCACACTTTGCTTAATCGTTTATGAACACTAATTCTAAAAACGACAATGCTTATAATATTCGCGCCGGTGCGTACGCTAGATTGGGCAATTACAATCAAGCGATAGAGGACGCAACCAAAGCCATTCAACTCAATCCGAAAACATCGGGAAATTATTCCATTCGCAGCCAAGCTTATAACGAATTGGGCAATTACAATCAAGCGATAGAGGACGCAACCAAAGCCATTCAGCTCGATCCGAAAAATTTCGTTGCTTACAATAATCGCGGTTTTGCTTATAATAAATTGAATAATTATAATCAAGCTATCGAAGATTACGACAAAGCTATTCGACTCAATGCTCAAGATGCCTCTACATATGTTAATCGTGGTGACGCTTATCTTAGTATCAAAAAATACGAGAGAGCGATTGATGATTTCAGCACGGCTATTCAACTCGCCCCGAACATTGCCACCGTTTACAATCTGCGTGGAGTAGCTTACAATAATCGCGGCTTTGAGTACAAAACCGTTGACGATTATAACAAAGCCATAGCGGATTTCAATAAAGCCATTCAGCTCGACCCGAAAGCGGGAATACCTTATTATAATCGTGGTATGACTTATCGTAACTTGGGTGACGAAGCAAAAGCGCAGGCCGACTTCGACAAAGCAAAACAGCTCGGCTACAAAGGCTGAAAATTTTTCTGCACGGTTTGCGGCGGGCGTGATATAATGTCGGCGAAAAATTTTTTTGACGAGAGAGGAATTTTTCATGCTCATTGTAAAAATCGTCGCCGCACTTTTAATCGTCGCGCTCTTCGGGGCGATTCACCTGGCCGCGCCGGAATTTTTGCCGGAAGTCTTTGAACTTCTTTCACGCGGCGACATCGTCGAGACCGCCAATTATATTCAAGGCTACGGGTCGCTGGCGGTCGTCTTCAGCTTTTTGCTCACGCTTTTTGTCAACGCTATCGGCTTCCCGCCCGCGATAATTTTTTCCACGGCCAACACTCTCATCTTCGGAATTGTGCCGGGAATAGTTTTGTCGGTAGTGGCAGAGACCGTCGGCGTGACGATAAGTTTCGTTCTGCTCAGATTTTTTTTCCGCGACTCTGCAAAAAAAATCATCAAGAAAAGCAAACGCCTCAGCTCAATCGACAAGTACAGCTCCAAGAACGGCTTCACGGTCATGCTGATTGCGCGAATGGTTCCGTACTTGCCCAGCGGCCTTTTGAACGCGACGGGCGCATTAAGTTCGATGACTTTGTGGGATTATTTTTTGGCGTCGCTCGTCGGAAAATTTCCGTCAACGGGAATCGAAGCGATCATCGGCCACGACGCAATCCTCCACGAAGAAGACTTCACGCGGATAATCGTCGTCGTCATCTTCGCGATAATTTTAATCGCTTGGGCTTGGCACTATCAGAAAAAACATCATTGACAAAAAAAATCCCGTCGACTTCGGCGGGAAATTTTTTTTTCGCTTGAAAAATTTATTCTGCATCGAAAGGCGTGAGAGCCTTGCGTTGATATTTCGTGTGATAGTGGACGATGTAAATATTTTTTCCGGTGATGTGGCGGATGTCGTCGAGGTAACAAAATTGGCGGGTCTTGGGGTAAACGAGAATGTCGCCCTCCAAAATGTCCTGCGTGTCGGAAATGATGAGCGTGCTCTGTTCGGTCTCGCTGAAGAAAGCGTAGACGAGCGGCTCAATGACTCGGTTGTCGCGCACGGGCACAAAGACGTTGGGCTGAAGTTTCGAGGCTCCCTCAAAATATTGGTCGAGCACGATTTTCAAATTGGCGTCCATAAAAATCCTCCTTCCGTTTTGAGCATTTTATAGAAACGCGCGGCCGCTGTCAAACAAAAAATCCCCGCGGGCTTTTGCGGGAATTTTCATTGCGCGGCGAGCAGAAGAAATTTTACTTTTTGAACGAGCCAATCGTCTATCGAAAAGCCGAAAGAAATTTCAGCGTGAGGTGCGCGGCGTTTGAAAAGTTTGGAAAGTTTTTGCGCCTCTTCCAGGGAAAGATTTCCTTTGGCGGCCGTCACGTTGAAGAGAATTTTTTTCGCGGCCTTGAAATTTTCTTCGGAACTTTCCGCGTGGTCGAGGGCGGCTTTTGCGGCTTTGACGACGGCATTTTTTCCTTCGCGTTCGCCGTAGCCGATAATCGCGGCGGATTCTTTGACCGTCTCGGAAATTGCTTTCACGTCGATTTTGGGCTGACCGTCCAGCGTCACGGCCTCGACAAAATTTTCAACGACCTTGCCCGCGTCGAACTCGAAATTTTTTTCGGGCAACTTCGTCAGCGCGTCGAAAATGATTTCGTCTTCCGCGTCATCAAAATTTCCGCCGGCGATGAAAATCACGGGCACGCCGATTTTTTTTGCGCAGTGAGCAGCCAGCGCGACGACTTTAATATTTTCCCAGACCGCTTCCGCTACGACAAAAATTAAATCCGCGCCGCGCAGAGCTTCCGTCAAAATTTTTTCGTCGGCCGTGTCGAGCAGTCGAAATTTGTGAATCGCTTTACACCCGTCGAGATTTTTTACGTCGTGCCTGTCGACCGCAAAATATTTTACGCCCGGCAAATTTTGTTCGAGCATTTGATTGAGCGCGGCGACTCCGCTCGAAAATTTTTCGCCCGCAGTGTTGACTCCGACGACTTTAACTTTTACGAATTGATTTTCAAAATTTCCCAACACGTTCATCAACCCTCCGTCGAAAATTTCATCTCCTGTTGCGTCTGTTAAGAAAGTCGGGGATTATGTTTTGGAACGGATTCGACGGTTGCGGTTGCGGCGGCGGCTGAACCGGTCGATTGTAGGGCGGCGGCTCCTGCTGATTGAACGGCTGCTGATATTGTTGTTGATTGAATTGTTGAGGTTGAACGGGCTGAGCAGATTGAGCGGGCTGATGAAATTTTTGAGCGGGGATTTCTTTTTGAGCGGGGGCAACTTCTTCTTCGCCAAAGCGCGTGGCAATGATCGTGACGATGATTGTGTCGCCCAAAGATTCGTCTATGCTCACGCCCCAGATGATGTTGGCGTCGGGGTGGGCGGCCTCTTGAATCGTGGTTGAGGCCTCGTTGATTTCCATCATCGGCAAATTGTCTTGTGCACCCATGAAGTTGAGCAAAATTCCGCGCGCGCTGTCGATACTCGTTTCAAGCAGAGGAGAGGCAATGGCTTTTTTGACGGCTTCGACTGCTGCGTTATCGCCCGAGGCTTCGCCAACACCCATGAGCGCGGCACCGGCGTTGTTCATGATAGATTGCACGTCCGCGAAGTCCAGATTGATTATGCCGGGCACAGCGATCAAATCGGAAATGCCTTTGACGCCTTGACGCAAAATATCATCGGCAATGACGAAAGCCTTGGTCATCGGGGTTTTTTTGTCGACGACTTGAAGCAAGCGGTCGTTGGGAATGGTGATGATTGCGTCGACGTTTTGACGAAGTTTTTCAATGCCGATGTCAGCATTTTTTTTGCGCTTGGGTCCTTCGAAGCTGAACGGACGAGTGACGACCGCCACGGTCAGAGCGTTGACTTCGCGAGCACATTCCGCAACGACGGGAGCAGCACCCGTTCCCGTTCCGCCGCCCATGCCCGCCGTTATGAAAACCATATCCGAGCCGCGCAGTGCTTCCAAAATATCGTTGCGACTTTCTTGGGCTGCGCGTTCGCCGATTTCGGGTCGAGCACCGGCACCCAGCCCGCGCGTCAACTTCTCGCCGATTTGCATTCTTTTGGGCGACTTGCTCATCAACAGAGCTTGAGAGTCCGTGTTGACCGCGATAAACTCCACGCCTTCCAAGCCCGACTCAATCATCCTGTTCACCGCGTTCGAGCCGCCTCCGCCGATTCCGATTACTTTTATTTTAGCCAGCTGGTCTAAAGTATTTTCGTCGAATTCAAACATCTGCTTTCCCCCCGTGAAAAAATTTTCTACGTAAGCTGAACAAGTTTAGCACAGCTTAATGAAAAAAATTTGTAACGATTAAAAATTCATCAGACGGCGGGCGTTGAGTCCCAGAATTTTATTTTTGTCGGGCTCGTCGAGCGGAAGATTTTTTATGAAGTCGAGAGAAATTTTTTGCGCCGTCCACGGGCTGTCCGTCCCGAACAAAATTTTTTCCGCGCCAAAAATTTTTACGAAGTTCATAAACTGCGCCGCGTCCAAAAGATCCAGTTCGCTCTTGTCCCAAGGAAAATCTTTGCGCGGGATAATTTTCTCCGTAGAAAAAGCCGTGTCGATAAAAATTTTTTTGTCGCCCAAAATTTTGAGCACGTCGTCCCAATTTTTCCAGCCGCCCATGTGCGCCGCGACGAATTTAAAATCGCCGACGGTCTCGACAACTTTTTTTATCATATGCGGCGAACATTTCACCACGCCGGGAAAACCGATGTCCAAGCCCGCGTGAGTGACGACGATCAAATCGAGTTCGGCGGCGCGGTCAAGGATTCGCAAAAATTTCACGTCGTCCAAATTCGTGTCCTGATACACGGGGTGAATTTTGATTCCCTTGAGCCCGAAATTTTTCACGCGGCTCAGCTCCTCGCGAAAATTTGTAAAGTCGGGGTGAATGCAGCCGAACGAAAAAATTCCGTCGCCGAAAAATTTTTCGTTGAGCGCGGCGGCCGACGAATTTATTTTTTCGACCTGGCGAGTGAGCGTCGCGACGGGCAAAATCACCGACAAATTTATTTGCGCCTCGTCCATGGATTTTTTCAAACCGCGCAACGTTCCGTCCGTGAAAGCGGGCGTGCGGCTCACATCGCTCAATTTTTTTATGACGGCAGCGGAAATTTCGTCGGGGAAAACGTGCGTGTGAAAATCAATTGTCATCTCAAAGCCTCCGATACATATTTTTTGACTGCAGCATAAAGCAATGATATAATTCTGCCGCTGAAGAATCAAATATTTTTTTTGGGAGGTTTTCAAATGTTGAAGAAATTTTTCGTCGCGGCGGTGCTGAGCGTCTTCGTCCTCGTCGGCGGTCAAGTTAACGCCATGCCCTACAGCGAAATGTTTTTGGGCGGGTTCACGGTCGGCTCGTCTTATTCGGCTATGAAAAGAGTGTACGGCGAACCCGTTCAAGACGAAGGACACGCCGAAAACAATTTCTCTTCGCACTACGGCGACACCGTGCACATCGGCTTCGACAACTTAAATAACAGAATTCAATTTATCACGGTGACGGCGAACAACGGCTGGAAAACTCCGTCGGGGCTGGCCGTCGGTGATAATATTTCAAAGGCGTTGGACATTTGCGGCGCGCCCGATTACAAAACATCCGGCAAGTATAAAACTGTTTACTGCTACTTCCACAATATGGGAGGAAAATATCTTGACGAATACGGCTTCATCATTCTCTTCAATAACGAGAGCGAAAAAATCCTTCAACTGGAGCTTACCGGCGGCAGTAGCATGTACAGTTTTGGAGAAGCCTGCCAACAAGGGTTTGAATATATGGTTAGATAGGAGGAAGTTTTGATTTAAATGAAAGTTGCATTACTTGTTTTATATTTTGCGGTTCTGATTGGAATCGGGCTTTATTGTCGCAAGCACGCAACCGACGTCGACGGATTTGTCCTCGGCGGGCGCAGCGTCGGGCCGTGGCTTACGGCTTTTGCTTATGGCACGAGTTATTTTTCGGCGGTCGTGTTCGTCGGCTATGCGGGTCAGTTCGGTTGGAAGTACGGAATCGCGGCGACGTGGGCGGGAATCGGCAACGCTTTAATCGGCTCGCTCATGGCGTGGTTCATTCTCGGCAGAAGGACGCGCGTCATGACGCGTCACTTGGACACGGCGACCATGCCGCAATTTTTTGAAAAGCGTTTCGGCTCTCCGTCACTTAAAATCGGCGCGGCAATCATAATTTTTATTTTCATGATACCCTACACCGCCAGCCTTTACAACGGACTGTCGCGATTGTTCGGAATGGCCTTCAGCATCGATTATTCCGTTTGCATTCTGCTCATGGCGGTTTTGACGGCGGTTTACGTCATCGCGGGCGGCTACATGGCCACGGCCATTAACGATTTTATTCAGGGCGTCGTCATGCTCGTTGGAATTTCCGCGGTGATTTATGCCGTGCTCGAATCGAAAGGCGGCTTCATGGTTGCGCTCGACGGCCTGGCCAGAATCACGGACGAAAAAGTTTCGTCGACGCCGGGAATTTTTTCATCGTTCTTCGGCCCCGACCCGCTCAATCTTTTGTTCGTCGTGATTTTGACTTCGCTGGGCACGTGGGGTTTGCCGCAGATGGTTCAAAAATTTTACGCGATAAAAAATGAGCAGGCCATCCAAAAAGGCACGGTCATTTCAACTTTGTTTGCGTTCGTGGTGGCGGGCGGCTGCTATTTCCTGGGCGGCTTTGGCAGATTATTTTCCGACCAAATCGACATCGCGGCCAACGGCTTCGACTCGATTATCCCGACAATGCTGAGCGGTCTTTCGGCGGGAATGATCGCCCTCGTCGTGATTTTGGTTTTGTCCGCGTCCATGTCCACGCTCTCAAGTTTGGTAATCGTGTCGGCCTCCACGCTCACGCTCGATTTGATCCGCGACAACTTCGCAAAAGACATGAACGAGCCGCGACAGGTTTTGCTGATAAGAATTTTGGTCGTAGTGTTCATCGCGATTTCGGCGGTGCTCGCGCTCGTCCAATATAAAAGCTCGGTGAACTTCATCGCGCAACTTATGGGCGTGTCGTGGGGAGCAATGGCCGGAGCATTCCTCGCGCCGTTCATGTACTCGCTTTACTCGAAAAAAGTTTCCACCGCCGCGTGCTGGGCGTGCTTTATCTTCGGCAGCGTGCTGATGACGGCCAACATGTTGATTCGTCCGGCCTTCCCCGCGATTATGCAGTCGCCGATAAATTCCGGGGCAATCGCAATGCTCGCCGGGCTTTTAATCGTCCCGATTGTCAGCGCATTGACTTCACCGCCCGAAAAAAATTTGGTCGACGACGCGTTCAAATGTTATGACGAAAAAATTGTCGTGCCGCTGAGCACGTCCCTCAACAGCGAAAATAATTAAAGGTGCTCTTCCAATTTTAAAATCACGTCGCGAAGTTCGGCGGCGCGCTCGAATTCCAAATTCCGTGACGCTTCCCGCATTTCGGCCGTCAAACTTTTGACCAAGTTCCGCCTCTGCGCGGGGCTTAATTTTTTTATCAGCTCGCTGGGGGATTTTTGTTTCTTGTCGGATTTTTTCAGCGGCAAATCGATCAGCGGGGCAATCGGCTTTTCAATCGTCTTGGGCGTCACGTGAAATTTTTCGTTGAAAGCCTCTTGAATTTTTCTTCGACGAGAAGTTTCGTCCATCGCCCGCCGCATCGAATCCGTCACTTTGTCCGCGTACAAAATCACTTTGCCGTGGACGTTTCTGGCCGCCCGCCCGATTGTTTGAATCAGCGACGTGTCCGAGCGCAAAAATCCTTCCTTGTCCGCGTCCAAAATTGCAATCAGCGAAACTTCCGGCATGTCGAGACCTTCCCGCAAAAGATTTATCCCGACGAGCACATCGAATTTTCCCGCGCGCAGGTCGTGGACGATTTCCGCCCGCTCCAAAGTTACAACGTCCGAATGCAAATATTTCACGCGAATTTTTACGCCGCTGAGGTAATCCGTCAGCTCCTCGGCAAATTTTTTTGTCAGCGTCGTGATTAAAACTCGCTCGTTCATTTCCACGCGCAAATTTATTTCCGAAATTAAGTCGTCGATTTGATTTTCAATCGGGCGCACTTCAACAATCGGGTCGAGCAAGCCCGTCGGTCTGATGATTTGTTCGACGGTGTTTTGCGATTCGGAAAGCTCATATTCGGCGGGCGTGGCCGAGACAAAAATTATTTGCGAAATTTTTTCGTTGAACTCTTCGAACGTCAGCGGCCGATTGTCCCGCGCACTCGGCAGGCGGAATCCGTTTTCGATTAAAGAATTTTTTCTTGACTTGTCGCCCGCGTACATCGCCCGAAGTTGCGGCAGCGTCACGTGCGATTCGTCCACGACCGTCAAAAAATTTTTCGGGAAGTAATCAATCAGCGTGAACGGCGGCTCGCCTTCAGCCCGTCCCGTCAAATGCCGCGAATAATTTTCTATCCCAGAACAGTAGCCCATTTCTGCCATCATTTCCAAATCGAAGCGCGTGCGTTGCTCGATTCGTTGCGCCTCGATCAATTTGCCTTGAGCCGTGAACTTTTCGACTTGCGCGGACATTTCGGCTCGAATATTTTTTTCTGCCCGTTCCAAATTTTCAACGTCGGTGACGTAGTGCGACGCGGGGAAAATAAAAACTTCGTCGCGGCGGCCGATAACTTTTCCCGTCAAAATTTCAAACTCGGAAATTTTTTCAACCTCGTCGCCGAAAAGTTCAATCCTCAAAGCCCGCCCGTTGTAGCCGGCCGGAGTGACCTCGATTACGTCGCCGCGCACGCGAAAATTTCCGCGCTCGATGATCATGTCGTTGCGTTTGTAGCGAATTTCAATCAGCCGCCGCAAAATTTTTTCACGTGGAAGATTTTGTCCGACTTTGACGTGCAAAAGAAGTTTGTAATATTCTTCGGGCGAACCGAGGCCGTAAATGCAAGAGACGCTGGCCACGATAATCACGTCGCGCCGCTCGAACAGGCTGCACGTCGCCGAATGCCTCATCTGGTCGATCTCGTCGTTAATCGCGGCATCCTTCTCGATGTACGTGTCGGTCGCGGCGATGTACGCTTCGGGCTGATAATAATCGTAGTAGCTGACGAAATAGCCGACATAATTTTCCGGGAAAAAATTTTTGAATTCGGCGGCTAGTTGCGCGGCCAAAGTTTTGTTGTGAGCGATGACGAGCGTTGGCCGCTGAATTTTTTCGATGACCTTTGCGATTGTGAAAGTTTTACCCGTACCCGTCGCGCCGAGCAAAACTTGAGCGTTCAAACCGTCGTTAAGACCCGCCGCCAAAGATTCAATCGCTTGCGGCTGGTCGCCCGTCGGCAAAAAATTTGAAACGACTTTGAATTTTTTCTTGAGCAAAATATTTTCTCTCCTTCCGAAAAATTTTTCTGCGCAAAAAAAAATAACCCGCCGCAAAAAATTTTGCAACGGGCGGAAAAAATTTTTTCAACGCCTTATCAAAAAAATGTCGCCCTGGCTGCCGATATCCGCAGTCGAATTTTTCCAGTCAAAAAGTTTTTCAAGCGGATGCAAAATTTCTTTACCGCTCTGAATCATTTCGAGAACCCAAATGAAATGCGTGTAGCCGACGCCTTGGAGCAGGGCAAAAAATTTTTCAAAGTTGCCGGATTTGTTCCAAACCATCGGATTAAATTCCATGAACAGCGGCGCGGGATTTTTCGCGAGAAGATTTTTCGCGCCGAGCAAAACTTGAGCCTCGAAGCCTTCCGTGTCGATCCAAATGTATTTGACGTCCTCGGCGGCGATTTTGTTTTCGGACAGGTACGCGTCGAGCGGAATGATTTTAATCGTCTCTGTCGGTTGGCTGTCATCGAGTTTAAAAAGGCTGTCGTTGCCGGGATTGTGCAAGTCGCGGTACATTGTCATCTCGTCGAACTTTTCGCCCAGCCCGCAGTTAATCAAAGTCGCGCGCTCTTCCAGGTCGTTGAGGATTGTGTTGACGCGCAGGAGTTTGAAATTTTCGGCGTCGGGTTCAAAGGCGAGCAACTTCAAATTCGGCGTGAACTTTTTGAGGAAATAAATTCCCGTCGTGCCGATGTTCGCGCCCAAATCCAGAAAATATCCCGTGCTGTCGTCGACGCCGTAATATTTTTTCGACAGCTCATAAAAAAGTTTCATCTCGTCCGCCGCCCAATTTTTGTTTTTTACACTCATATACCACATAATAAAATTGTCCGCGCTCGTGCCTACGTAATGAAAACCTTCGGCGTCGGCGGCGATGTAGCGGTGCCAGCGTTTGTGGTTGAAAAAATTTATTTGGCGAAGAACTTGATCGCAGAATTGCGGCTTCGGGAGCGCGTAAGTTGCGGCGGGATTTCTCACCCAGTCATCAAAATCTTTCGCGAAAATTATATTCTCCGCGGAAAAATTCATCTCGCGCATCGTCTTGAAAATTTCGTTGAAAAGTTCGCGTTGGCCGTTCTCGAAAATCAAAACGAAATTCCAATCGCCGCGCATGATGACTTCGGCCTGGTCGGGGTCGTCGGGGCGCAACGTTCGGACAATTTCCACGCCGTCCTTGAAAAAATTTTTCGCCCAATACGCGCTCTCGCCTGTGTAATCCCACAGCACAACTTTGAACATAAAATCAGCCTCCAAAAAATTTTTTAACTGCTTTTCTCGCCTTGCTTGCCGATGTTGACCAGAATTCCGATCGCGGCCATGGTGATGATTAAAGAAGTTCCGCCGTAGCTGATGAACGGCAGCGGCACGCCGACTACGGGAATCATTCCGCCGACCATGAGCAGATTCGCAATCGCTTGGCCGACGACCAAAATCATTATGCCCATCGAAAGAATTTGCCCGTATTCGTCCTTGGCTTTGTTTGCGATTCGTGCGGCGTAGACCGCGAAGGCCGAAAACAACAGGAAAACAAAAATCGCGCCCAAAAATCCGTTCTCTTGACAAAAAATCGCGAAGGCAAAATCCGTGTGAGCTTCGGGCAAATAATCGTACTTGCTGACGCCGACGCCGAGACCCATGCCCGTCAATTCGCCCGAACCGATGGCCGAGAGCGATTGCACGGTTTGATAGCCGTAATTTTGCGCGTCCGACCACGGGTCGTAAGTTATCTTCAAACGTTCCAAACGGTACGGCTCCTTTAAAATCAGAGCGACGCCGCCGGCCAAACCGAGTCCGAGCAGCGTCAAAACTTTTTTCTTCTCCAGGCCGGAAATCGTCAGCATCATCACCGGGATTCCCAAAATTATGCAGGCCGTGCCCATGTCCGGCTCCAGCTCCGTCAACAAAAACAAAAGCCCGATGATCACCGCTTGCGCCGAAAAAATTTCAAGTTTGCGCTGAAGTTTTATCCTGTTGGAAATGTAAGCCGCCGCAATCATTATCGCAACGAGTTTTGCCAATTCCGCCGGTTGAAACTGAACGACGACCAAAGGCAACCACCGCCGCGCACCGTTGACGACAGGCCCGACGATTAAAACCGCAACCAACGCCAAAACCGTGAAGCCGAGCACAACGACAATCCACCGCCGCCAAACGTGATAATCAAAGTGAAAGCAAACGGCGAACGCAATCAGCCCGATGCAAACGTTGATGACGTGTCGCTTGAGGAAAAAATACGGCGTGTCGAATTCGGCCTCCGCGAAAATGAAACTCGAACTGAAAACGTTAATCGTGCCGAGAATCAAAAGCACGAGCGTTATGGCGATAATCGCTTCCATGTCGTTCGTCCAAAATTTTTTTCGTTCGGATTGACCGAGCACTCTTTTCTGAACGTCTGCCACAAAATCACCTCCTTAAACGTCGTCGCGAAAAATTATCGGCAAAGTTTTTATCTTCAAACGATTTTTTATCAGCCAGACCGTCATCAAATGTTCGGCCGCAAAACTTATCGCGCGATAAATTCTTGGGTCGGATGAAGCTGCGATTTCCGTCGTCGCCAAAATTTCTTCCGTCGCGTCGAGCAAAAACGAGAAGAGCCACTCGCAATAAGCGTCGAAAATTTTTTTCCGCGTGATGAAAATTTCGTAGCAGAAGACGCCGAAGCTGTCGTTGACGCGGTCGAAAATTTCGAGATAATCGGGCTGACGGAGCGCGATAAATTTTCTGAGCGCGGCGCGGACACGTTCGGCGATTTTTTTCGTGCTGAGCATAATTTTCCAGTCGCGCAGAGCAATGCGGCCGAATTCGCAGCCGTTGACGATGATGTCATGTTCGCGCAAAATTTTTCGGGCGTCGTCCGTCGAAAGAAAATTTTTTCCGTCGAGCGTGAAAAATCTGCGGTAATGATTCAAGCCGATAATCGCGTGCGAAGTATTTTTCCAAATCCAAAAAAGCGCGGTGATCTCGTTGAGATACGGATTTAGTTCGCTGATGTTTTCTCCGGTGTCGTCGCCGAGAGAGCCGAAATTTTCTTTTGCAAGTGCGCGGCCGGCGTGAATAATTTCGTAACCTTCGGGCAGCGCGGAAAGTTTCGGGTCTTTGTGGGTGACGACAAAAATTTTAAAATCATCGCGGACGAATTTTTTCAGACAAAGCCAATTTCCGTTGACGGCCTCGACGCGGGAAATTTTTTCAAAAAGATTTTCGTTGGCGTTCAAAAATTTTTCGAGCGCGGAATTTTTCCTTGCGAACGCAAAAATATTTTCGGCCAGCGAATCCGTTTCAATCAACGCGTCAATAAATTCTTCCGCCGAACGTTCTTTGGTCAGGAGCAGCGCGTCAAAAAATCTGAAGCGGCAATCGTCGAGCGCGGGAAAAATTTCCATGTAAAAATGAAAATCTTCGCAGCAGACGCCCGCGATTTTGTGGTTCGCGTCGGGGAACATGTAAAAATCATTTTTGAGAAAAAATCCGTCGACGTCGAGCACGCGCAGGCCTTGAGTCAGATTAAAAATTTGCACGGCGTTATCGAGCGCGAAAAAATTATCCGCCGCGTAAGTTAAAAGCGTCGGCACGGTGATGACCCGTTCGATGACTTTGATCGCGTAAAGTTCGCGGAAGCGGAAAAGATATTCGTCATGATTTTCGATGATGATGTAATCGGCCGCTCCGTCCAAAATTTTTTTCAGCGCGTCGACAGAAATTTCTTGGC
The DNA here is from genome assembly GCA_946536925.1 of uncultured Selenomonadales bacterium. Classification (GTDB taxonomy): domain Bacteria; phylum Bacillota; class Negativicutes; order Selenomonadales; family Selenomonadaceae; genus Quinella. Next base: position 6,501 of record CAMNFC010000035.1, on the reverse strand, counting down.
CGTTCAAAAAAATTTTAAAGCCGGTCTCGTCGAGTTTAAATTTATCGGCGGCTGCGGCGTCCGTGGGCACGACAAATTCTCCGCGTTCGGCCGCACCTCTGAAAAAAATTTTCCCGACGATCTCAACGTTCAAGTTCAAAAAATTTTTTTCGTCGCCGCAAAGCAAAATTCGCGGGGTGTACAAAATTTTCGCCTCACTTCAAATATTTGTGCAAAGTCTCCAGCAATTTGGGAATGTCGAGCGGTTTGGCCAGGTGGTCGTCCATTCCGGACTTGCGGGCGTTTTCCTTGTCCTCCTCGAAGGCGTTGGCGGTCATGGCGACAATCGGGACGGTGCGGGCGTCGCGGCGGCTGAGAGCGCGAATATTTTTCGTGGCGTCGTAACCGTTCATCGTGGGCATTTGCACGTCCATCAAAATTATATCGTAATGATTCGGCGGCGAGTCCTTGAACATTCTGACAGCGTCGGAGCCGTCGCTTGCGTCCTCCACGTCCAGGCCGATCTCCGTCAAAATCGCCTTGGCAATCTCGCGGTTGACTTCGATATCCTCGACGAGCAAAACTCTTTTGCCGCTGAAGTCCGTCGAGGACAAATCGTCTTGGCCGTTTAAATTTTCTTCGCGCCCGCTTATCGCCCGTGACAGAGCATTTTTCAAATCGCTCATGAACAGCGGCTTCGTGCAAAAAGTCGTGACGCCCGCGGCCTTCGCTTCTTGCTCGATGTCGGAATAATCGTAGGCCGTGAGAATTATGACGGGAGCGGTGTCGCCCACGACGCGCCGAATTTGTCGGACGGTTTCAATTCCGTTTTGGTCGGGCATGAGCCAATCGACGATGTACGCGCTGAACGGGTCGTCGTCAAGTGCTCGGCCTGCGCGGAAGACAGCTTCTCTCGGCGAGGTCGTCCACTCCGAACGCATACCCATTTGCTTTAGCATCGTCGTGACGGATTCGCAGGTGTTGAAGTCGTCGTCGACAATCAGCGCGCGGAGATTTTTTAATTCTTGAATCGGAACTTGCTTGACGTTGTGCTGGAGTTTCAAATCGAGCGTGACGGTGAACTCGCTGCCTTTATCTTTTTCGCTTTCGACGCTGATATCGCCGCCCATGAGCTCAACCATTTTTTTTGTGATCGACATGCCGAGACCCGTGCCTTGAATGCCGCTCTTCGTGGAGGTTTCTTCGCGTTCAAAGGCGTCGAACACGTGCTTCAAAAATTCTTTGCTCATGCCCAGGCCGTTGTCTTTGATTTTGAACTCGTATTTGGCGCAGCCGGGAATTTCTGATTCGTATTGGGAGATGCGGAAGAAAATCGAGCCGGTCGAGGGCGTGTACTTGACGGCGTTGCTCAAAATATTTATCAGCACCTGATTGATTTTGAGTTGATCGGCGAAAACGTCTTCGTTGCGAACTTTGAACGCGTCGATGTGAAATTTTTGCTGCTTGGCCGTGACCTGCGGCTGAATGATGTGAATCAAGTTGTGAATCAAATCGGAGAGGTTGCATTCCTGCTCGGCGACTTCGACGCGCCCGCTCTCAATTCTGCTCATGTCGAGGATATCGTTTATCAGGCCGAGGAGATGATTGCTCGACGACAAAACTTTTTCCAGCGAATCTTTAACTTGCGTGCGATTTTCAAAGTGGCGCAAGGCCATTGACGTAAAGCCGATGATAGCGTTCATTGGCGTGCGGATGTCGTGGCTCATGTTCGACAGGAAAGTTGTCTTGGAGGCGTTGGCGTGTTTTGCTTGAGCGAGAGCTTCGGCCAGTTCCCGGTTGCGTGCCAAAGTTTCGCGGGTTTGTTCGTCGACGTTTGCGAAACCGACGCCCACCGCGTGCAGGCCGTCATCAATCCGCGCAATCCTCAACATCATGAAATGTTCTTCGCCGTAGCGATACATTGTGTAGCGGTGAGAAATAATTTTCTCGTCCTTGAGCCGCGCGCGAATGTTTTCCGGCTTGATGAAGTTCAAAAGTTCTTCGCGGTCGTTGGGCGCGACGTACTCCCGAACATAATTTTCCATTGCCGCTTGAAATTTCACAACGTCACTTTGCCGCCGTTTGAGCAACGCAGAAATTTCCGGCTCGACACGATAGCAAACCGCCTCGTCCGAATTCAAATTCAAATGATAGACCAGCCGATAATCCGCCGTCAAAGCCTGAATCATTTCGCTCTGTCGCCGCCGCCGCCGCTCCTCGGAAAGAAGTTTTGTTTGCAGGCGAAATTTTTCTTCCATCTCCTCGCGCTTGACTCGGCTTTCCGTCTCCGAAATATTTTTCTGGTGGAGGAGGTCGGAATTTTTTCGCGCTTGAGAAATTATCAATCGGAAAAGAATCGTCAACGCGGCGATCAAAAAAAGAATTTGGATTATCGAGCCGGTGCGCAACTTGGAGTTGAGGGCGGAAATTTTTTCGGCGATTTTGTCCTCGCGAATCAGATACGACAGAATCCAGCCGGTGTTTTGCACGGGACGATAATAAATCATCGCCTTGTCGCCTTGAAAAGTGAACGTGGCCAGGCCGCCGCGCGAATTTTCAAAATCGAATTTGATTTGCTCTTTAGAGGAGCCCGCGTCGAAAGTTGCAGCCTCGAGCGTGTCGAAAATATTTTTTCCGCCCGCGAAATTTCCGAGCGCGGAATCGGTCAGCGACTCGCCGTTTTTGTAGTAGAGATTAAAAAAAGTTATGCCGCCCGTCGTCGTCTGCAAAAGAATTTCTTCGAGCAAATTTTTTATGTCGGCCTGCACGAAGCAACTTTTTATCGCGACGCCGCGGAAGCTCAAATTTTCCACGGGAATGACGACAGCCACGGATTTATTTTCTTCGGAAAGATCATACGTAAAAATTTTTGTCTCTGCCACGCGGGATCCGAGGAAAAAAAATTCTTCGCGGCTTTGAGCTTGACCGTCGGCCGTGAAAATATTTCCGTTGGCGTCGACGAGCCCGAATTGTTTTGCGCCGTGAATCGTGCGGAACCTGTTCAAAAACGCGCTCAAACTTTCCACACTTTGCAAATCTTCGGGCGTCAAAATTTTCAGCGCGGTTTTCATGTTCGCGACACAATCGTTTATCCGCGAGGAGATGCCTTGTTCGCGGCGAGCGGTCAGTTCACGCAAATACATTTCGCTGACGGATTGCACGGCGTCGGTCGTTCCGCTGCGTCCAAAATGACTTATCCACACGGTCGACAAAATTAAAAGCACGGCGATTATCGCGCCGCCGACGAGGGCTGTGGAAACCGTCCGCTTGTTCTCCGTAGAATTTTTTTCTGCCATAGTTTAACCTCGCGCAAAAATTTCTCCGCAAATTTTATTAGAATCGCCTGAAGATATCAAGCCTTAATTTTGCGCAAGAAAAAAGCCCGCCTTGGCGAGCCTGAAAATTTTCTAATTGATGACGGCGCGAGCAAAAGCTTTCATGTGTTGAATCGTGTTGTATTCGCCCGTGAAGTTTTCCGTCATGATGACGAGCACCGCGTCGCCGCCGTCGCTGTAGATGATTCCGCCGTCGTCATAAAGTCCGTCGAGCGCGCCGGTTTTGTGAGCGATTTGTTTTCCGGGCAGAGCCGCGGGGAAACAGTCGGTGTCGGTCTGCTTGACGAGGAAGTCGAGCATAATTTTGTCGTATTGCTCGTTGACGCATTCATAATTGTAAAGACGATTAAAAAAAGTTCCGAGGTCGCGCACGGAGGAAAAATTTTCGCGACCGGCATAAATTGCGTCGTAGTCCATCATCTTGCGCCGAAGGATCGTGTCGTTGTAGCCTTGGCTTTTGATGTAATCGTTTATGGCGTCCATGCCCACGCGGTCGATGACCATGTTGGTGGCGGTGTTGTCGCTGTGAGTTATCATCAGCTCCATAACTTCGCGCAAAGTCAGTTGTGTACCCGAAGAGTAGCCGGCCAAAATTCCCGCACCGCCGACTTTATCGGAGCCTCGGAGCGTCAAAGTTTCGTTGATGTCGATTTCGCCGCGATTTGCTTTGTCCATGACTGTTGCCAAGATAAAAACTTTGATCATGCTGGCCGAACGCATCGGGTGAGAGTTATAGATAAAAGTTTCTGTGGACTTGGCGGGATAAGCCAGGTAAACGGCGTACTCGGTTCCGTCGTTGAGATATTGGGCGACTTTTGATTGCGTGTCCTCGAAGAGCGATTGAGCTTTGACCGTCGGGACGGTCGGCTGAACATTTTTTTCTTCAACGGGAAGTTTTTCTTCACTGACGCAGGCCGAAGTAAAAATCACGGCGATTGCAGTCAGCGCGACAAAAAATTTTCGAATCATTTTTTCTCCCTGTCAATCGTCAGTGGTTTTGCACCCAATTCCAAATTCCAATCGCGACGGGCGAACCGCTGCCGTAGACGTAGGCCGAAGCACCCCAGCTGTTGCTGTAGTAGGGGCCGCCGCCCGCATAATAAAAGTTGTAATATATCCTGTTTCCTCTGTTGGTTACGACGGTGCAGGAAAAGTTGCTGCGGCTGCCCGCCAAAGTTTCCGTCAGAAGATAGGCTGCCTCGCCGTTGTCTTGATAGTTGCCGACGTGAACTCTGTAAGCTTGAGCGTCCGAAGATTGCCCGACGATTAGCAACGTCGCCGCCAAGAAAAACACTGCAAAAAACTTTTTAAACACGGGGATCATCTCCTCAAAATTTTTCAACTGCATTTTACAAAAAAAATTTTGAGCTGTCATTAAATTTGAATGAAAAAAGCAATCCATTTCTTACAATGAGTTAATAATTGTTGCGCAGATAGTTAAGACCTTCCGCGAAGGTGTCTAAGCCTTGTAATGTAGCGACCGTGAGCAAAACCTTTCATTCCTCTGTACGTTACGATGAGAAAATCATCATTGTAGTCTGTATAACCAAGCTGTCTGTAACTGTCAATGCCGGGGAAAGTAACTACAACGTGAGCACCGGGCGGAATACGCGCAATCATCGAATAATTTACTGAAGGGCCGCTCCTCAGCGCAAGAAAATCAATGTTGCTGTCGACAACGGCATCAAATTCATCGACTGTTGTAGCCGACGCTTGATTGACCGAACTGCCGACAACAACCAGAGCCGCCGCCAAGAAAAACACCGCAAAAAATTTTTTAAACACAGGGATCGCCTCCTCAAAATTTTTCAACTGCATTGTACAAAAAAAATTTTGAGCTGTCATTAAATTTAAATGAAAAAACTTTTTTGTCGTCTTAAAATTTTTTTAATCGATGACGGCGCGGGTAAAATTTTTCATGTGTTGAATCGTGAGGAATTCGCCGCCCGTGAAATTTTCCGTCATGATGACGAGCACGGCGTCGCCGTTCTTGCTGTAGATGATTCCGCCGTCGTCATAAAGGTCGTCGAGCGCGCCGGTTTTGTGAGCAACTTTTTTGTCGGGCAAGGCCGCGGGGAAACAATCGATGTCGGTTTGCTTGAGGAGAATGTCAATCATAATTTGGTCGAGCTTTTCGTCGACGCATTGATGATTGTAGAGGCGCGTGAAAAAAATTCCCAGGTCGCGCACGGAAGAATAATTTTCGCCGTTGCCGGCCAAGGCCGTATGATACATCATCTTGCGCCCCAAAAAAGAATCGCTGTAGCCGTTGCGCCTCATGTAATCGTTAATCGCCTCGCCGCCGATTCTGTCGATGATCATGTTCGTGGCGGTGTTGTCGCTGTAAGTTATCATCAGCTCCATGACGTCGCGCAAAGGAAATTGCATGCCGGAGCCGTAACCCGCGATGACGCCCGCGCCGCCGACAATATCGTATGCGTTTAAAGGTATCGGCTCGTCCAAAGTCAGTTCGCCCTGCTTAACTTTTTCCATGACCGCCGCCATGATGAAAACTTTGATCATGCTGGCCGAACGCATTTGCTTTGAGTTATAGATAAAAGCTTCGGAAGATTTTTTCGGGAAGGCCAGATAGACGGCGTACTCGGTTCCGTCGTTTAGGTATTGGGCGACTTTTGCGGGCGTGTCCTCGAAGAGCGGCTTTTCTTCGACTGTTTCTTCGGCCGTCGGAGCTTCGGGGATATTTTCCGGCTCGTCGGAATTTTCTTCGCCACCGCAACCCGTGAAAAAAATCAGCGAGCCAATCGTCAGCGCGACAAAAATTTTTCGTAGCATTTTTTTCTCCTGTGACTGTTGTTAAAAAAATTTTTCAAACACTTGCTGCGACGAACAAATTTTTCAAACCATGACGACCGCCCCCCGAAAAAATTTTTTTCAAAACGATTATACAAAAAAATTTTTCGGCTGTCATCAGCAAAAAAAATAGAGCCCGTCCTCTGACGAACCCTCGAAGATTTTTACGCCGGAATCGCGTTGACCTTCAGCGTGAGCTTGGATTTTTTGCGGGCAGCCGCGTTTTTGTGAATCGTGTTGTTGGCCGCCGCCTGATCGATTGCTTTGTGCGCCGCGGGCAAAAGTTTTTGAGCTTCGGCCGCGTCACCGGCAGCCACCGCCGCCAGCACGAGCTTTTGAGCTTTTTTCATGCGCGTCTTCTCGAAAATATTTCGGG
>CAMNFC010000034.1 GCA_946536925.1 uncultured Selenomonadales bacterium | reverse complement strand
TCGCCCATGAAGTCGCGCCAAATATCTTCCAGCTGCGCGGCGGTGAAGTTGTCGCCGTAAGCGTAGCCCGTTGTGCCGATGTTGCCGCCCACGGGGAAATCTTCTTCCTCGTCCCACCAGCCGGAATTTTCGCCGCCGAAAGCATCACTCTTTTGCGCGCTGACTTCCAACTTCAAATTCTCCGCGTAATTTATCAGCTGGCTCATAACTCCGCGTTCCTCGCTTCGAATTTTTTGGACGATGTCGGGGTGCGCGTCATATTGATTCAAATAATGTCTGAACATTTCTTTGGCCAGGCACAAGTCAAAATCGTCGCCGCCAAGGAGAGTGTAGCGGTTCGTGGCGATGTCTTGAACTTTCAAAATTTCGGGCGCGTCAACTCGTCGGGAAATTTCGTGCAAAGTGATATCGAGAGTGCCGCCGCCCAGATCGAAAACCATAACGTTTTTCTTCGAGCTCAAATCCAAAATTTGGTCGGCGATCTCTCCGTTGCGAACTTGATTTATAAAATCGTAGATGACGGCGCGCGGCTCGGACAAAAGAATTTGTCGCGGAGAACCGTCCGCCTTATAAATTTTTATTCCCGCGAGCTGTGCTGCTTCCAACGTCGCCCGGCGCATGATGAAATCAAAATTTGCGGGCACGGTGATAATCGCGTCGTCTATCCTTTCCACGTGATAAATTTTTGCCGCGTTGCGCAACATGTGCTCCAAAATTCTGGCGGAAACTTGCGCGGGCGTTTTGTCGGGAATATTCGACGACAAACCCTCGGCGAATTCGTTTCCCATCTGACTTTTGATTGACTTGGCGACAAGATACGGGCGAAGAGGATATCTGCCTTTGGCGAAGTCGCCGACAATCGGCTGATAATTTTTTTCGTCGTTATAATAGACACAGCTGGGCAGAATCGGATTTTTTTTCAGCGTGAACTTTGCGCCTTGGCCGGCGTTATACATATCAACCGCTCTGTCCAGGTCGACAACTTTGCTCACGATATTTCCGTTCGGGCGAATGTTCACCGTGGCCAAAACGGAATTGGTCGTGCCCAAATCAATTCCCACGCACAAATCGTTGTGCTCTTCTCCGTTTATCAACATAAAAAAATTCCTCCTTCAGTCCGTGACTTCTTTGAGCCGCGGACGCGAAATTTGCACGTCTTTATTTTTATAAACCCAGCCGGGCGAAAGAACTTTCACGCGCTTGGTTTCGGTCGAGTTGAGGAAGGGCGTCCCTTCATAGTCGCAACTTTCGGCCTCGTCCAGTCGCACTGTTTGCGTCGAGCCGGGCTTCATTATCGGATTGATTTCACTGTCGCGGATGAATTGCGCGAACTTTTCAATCAAGATGAACAGGCCGCCGATTTCAGGCGGGAGCTGAATATTTTTTTTCCGCAGCTGACGAACGCCGTTTCTCGCGCTCAAAACTTCGTCGAGGATGCAGCCGTACTTTTCCGAATTGAGCCTGGAAAAAAATTCAACCAGATCATCTTGGTGGCTCGCTTTGATTCTGGCGTCGAATTCGTCCTGCAAATCTTTGAGCAACATGTCGGAGCGATTGAGCATGTTTTCCAGCAGATCAATTTTGTCCTGTTGAGAATCGTGCTTATTGCCCTTGCCGCTGTTTTTCGGCTTTAGGCAAATGCTTTTAAGTCCGTCGATGGCGTCAACGAGAAAATGCTTCATGTAAACGTTGCCGAACATTTCAAGCGTCGCGGCGTCGTTGCCGGTGTCGAGTTCGGGGTGGCGCACGTAAAACATCAGGCAGGCGATTCGGTCTTGAATTTTGTAGCCTTCGTCGTCGCGGGTTTGAATGACTTTGTTGCGAAGGCTCATGAACGAATCAAAATCTTTCTGCTTGTGGGATTCGAGAGCCTTGGCGAAAGCGTCAACGGTCTCTTCCGCCCAATTTAAAAGTTCGGCGCGTTTTGCCTGATAGCTCAATCGATTGGCTTTGAGCAGGCGGATAACGTCTTCGTTGTCCATGTCCGTGCGATAGCGGGCGTTCATCTCTGCGGCGCACTGGCGAGGCCCCAAAGTTTTGTCCTCGCAAAGAATTTTTATGACGCGGTTTTCTTTGATGTAATCGTCATAGGAATCGGCGGAAAGATTTTTGCTTTTGCGTTCGACGGACTTGTGAAGGTTTTCGATAAATCTTTTTATCGACGGGTCGTTGAGATTGATCATAAAAAATTTCCTCCTTGTCACAGTTCGAAAGGCTCGCCCGTCCGCGGGAAGATGAAACTTGTGCGCGAATCGGGGTCGTTGATTAAAACCTGCTCCAGCGTCATGCCGGCGTGAAAAATTTTGTCGGGCGGGCTGTGGACGACGACGCAAATTTTCGGATTGATTCGGCGGACGAAATCGACCGTGGCGGAAAAATCGTCGTGCAAAGAAAAATCGCCCTTCAAAATTTCAAAGCCCGTGCGCGGCGGCGGCGGTCTCGTCGACAAGATGACGTGCGGCTCTCGCGGGAAATGACTCAGCGGATGATTTTGCTCGCGCATTATCGGAATGTGCAAATTTTCAAAGCGGCGGACGATCTTCATGACTTGCTCGTCGATAAAAATTTCCGCGTGCGGCAAAAATTTATTTATCAGCGAGATGAGCTCGACGCCCTTGCTGATTTGCGTGACCTGGCAGTAAACGGATTTCCTCCAACTGAGCGCGAGAAAAATTTTCCGCAGAATTTTTTTCAACGCGGCGTCGGTGTCTCCGTATCGTCGATAATGCGGGTGGCGGGCGTGCAGTCCGCACAAAATTAAAATGTCGATCTTCACGTCGGGCAGGAGAGCCGAGCCGACCAGTTGCGTTGGGAACGTCGAATAGTCGCCCGTGTACAAAATATTTTTCCCGCGAAAATTTATCAGCGTCATCATCGCGCCGGGAATGTGCCCCGCCTGATGAAAACTTATTTTCATTTGCGGCAGAGGAATTTTTTGCAGGAAGGCGACGGACGAAATATTTTTTTCAATCGAGGCGAATCTCTCTTCCAGCTGCGCGGACAAAATTTCTCGCGTCAAGTCCGTCATGTAAATTGCGGCGCGTTCGTTGAGCTCCAAAAAATCCGGCAACGCGGCCGAGTGATCCAAATGCGCGTGCGACAAAAAAATATGCGAGACCTGATGAAAATCTTGCAGATAAGGCGTGTCGAGCAGCGCGGAAAATTTCGGAGAAAATTTTATCCCGCGCGTTCGTCCTTCGCCGCAATCGAGCAACAAATTATTTTCGCCGAGCTTGAGGAAGTAGCAGCTCGCCCCGACTTCTTGCGCGCCGCCCAACGGAATGAAAATTATTTTTCCGCCGGCCAATCAAATCACCTCCGCCCAAATGATAGCAAAAAAATTTTCGACACGCAAAAAAACTTGTGATATAATCGCAGAAAATTTTTGGAGAGTGATTAACATGTTTGGAATTGGCGTCCCCGAACTCATTTTGATTTTAATCATCGGCTTGGTTGTTTTCGGTCCCGGCAAACTGCCCGGCGTCGGCAAAGCTCTCGGTCAAAGCATTAAAGAGTTCAAGCAGGCGAACTCCGAAGACGCGAAGACCGAAGACGCGAATGAACCGAAGAAACTCGAAGCCGCCAAGATTGACTCCGAGAAGAAATGACTGAGCCCGAAAAAAATTCCGCGCCCGAAGACGACAGCACCATGAGTTTGACCGCGCACTTGGAAGAACTTCGCTCGCGCCTCATAAAATCTTTGCTCGCGATTGTCTTTGGCAGTTGCGTCGCTTATTTTTTTCTCGACGAAATTACAAAGTACCTGACGCTGCCCGTCGGCAAACTTTATTACATGAAACCGGGCGAAGCATTTTTCACGTACCTTAAAATTGATATCGCGGCGGGATTTTTGATTGCCCTGCCGATAATTTTTTATCACGCGTGGAAATTTTTTTTGCCCGCGCTGACTCGCAGTGAACGCGCCGTCTTGGGCGTGCTCGTGCCCGCGTCGGTGATTTTATTTTTCACGGGGCTGGCGTTCTCATTCTTCCTCATCTTGCCGGTCGCGCTGAAATTTTTCATGGGCTTCGGTCAAGAGTCGGAAAATCTTCAAACGCTTTTTTCCTTCGGCAGCTACTTCGAGTTCGTGATATTGTTCGTCCTGCCGTTCGGTTTTGTGTTTGAGTTGCCGCTGGTTATCATCGTCTTGGGCAAGCTTGGAATTTTGACGAGCGAGACTCTGGGGAAATATCGCCGCTATGTTTTTTTCTTCTCGTTCGTGGTCGGCGCGCTGGTCACCTCGCCCGATGTCATCACTCAAATTGCCGTGGCGATTCCCGTCGTTTTGCTTTATGAAGTCGGCTACCTCATCGTGAAATATATTTTGCGCCGATAAATTTTTTTGTAGCACCGGAAGTTTTCGTGAGCTTTACAAGGAGGTAGAATTTCATGGCTATGATGGTCAATGCGAGCGCGCAGTTTTCGTTGAACGAAGTGAACAGCCACACCAACGAAGCCGGCAAGGCTCTTGCAAAAATTTCGAGCGGGATGAAAATAAATTCTGCGGGCGACAACTCCGCGGACTACGCCATCTCCGAGAGGATGCGCGTGCAAATTCGCGCCCTCAATCAAAACACGCAAAACGTTCAAAACGGTTCGGCCTTGCTCAAAACTGCCGAGCGCGGCGTAAGTCAGATCGTCGAAAATTTGCGCTCGATGAAAGAATTGGCGGTTGATTCGGCCAACGACTCCAACACCGACGAAGACCGCAAAACTTTGCAAAAAGAATTTGAGCAGCGCATGGACACGATAAACGAGCTGGTTTACGCCACGCGCTACAACGGAAAAATTCTTCTCGACGGAAGATATGATCGACCGGCTTTGGGCGCGATTCCCGTCAAAAATTTGGTCGACGCCTTCAAAGCTTCTTATGCTGCAGTCGAAGACTTAGACAGACATTTCAGCAAAAGCAGCAACGCAACTGAAGCCGACCCTGCCAACTGGATATTTCAAGTGGACAAAAGTTTCAACAAGACTGACGACTCTGCAAGTAATTTTTCTGTCGAAGTGGATTTTTCTGCTATGGACACGGAAGGCAGCCCGTTGCTCGACTCTTTGCACGGACAAGGCTTTTCCATTTTGTGCGGCGGCTGCCAGCAATACATAAATATTCTTTTCAACGCAAACAAAACCGTCGACGAATCGACTTACAACGCAAACGCAAGCTCGACAAATACTATGGCGCGCGAATTTATTATCGGCGTCAAGGACGTGACCTCGGCCGAAGATTTGGCGCAGGCTGTCTTTGAAGGCATCTCCGCCGTCAGAAATCAAATCACGCAAGTTGCCGGCTTCACGAGCACTGCCGACGATTTTTTGCTCGACGCAACGCACAAACTCAGAATCAGGCTCGACCCGAACGACTCTTCAAAAGTTTTGTTCACCAAAGACAGTCTGGCCATGCAATTCAGAAACGGAATCATTCCCAACCCAGACATGGATGAGCTCGAAGCTTTGGAAAAGAAAAAGACGACCGGCCCGCTTTGGGTTCATCACGGCGTGCAAAACGACCAGCACACAAATTTTTACGTCGCTGACTTGCGAACGAGCGCGCTGGGCACGGGGCAACTTTTCAACGGCGGCTCCCTCATCAATGAAAGTGACATCGCCCGCTACGACGCACTCAACGACAACTCGACCAAACAAAGCGAGTGGGTCGCCACCCTCAAAAAAGCGGAAAACAAAGTTGTCGACGACATCTCCGTCAAGACAAAAGAGGACGCAAACATCGCAATCAGAGTTTTGGACGGAGCACTCGATTACACGCTCAACGAGGCGACTCATCTTGGCGCGTATCTCCAACGATTGGAACACACCGACGCAAATGTTTTGACGATGAGCGAGAACGCCCAAAACACCGAATCGATCATTCGCGACGCGGACATGGCTAAGGAAATGACGAACTACACCAAGTACCACATGTTGGCTCAGTCCGCGCAGGCAATGTTGGCTCAGGCTGTCAAGCAAAATAACGGCGCGGTGCTCGGCCTGTTGCAAGAAGGAGAGGATTAATTGGCTTATAAAGATTTGCGAGAATTCATCGACGCGCTGGAGAAAAAAAATTTGCTCAAGCGGATAAAATTTCCCGTCGACGCCAACCTTGAGATAACCGAGATAACCGACCGCGTCTCCAAGTTCAAGGACGGCCGCAACGTCGCGCTGCTCTTTGAAAATGTTCGCGGCTACGATATGCCCGTTTTGATGAATGCTTTCGGAAGTTACGAGAGGATGGCTCTTGCGCTCGGCGTGGAAAAATTGGACGAGGCAGCCGACGACATCCGCGAGATAATGAAGTTGCCGTATCTGTCGTTCAAAAATCGCTCGAATATTTTTTCAATCGTCTCCACCGCGCACAAGGCGATTAATTTTCCAAAGTACGTCAGGAACGCGCCGTGCCAAGAAGTCGTCGAAGTCAATCCGTCGCTGGACAAAATCCCGATCCTCAAGTGCTGGCCAAAAGACGGCGGGGCTTTCATTACATTGCCGCTCGTCTTCACGAAAAATCCCGCGACCGGCAAACGCAACGTCGGGATGTATCGCCTGCAAAAATATGACGCGCGAACGACCGGTATGCACTGGCACATTCACAAGAACGGCGCAGAAAATTTCCGTGACGCAAAAACTTTGGGCGCGAACAAAATCGAAGCGGCCGTGGCAATCGGAACCGATCCCGTCGTCACATACGCCGCGACTGCTCCTCTTCCCCGCGACGTGGACGAAATGGTTTTTGCCGGCTTCCTCAGGAAAAAATCCGTCGAGCTGACCAAATGCAAGACCGTTGATTTGGAAGTCCCCGCGACCGCCGAAATTATTTTGGAAGGTTACGTCTCGACAGATGAGCTGCGCCGCGAAGGACCTTTCGGAGATCACACGGGCTACTACTCGCTGGCTGATGATTATCCCGTCTTCCACGTCACTTGCATCACTCACAGGAAAAATCCGATTTACTTTGCAACCGTCGTGGGCAGGCCGCCCATGGAAGATTGTTATATGGCCAAGGCGACCGAGAGAATTTTTTTGCCGCTCCTGCAGCAGCTTTTGCCCGAAATCGTCGATATCAACATGCCGCTCGAAGGCGTCTTCCACGATTGCGTTATCGTCTCGATAAAAAAATCTTTCCCCATGCACGCCCGAAAAGTTATGCACGCGCTTTGGGGTCTCGGTCAGATGATGAACGTCAAGATGATTGTCGTGGTCGATTCGCACGTCGACGTTCAAGATTTGAGCTCCGTGGCCTGGCGCGTTTTCAACAACATCGACGCCGAACACGATTTGGAAATTGTTCACGGGCCGCTCGACGTTTTGGATCATTCTTCGCCGTATGCAAAATGGGGCGCGAAGCTCGGAATCGACGCGACGAAAACTTGGCCGCAAGAAGGTCACGCCCGCGAATGGCCGGACGAAATCGAAATGTCTGCGGAAGTCAAAGTCCGCGTGGATGATATTTGGAATTCGCTCGGCTTGGATTGAAAAAAATTTTTTTGGAGGAAATTTGATGAGCAGTCTTGAAGTCGGTATCGTCGGTTTGCCGAACGTGGGCAAGTCGACGCTTTTTAATGCGATAACGAAGGCGGGCGCGGAAGCCGCCAATTATCCGTTCTGCACGATTGAACCAAACGTCGGAGTCGTGGCCGTGCCCGATCCTCGCCTGGAAATTTTGACGAAACTTTACAGCTCGAAGAAGACGACGCCCGCTTCCGTCCGCTTCGTCGACATCGCCGGTTTGGTCAAAGGTGCGTCCAAGGGCGAAGGTCTCGGCAACAAATTTCTTGAACACATCAGGCAGGTCGACGCAATCGCTCACGTCGTGCGCTGCTTCGAGGACGAAAATATTTCGCACGTCGCCGACACGATTGATCCCTTGCGCGACATCGAAACGATTCAAACGGAACTTTGTCTGGCGGATTTGGAAATTGTCGACAAACGGCTCGCGAAGGTCGCAAAACTTTTGAAATCGGGCAGCAAGGAAGCCAAACTTGAGACGGAAATTTTGGAGCGCGTGAAAAATTTTTTGGACGAGGCAAAACCCGCGCGAAATTTGAACTTGACGGACGATGAACTTTTTTTGATTCGCGACGCAAATCTTTTGACGCTCAAGCCCACGCTTTATATCGCAAACGTCGCCGAAGATGATTTGGCCGAAGAAAATTCTTACGTCAAAAAAGTTCGCGCGCTGGCCGAAATTGAAAACGCTCAAGTCGTCGTCATCTGCGCCAAAGTTGAATCGGAAATCGCCGAACTCGACGCGGACGAAGCTCAAGAATTTTTGGCGGACTTGGGGCTGGAAAGTTCGGGTCTCGACCGATTGATTCACGCGGCGTTCGATTTGCTTGGCCTGATGACTTTTTTGACGGCCGGTCCCGACGAGTGCCGCGCCTGGACGATTAAAAAAGGGACGCCCGCAGTCAAAGCCGCCGGAAAAATTCACAGCGACATCGAACGCGGTTTCATTCGCGCGGAAATTGTCAACTACGACGACTTGATCAAGCTCGGCTCCGTCACTGCCGCCCGCGACAAAGGTCTCGTTCGCCTGGAAGGAAAAGATTACGTCATGCAGGACGGCGACGTCACCTACTTCCGCTTCAACGTGTGAGAAAATCAAAAAGCGGCCTCGGAATTTTGAGACCGCTTTTTTTGTTTCAAGATTTGCGTCCCGAAGCTTTGGAGCCGTCGGTCGATTCTTTTTTGCGAGATTCGACCTGCTTGAGGTCGACGGATTTTTTCACGCCTTGAGAATTTTCGTCTTTGAGTTCGCGCGCCAAATTTTTCAACTTGCCCGCGATGTTGGGTTTGGCCATGCTGATCACCTCGCCGAAACTGTAGCAAATTTCCTTGACGCCGTCAATCGCATAAAATAAAATTTCAAAAAAAATTTTCGGGCAACGTGACGTTGAATCCTGTGTGGTTGACGCTAAAAATTTTCAGTCAATCGCCGCGCTTGAACGTTCAAAAAATTTTTTCGGAGGGAAATTATGCACGAACACGAACACGAACACGAACACGAACACATTTTGGAAGACGGAACAAAAATTCGACACAGCCACACGCACACGCAAACCAAAGCCGTTTTAAATCGAATGGCGCGGCTCATCGGTCATCTTGAATCGACAAAACGCATGATTGAGGACGGCCGCGACTGCTCGGAAGTTTTGATTCAGCTGTCGGCCGTGGACGCCGCGATTAAAGCTGTCGGTCGAATCATCTTGAAGGATCACATCGAGCACTGCATCGTCGACGCGGTGAAGACGGGCGACACCGCCGAGATTGAAAAGTTAAACAAAGCTATCGAACAATTTATCCGTTGAGGTGAAGCAATGATTATTTTGATTGATTACGGCGTCGGAAATTTGTACAGCGTGGCCAAGGCGGCTTCGTTCGTCGGCGGCGACGTGAAAATTTCCCGCTCGATTGACGACTTGAAACGCGCCGAGAAAATTATTTTGCCGGGCGTGGGTGCCTTCGGCGACTGCATGAAAAATCTTTCGGCCACAGGTTTGATCCCCGCGCTAAAGCAGGAAATTTCAAACGGTAAAAAAATTTTGGGCATTTGCGTCGGACTTCAGATTTTGTTCGCGGGCAGCGACGAATCGTCGGGCGTCGACGGGCTGAAAATTTTTGGCGGGCGCGTGAAAAAAATTCGTGCCGGCGATTTGAAAATTCCGCACATGGGCTGGAACTGCGTCACGTTCGGCGGATCAAAACTTTTTGCGGGCTTGAGCGGCGCGCCGTATTTTTATTTCGTTCACAGCTATCACGCTTTGTCCGAAGACAAAAAAATCATCGCGGCCACGACCGATTACGGCGAAAAAATCACTGCGGCCGTCGAGTTTGAAAATATTTTCGCCACGCAATTTCATCCCGAAAAAAGCGGCGACGTCGGCTTGCAAGTCCTGAAAAATTTCGTCGAGCTTTGAATAAAAAAAACTCCTCGCCAACATGACGGGGAGTTAAATTTTTTTGAACGTTCAGCCCATTGTGAGAGCCATGATCGCTTTTTGCGTGTGAAGACGATTTTCCGCCTCGTCGAAGATGACGTGCGCGTTGTCCTCGAAAACGTCGTCGGTGATTTCTTCGCCGCGGTAGGCCGGCAGGCAGTGCAGGACGATTACATTTTTGCTCGCGCCGCGCAGAAGTTTTTTGTTGACTTGGTACGGCGCGAAAATTTTTTTGCGTGCATCGTGTTCGGCCTCTTGACCCATGCTCGCCCAGGTGTCGGTCGCCACGATGTCGGCGTCTTCCACGGCTTCCGTCGGGTCTTGCGTCCAAGAAAGTTTTGCTCCGGTTTCTTCGGCATCGGCCAGCGCGTTCTCGAAAACTTTTTGGTTCGGCCTGTGAGTTTCGGGCGTGGCAACAGTCAAAGTCATTCCGACTTTCGCCGCGCCGTAAAGATAAGAATTCGTCATGTTGTTTCCGTCGCCGACGTAAGCCATCTTCAGCGCGCGGAAATTTTTTCCTTTGTGCTCTCGAATCGTCAGCAAGTCCGTCAAAACTTGGCAGGGGTGCAATAAATCTGTCAGGCCGTTGATGACGGGGATATCCGCGAATTTTGCCAGCTCCTCAACTTTTTCCTGCTCGAACGTGCGAATCATAATTCCGTCGAGATATCTGGCCAAAACCCGTGCCGTGTCTTTGATCGGTTCGCCGCGGCCGAGTTGCAAATCTTTGCTCGACAAAAACAAGCCCGTGCCGCCGAGCTGAAAAATTCCGACCTCAAAAGAAACTCTCGTGCGCGTCGAAGATTTTTCAAAGATCATTCCCAAAGTTTTTCCCGCCAAAAATTTGTGCTCGATGCCGGTCTTCTGCATGACTTTGAGTTGCGCGGCCGAATACAAAATTTCTTCGACCTCGTCGCTGCTCAAATCGTGAATCGAAAGCAAATCTTTTCCGTTCAACAAAATATCAACCTCCAATGAGTTTCAAAATATCCCGCAGATAATCCAGCTCGACAAAATTTTTCCACTGAATGATCTGCCGAGAGAAGTTCATCATTTGCCCGATAATGTTCAAAGCGCGCCGGTGAATTTCTTTTGCGGCGAGATACGGCAAGCGCAACAAGTTCGGCAAGTCTCGGATTAAGAGCCGCGCCTCCGCGTCGGAAACTTTGGCGAACGATTTTAAAATGGCGTCGAGAGATTTTTCCTCGCAAATTTTCCAGCTGTCAGCGTCGCTCGGAAATTTTTCGCGAAGAAAAGAACTCAACGCCCGACAAGTCAGAGCCGCCTCCAAAGAAATTTCCGCGTGCGACAAATTTTCAATCAGAGCTTCGGTCACGCGATAAAATTTTTTTCCGCGTCTTCGAGAGAAAAATTTTTTTCGCGGGCAGCACGATATTTCAAAATCCCGTCGTCGAAAACTTCGTTGCGGTCGTGCCGATGAAATTCTTTTTGCGTGTAAGGATTTTCGGGACTGCACGGCCAACCGCGTCGCATTTTTGTGTTCGTGTATTCTTCATTGGATTTCACGTGGTAATGATTCACGACGATTTTTTTTGCCGACACCTGCAGAGAAGAACAACTCGGCAGCAACGGTTTCAAATCTTCATTCACGAGATGAAAGGGCGCAAGAAGATTTATAAAGTGCATGGTCTGAAAAAAAATTTATCTTGCGCGGGTCGGCGATGATTTTCATGAAATGATTGATTTGGTCTTCGCTCGGTGCGCGACGAGTAAATCTTTCCAGCACGCCGCGCGACAAATCAGCCTTTTCGTAGCCGTTGGAGCCGAAGAGTTGCCAGTTGACAGCGAGAGCCGCCGCGTTTTCGTCAGCCGACAAAATTTCGTCGACGACTTCAGAGATACCCCCCATTTGCTTTTCGGGAAGATGAATTCGTCCAAATCGATGAAGGCCATATATCGGCTGAAGAATTTAAATCTTTTTACGGCGTCGTTATAAACCAACATCTGCATGGCTGTGCCCGGCGCAGAAAAATAATCGACGAGACCCGCCGCAACGTAAGGACGAAGAATCTCGGCTGCATTGTCGGAGCTGTCGTTGTCGTAAAGATAAAAGTGTTCGACGCCCGCCACCAGATGATAATCCAACCATTCTTTCAGGTAAGGAGCCTCGTTTTTCAAAATCGCTGCGACCGCCAAGTCATACAGGAATAAATTTTTGTCAACCATAAAATTATTCTCCCAAAACTTCGTCCAAAATTTTTATCAGCTCGTCGACGTGGGCGGGCTCGATGATGAGCGGCGGAATGAATCGCAAAACTTTCCCGACGGTGCAGTTGATAATCGCGCCGCGCTTCAAGCACTCGTTGACGATTTCCGCGCCGGATTTTTTCAGTTCGACGCCAAGGATCAGACCTTCGCCGCGAACGTCCAAAATTTTTTCGGGATATTTTTTTTGCAGACCGAACAATTTTTCTTTGAAATATTTTCCGACCGCTTCGACGTGCGCCAAAAATTTTTCGTCGGGGACGGTGTCGAGCACAACGTTTGCGGCCGCGCAGGCCAGAGGATTTCCGCCAAAAGTCGTGCCGTGATCGCCGGGCTTGAAAGCTTGAGCGACTTCCTCCGTGACACAAAACGCGCCGATGGGGACGCCGCCCGCCAGACCTTTCGCGAGCGTGACGATATCGGGTTTGACGCCGAATTTTTCGTAAGCAAAAAATTTTCCGCTGCGACCGATGCCCGATTGAATCTCGTCGAAAATCAAAAGGGCGTTGTGTTTGTCGCACAGGTCGCGAACTTTTTTGAGGTAATCATTTTTCGGAGGATAAACGCCGCCTTCGCCTTGAATCGGTTCGAGCATGACGGCGCAGGTTTTATCGGAAATTTTTTCGGCGAGTTCGTCCGCGTCGTTGAAGTGAACGTAATCGAATCCGGCGGGCAGAGGCTCCAAACCTTCTTGATAGTGCGGTTGACCCGTCGCAGTCAAAGTTGCCAGCGTCCGTCCGTGAAAACTGTCCCACGCCGTGATGATTTGAATTTTTTCGGGCGAAAATTTTTTTGCGAACTTGCGGGCGATTTTGATTGCGCCCTCGTTGGCTTCCGCGCCCGAATTCGCAAAGAAGGCACGATCAAGCCCGCTGAGTTTGACGAGCTTGGCTGCGGCGTCGGCCTGAGGCTGAGTGTAATAAAGATTGCTCACGTGGATGATTTTTGCGGCCTGCTCCGAAATTTTTTTGACGAGCGGCGGATAATTGTGACCCAAAACGTTGACGGCGATGCCCGCCAGGAAATCGAGATATTTTTTCCCGTTGATGTCGTAAAGATAAACTCCGTCGCCGCGCTCCAAAACAATTTTGTAGCGTTTGAACACGGGCAAATAATTTTTGTCGTCGCGCTCAAAAATTTTTTCTTCAATCAAACGAATCACTCCCATATAAAATATTTTTTTAAGCTTCAACTTCTTGACGGTTCATAGCCGCTCTCCTTAATGCGTTTTTGTAACTCGTAAAGTTTACTCATTGCCTCAATCGGCGTCAAGCTCGGTATATCAAGCGAAATTAAATCTTTTAAGCTGTTTGCGACGAATAAATCGGGCGCGACGGCATTTTTTTTGTTTTCGACGGGGCGAACAGGCTCAGATTTCTCCATTGACGACAAAATTTCTTCCGCACGACGCATAACGGACTTTGGAAGGCCTGCAAGCTTCGCAACTTGAATTCCATACGATTTATCCGCGCCGCCCGGCTTAATTCGACGCAAAAAAATAATTTCACTGCCTCGTTCCCTCACCGCAACAGAAAAATTCTCAATCCGCGAAGAATTTTCCGCCAAATCCGTCAGTTCGTGGTAGTGCGTGGCAAAAAGTGTCTTCGCACGGATTTTTTTGTCGATATACTCAATCACCGCGCGCGCAATGCTCATTCCGTCGAAAGTTGACGTCCCGCGGCCGACTTCATCAAGGATAATCAAACTTTTTTCCGTGGCGTACTTCAAAATTTGCGCAACTTCGTTCATTTCGACCATAAAAGTCGATTGTCCGCCCGCCAAATCGTCGCTCGCCCCAATTCTCGTAAAAATTCTGTCGACGGGACAAATATTCGCGCTCGAAACGGGAATAAAACTGCCCGCTTGCGTCATCAACGTCAAAAGCGCGACTTGACGCATGTAAGTCGACTTTCCCGCCATATTCGGCCCCGTAATAATCATCATCGCGCGATTTTGGCTTAAATTCGTGTCATTCGGGACGAAAAGCCCGCCAGTCAAAATTTTTTCAACCAAAGGGTGTCTTCCGTCGCGAATTTCAATTTTTCCGTCGATATTCAAGTCCGGACGCACGTAATTGTTAATCTGCGCGGCCTCTGACATGCTCGCAATCACGTCAATCAGCGCAATTCGCCTCGCAGTGTCCTGAATTTGCGTCAAACGAGTTTTTATTCGGTCGCGAACCTCGCAGAAAAGATTATATTCAAGATTTACGATTCTTTCCTGCGCTCCGAGGATTTTTGTCTCAAAATCTTTCAATTCGGGCGTGATATATCTCTCCGCGTTGACCAAAGTCTGCTTTCTGATGTAATTCGCGGGAATTTTGCTCGCGCCGCTGTGTCGAACTTCGATATAGTAGCCAAAAATGCGATTATATCCGACTTTTAACGCTCGAATGCCCGTTTTAGCCCGTTCACGCTCCTCAAACTGCTGTAAAAACGCGCGACTGTCAATCGAAATGCGCCTGAGCTCGTCAAGCTCCTCATTGTAGCCCGAATTGATGATTCCGCCGTCGCGAACGGAAGGTGATGCGTTTTCGCTGATTGCCTCGTCGATTAATTGCGCTTCGGACGAAAAATCACCCAATCCGTCGCGGCAAGCAGACAAAATATCGCTTTTCATGCCGCTCAACACGTCAAAAACCTTAGGAATCGCTCGCATGGAAATTTTCAGCGCGATTAAGTCACGTGCGTTGGCCGATCCGACCTCAATTTTCGTCATCAGCCGTTCAAAATCGTGAATGTCGCGCAAAATCTCCCGCAAACTTCTCCGCGTCGTGAAATTTTTAAAAAGTTCCTCCACGGCGTCCAATCTTCGATTAATCGCCGCGATATCGACCAGCGGGCTTTCCAACCAACGTCGAAGCAGCCGATTGCCGGGCGCGGTCTTCGTGAAGTCCAAAATCTCAAACAAAGTGTCCTTTTTCGAGCCGTCACGCAAATTTTTCACGATTTCGAGATTTTTTAAGGCCGTCGCGTCCAAAATCAGCCGATTGCTCATGTCCAGCCGCAAAAGTTTGGAAATATGCTTCAAATCCGTGCGAACCGTCGCGTGAATGTAACGCAAAAGATTTTCCACGGCAGAAGCCGCCAATTCAGAGGCCGGCAATTCGTTTTCTGCGAAATGTTCGGCCAAAAAATTTTTTTCGGGATTTTTTTCAGCGTCAATCGTCGTGAACGAGTAATTTTCCAATTTCAGGTCGACAAAACTTTTCAGCCGCTTAAAAAAGCTCAAATCGTCGGGAATCAAGATTTCGTGCGGCGAAAGTCGATAAAGTTCGTCAAAAAGGTTTTGCTCGCGAGAATTTCCGTCGTAGAGCGCGAAAAAAATTTCTCCCGTCGAAATATCCGCGCCCGCCAAAGAAATTTCGTCATTATCCGCCAAAATCAGCGCAAGATAATTGTTTCCGCTCCTAGACAGCGAATCTTCCGTCAAAATCGTCCCCGGCGTCACAATTTTCGTCAAAGCGCGTTCGGTCAAACCTTTTGCCTTCGGATCGCCGATTTGGTCGACCAGAGCCACGCGAAATCCTTTTGAAACGAGTTTTTGCAAATAATTTTCCACCGCGTGAGCCGGAACGCCGCACATCGGAACTTTTTGCCGATGAGTCAGCGTCAAACCCAGTTCTCGCGAGGCAATCAGCGCATCTGCGTCGAACATCTCGAAAAAATCGCCCAATCGGAAGAATAAAAGCTCTTCGGGGTGCTGAGATTTAACTTTTTGGTACTGTTCCATCATCGGCGTCAAATTTTTTTCGTTCAAGTCTTCACCTCCGCAAATTTTTTAAAGTTTAACACCTCGCGACGATTTTATCAAAAAAAATCCCGCCTTTCGGCAGGAAAATATTTTTTAAGCCTCCAAAAACTTCAGCGCGACTTCTTCGCCGCGTTCAATCGCAATTTCGACCGATTTTTTCGCTCGCAATAATAATTTTTCCGATTCTCCGCGCAATCTGAATGATTCTGACACCTGCGCTGCGATTTTTTCTTGCAAATCAGCCGAAACGAACGGCAACGGCAAATTTAAAACGTTTTCATCTTTGATTACGGGATATGACGTGCCGACATTGTATTTTAACATTAATTCGCGATAAATTTTCGTCCGAAGCAAAACTTGCAGGACTTCCACGGAAAATTTTCCGCTCGAACGTAAAACTGCGAACGCTCCGCTAACGAGCAAATTATTTCCGCGCAAAATCGCAACCGCTCCGCGATTCGGGCGAACTTTTGAAACTAAAACGTCGCCGGCCGCCGTCATTATCTTTGCATTGTCGGGTAATTCATCTGTCGCGACTTGATTTGATACTGCAACGCCGTTTGAAACGTTCACGTCGCCAATCTCAACGTAATTATAAAAAATTTCGCGTCGGTCGCACGAAGTTTTGACGAGTTTGAAAAAATCTTTCAAATATCGCCCGCAGGACAAGTTTTCAAGCTTTTTTTCTATGTCGTCGTATTTTGGCTGATAAAATTCTGCGTCGAGGCGGCCGCTGACTGCAAATGACGCGCTGAAATGTTTTATCGCGACGTTTTCGCTGCTCGGATTAAAATTTTCCAAGTTCAAGGCCTCTGACAACATTTTTTCCGCCGCGTGATAGTTTTCGTCGGCTCGCTCACTCAAATTGAACGCAGATTGAACGATTTCTTTTATTTTTGCCTGAAAATCTTTCGATAGAATCGGAATTGGCATATTTCGTATCTTTTCCAACGATAAACCTTGCTGAACCATGCCAGTTTTATTGCGTTGCATCCAATCTTGACCAAATTTTGAATTCAAATAAGCCAACAAGTATTCCGAGCAAATTAAATTGCATTCAAGTTTTACCCTTGCAACGTCTTGGTCGAGATTCGCAGGCAAAATTTTTTCAAAAACTAATGCGCAACAGCCAACTGTCCCTCGTGTGCTGATAATAATGTCATTTTCTTTCAATGAAGAACGTTTATTGTTATAGTCCACCCATTTTGCTACAGTTTCAGCACCGTCAATGTCTGCAAACCAATTTTTAGCATTTTTTGCCGTTAGCATGTGAATATTTGAATTGTTATCGACTTCGTGATAGCCGTGCTGTCCATCTGAGACCAAAGCTAACTCATAAATCATCATGTTTTTAAATTTTGAGACGTTTAATTCATCATGAAGATATTTTTTTAAGAAATACTCGCTGTCAACGCGAAAATCTTTGTTCGCCGCGCAGATTGACAAGAAAATCTCTGTAAATTCGAGCTCCTCCGACAAAATTTTGTATTTTTCGGCGTCGAAGGAGCTTTGATCAAAAAAACTTAAGTTTTCACGCTTGGCGAACTCGATAAAAGCCTCGGCGATGCCGTCGCGGGTCTTTCCGTCGTGATTAAAGAGATCGTGGCGCACGATTGTGTGATGATGATCGTCGCGAAGAAGTTTTCCGTTGACAGTTTCCAAAATTTTCTCGCCGGAATTGTCTTTTGAAGGCTCACGCATGGTCGCAAAGAAAATCGGGTAGTCATCGCGGCGCGGACAAAGTTTTTCGTCCCATTTTTGCACAAAAAGCACGCTGGTCTTGGTTCCGGTGTGCGGTTTGAAAACATTTCCGTGCAAACCGACGACGGCAAGGATTCTGCAGCGTTCGGCGATAAAATCTCGGATATATTTGTCGCTTGAGTTGTTAAAACGGCCTTGAGGCAAAATAATCGCCATTCGACCGCCCGATTTCAGGAAATTAAGGTTGCGTTCAATAAAAAGTATGTCGCGGCCGACTTTTGACTGATATTTTCCGCGAGAATTCTTGCCCAACTCGTATTTTGCAATGATTCTGCTCTCTTTTATGTCTCCTGCGAACGGCGGATTGGCCATAACGATATCAAAATTGAATTTTGAGTTATTATTTCTTTCTGCGCGGAGTTTTCGCAAGCCTTTCCAGCCGTCGTTGTAAATATCGAGCCAATCTTCGTCGATAATTTCGTCCCAGCGTTCATAATCGAGCGTATTGAGGTGCAAAACGTTGGTTTTCCCGTCTCCGGCGATTAAATTCAGCGTTCGAGCCACGCGCACGGTTTTTTCGTCGAAATCAATCGCAAAAATGTTTTTTCCGACGAAATCTTCACATTCGGGCGGTTTTCGTTCCAAACTGAAGAGATGACTTTGCGGAATTCCTTTTTCAGCCAAAATTTTTTCCCAGACGTAAAAAGTCGTGTGAACTGGGAATCCGCACGAGCCGGCAGCCGTATCAATCATTTTTTCGGAAATTTTCGGGTTGAGCATGCGAACACACATATCAATCACGTAGCGCGGCGTAAAAAATTGTCCTTTCTCGCCTTTTTGCGACTTGCTCATCAAATATTCAAAAGCATCGTCGATAATATCGAGATTTGAGTTAAAAAGTTTGACATTTTGCAGCGACGAAACGCAAATGGCCAGGTGTGACGGCGTTAGCTTAATTTTATCGTCGTCAGCGAAAACTCCAGGCCATTTTTCTTTTGCGAGGTCGAAAAGTTTTTGAATCGTGTCTTTTAGTTCGGAATCGGTCTCTCCGTAGTTCCAAAACTCCAAAATTCGCTGTTTATCGCGTCCGCCGAGCATTTCGTCGAAAAGTTTTGTGTAAATGAGCTTAAAAACCTCTTCAAACACGTCGACGCCGGCATTTGCAAGCACTTCGTCCTCAAGTTCGCGGATAAGGTCGGCCAGAGTCTTATTTTCGCGCAAAAGTTTGTCTTCGGCGATTAAATTTTCAATCGTGCGGCGTTCGCGGAGAATATCCTTTAATTTTTGGCCTGCGCGGGGAATATCGGGGATATCTTCAAAATAATTGGAATCTTTGCGGTGATAGAAAGAAATTTTTTCGCCGTTCGACCAAATGCCCATAGTCGCGCCGGTTGCGTTGCAATATGATTTTAATTGCTCTTTTCCGTCCTTGAGCTTTGGTTTTTTGACTTCGACGATGATATATTCGACGTTAGGGCGATTATTTTCAAAAATTACGATATCTGCGCGTTTGATCTCTCGTCCGAAGTGAATTTGATGTTCGACAGCCATTTGAGCGGTTGAATAGCCGTAATCGTCGACGAGTTTGCGAATAAACATTTGTCTAACGGCTTCTTCTGGCGTGAGTTGAATTTCTTTGGCTCGAACTTGACATTTGATAAAAAATTTTGGTTTTCCGCGGACAATTTTGGTGTAAGCGGTGTTTTCGAGGAAATTAATCTGCGCGGGCGAGAAAATCGTTGATTTGTGAGCAGAATCGGAGAAAAATTTATCGATTACGAGCATTTGACCGCCTCCAGACGTTTTTTTTAGGGTGTGTTCACACTAAAGAATCAATAATCATGGCTAAAAGAATAAAACCGG
>CAMNFC010000033.1 GCA_946536925.1 uncultured Selenomonadales bacterium | reverse complement strand
CGGTCATCATGGAGCAGTGCCCGTTGCCGGTCGTCATGGTCAGCTCCACCACGCAAAAAGGAACCAACGAAACGATTCGAGCTCTGGCTTTGGGTGCGGTGGATTTTGTCAGCAAGGCGGGCGGTGCCATTTCAAAAATCGACACGATTAAAGACGAAATTTTGATGAAGTGCAGGCTGGCAGCCAAAACTCACGCGAGAAAAAATTTCGCAGCAAGCAAGCCGCTCGTCTATACGCCGCGACCTGTTGAGCCGACGACCAGACGCGTCGAAGTCAAACGCAGGACGGGGCTCGTCCTCGGACAAAGGCCGACGATCACTCGCACACCCGCAGCCGCTCCCGTCAAAAAAATTATTCCCGGCACGGGCAAAAAAATCGTGGCGATCGGAACGTCCACGGGCGGCCCCCAAGCTTTGCAAGCGGTCATCACGCGCCTGCCGGGGAATCTTCCTTGCGGCGTCGTCGTCGTTCAGCATATGCCCGCTGGCTTCACAAAATCTTTGGCGGAAAGGTTGAACTCGATCAGCGAAATAAAAGTCAAAGAGGCCGAGCACGACGAAATTATCCGCCCCGGTCAAGTTTACATCGCGCCCGGCGATTATCATTTGCGGATTGTGCCTGCGGGCGGCGGCGAACGTAAAATCGCTTTGAGCCAAGAGCCTCGCGTCGGAAATCTTCGCCCGACCGTCAATTACATGTTTGAATCGGCCGCGCAGTTCGGCAGAGATTTAATCAGCGTGATTATGACAGGCATGGGCTCGGACGGTTGCGAAGGCATGAAAAAAGTTAAAGCGACGGGCGGCTGGTCTATCGCGCAAGACGAAAACAGTTGCGTCGTTTACGGAATGCCAAAAGCCGTGGTGGACGCAGGGCTCGCCGACGAAATTAAACCTTTGAACAAAATTGCCGAGGCTATCGTCGAAGCAGTGAGAAGATAGGCGGCTATTCGACCGAAAAAAAACAGGAGGAGTTTAAATGGAAACTAATCAATACATGGATATGTTTCTCGACGAGTCGCATGAACATTTGCAATCGCTCAACGACGGCTTGCTCGGCTTGGAGGACAACGCTGAAGATTTATCAATTCTCAATGAAATTTTTCGCAACGCGCACACCCTCAAAGGTATGTCGGCTACCATGGGCTACAACAAAATCGCCGAGCTGACACACGAGATGGAAGACGTGCTCGACATGTTGCGCAAAGAGCAGCTGGCAGTGACAGGCGACATAATCGACACGCTGTTCAAGTGTATTGATTCGTTGGAGCAAATGATTGACAACGTGGCGAACGGCGACCCCGAAGACCTCATTGACGTTTCGGATTTGGTTGCGAAGTTGTCGTCGATAATGCGCGGAGAAAAAGCAGCAGCCGCTCCCGCCGCGGAAACTTCCAAACCTGCGCCCGCCGCCGACAGTGCCCCCGCCGTCGAAGCATCCGCCGCAGTCGCTGAAGGTGTTCCCGTCGAATTGTCGGACACGGAAAAAAATATCATCACCGAGGCGGAAAAGACCGGCATGCACGGCATTTACCTCAAAGTCACGCTGAGCGAATCCTGCCTGCTGAAATCCGCGCGGTCGTACATGGTCATGAACGCGCTGGAAGAACTCGGCGAAGTGATTCGGACAATCCCGCCCGCCGAAGAGTTGGAGCAGGAAGCTTTCGAGCGTTCCTTTGAAGTCATCTTGATAACCGGCGCCGAGGAAGAACAGATTCACGACGCGGTCATTGGCATTTCGGAAATCGAAACGGCGGAAACGCAGATTATAAAATTCGGAGGCAGCTCAGCCCCTGCGCCCGCTCCGACACCTGCCCCCGCGCCCGTCGTCGAACAAAAATCTGCCTCCACTTCAGCCGCGACAACTCCCGCCCCTGCCCCCGCGCCAAAACCCTCCGCGCCCGCGAATAAATCTTCGGGCGGCGGTCAACAATCGGCGCAAGCAAATGCGGCGGCGCAAAAGAAAAGTCATGCCGGGCAATCCGTCCGCGTCGACATTGAAAAACTCGACACGCTCATGAACTTGATGGGCGAGTTGGTCATAAATAAAGTTCGCCTCGAACAAATCGGGCAAACGCACAGACTTTCCGAGCTCACGGAAACTTTGGAGCAAATGGACAGAGTGACGACCGATCTTCAAAATATCGTCATGAAAGTCCGCATGGTTCCCGTCAGCCAAGTTTTCAACCGTTTCCCGCGCATGGTTCGCGACGTCACCAAAGAACTCAACAAGGAAATTAATTTGACTATCGAGGGCGAAGACACCGAACTCGACCGCACAGTCATCGACGAGATCGGCGACCCGATTATGCACTTGCTCCGAAACTCTCTCGATCACGGAATCGAAATGCCTGACGAACGCGAAGCAAAAGGCAAACCGCGTATCGGTGAAGTCGGACTTATCGCCCGCCACGAAGGCAACAACGTCGTCATCATGGTCACCGACGACGGCAAAGGTATCGACCCGGACATCATCCGCCGCAAAGCCGTGGAGAAAGGTCTTTTCTCTCAAGAAGAAGTCGACGCGATGCCTGACGCGGACGCCGTGAGAATCATTTTTCTGCCCGGCTTTTCCACCGCCGAAAAAATCAGCGACATTTCCGGCCGCGGCGTCGGTATGGACGTCGTAAAAAGCAAAATCGAATCTCTCAGCGGACAAGTCGACGTCGAGACCCGCGTCAACGAAGGATCCATTTTCAAAATCAAATTGCCTCTGACGTTGGCGATTATCCAGGCGATGCTCGTTCAAGTTCAAAATGAAATTTACGCAATCCCGCTCGCGTCAATCGACTCAACCTTGAGCATTCAGCCTTCCGACATCAGCACCGTCCAAAACAACGAGGTCATCGTCCTGCGCGGCGAAATCATCCCGATTATCCGCATGGAAGAATCGCTCATGGTTCCGCACGTCAAAGACACAAAAGAACTTTTCGTCGTGGTGGTGCACGCGGGCGACTCCAAGGCCGGAATGGTCGTGGATAAATTAATCGGCCAGCAAGAAATTGTTATAAAGACGCTGGGCAATCTGTTCATGGGCTTGAAGATGTTCTCGGGCGCGACGGTTCTGGGCGACGGCAAGGTTGCGTTGATTCTCGACGTGGCAACAATGCTCAACTGAAAATTTTAGAGAGGTGAACTTTTATGGCTAAAGACTCCGTGGCGAACAAACCCGCCCCGATTGAAGACGAAGAAGAAGTTACCGCAATGCAGGTTGTGGCGTTCAAGTTGCGCGACGAAGAATACGGCGTGAATATTTTCCACGTGCAAGAAATTCACAACCTGGTGGACATAACCCGCGTTCCGTTCTCTGCAAGTTTTATAAAAGGCGTCATCAATCAGCGCGGCTCGGTCATGCCCGTCATCGATTTGAAAAAAAGACTCGGAATCGAAGAGACGCCCTACTCCGCCACGACCAGAATCGTCACGGTAATCGTGGGCGACCTGCAAGTAGGAATGCTCGTTGACGCCGTCACCGAAGTTTTGACTATCCGCACCAAACTCGTCGACCCGAAAAAAACCGTCAGCGATCGGGCAATGGAAAAATTTTTGAGCGGAATCGGCAACATCGACGGGCGGCTCGTCACCATGCTCAACCTGGAAGAGATTGTCGCTTTGAATTGATAAATTTTAAATATGGAGATGATTTAGATGACTGATGAATTTGATTTGACACCGAATCAGCTCGACGCCATGCGGGAAATCGGAAACGTCGGCGCGGGCAATTCTGCTACGGCTCTTTCGCAAATCGTCAACAAAAAAATCGACATGAACGTCCCGAAAGTTTCGATTATCCCGATTGAAGACGTCCCCGAACTGGTGGGCGGCCCGGACACTTTGATTGTCGCGGTCTTCCTTCGCGTCTACGGCAAAGCTCCCGGTTCAATCCTCTTCCTTATGCCCAAAGAAAATGCTTTCTTCCTGGCCGATGATTTGATGGGCAGACCGCACGGCACCACGCAAGAGCTCGACGAGATGAGTATCTCGGCAATAAAGGAAGTCGGCAATATCCTTTCGGGCTCATATCTGGGAGCGTTCTCACACTTCACGAACATTTCCATGTTGCCGTCAATCCCGTCTTTGGCAATGGACATGGCAGGGGCAATCTTAAATATCGTGCTCCTTCAGCTGGGACAAATGGGCGATCGCGCAATGGTCATCGAAACGAAATTTTTGGCAGAAGACGACAGCATCAACGGACATTTCTTCCTTGTTCCCGATCCCGGTTCGCTGGGCACTATTGTCAAGGCAGTGGGAGTTGAATAATTATGGCAGACCTTATCAAAGTCGGAATGGCTGATTACAAGGTCGGTCGCTCTCCGTCGACTCTCATTAGCTACGGTTTGGGTTCATGCATCGGCGTTTCACTTTACGACCCGGTAAAAAAAGTCGGCGGCCTTTTGCATATCATGTTGCCCGACAGCAAACAGGCAAGAGCCAGCGACAATCCCGCAAAATTCGCAGACACGGGTATCCCGCTGATGATCAACGACGTGGTTTCTCTGGGCGCGACAAAAGCCAGGCTCGTTGCCAAATTGGCCGGCGGCGCGCAAATGTTCGCCTTCTCCAACGCAAGCGACATCATGAAAGTCGGAAACAGAAACGCGGAAACTTGCAAACAAATCCTGCGGCGCAACGGAATCAAAATCATCGCCGAGGACACGGGCGGCAACTACGGCCGAACAGTTTCAATCGATTTGGCGACCGGCTCATACAAAGTCAAAACCATCGACCGCGGTGAAAAAAATATCTGAAGGACACGCAGCACTGATTAGGGATTAGAAAAATCTTTTCCCTAATCTGCCGCCGAGGTGGTGAAAACTGTGACAGGATTTTACGGCTGGCTGGAAAGCGTCATGCCAATCAAAAGAATTTTAATCTCACTGGCGGTCGGCATGGTCTCATTTTTTATCGTACTTATTTCGGGGCTGACAAGCGATTTCGTGCGCGGGGAAACGGTGGCGTCGCGAACTTTTTCAGCCTTTTCTTTTACAAGCTTGACGTGTTTTATTTTTTTGATGAGCTGCGAAGAATACGCCATCTTCAAAACCAAACGCGAGCTGGAAAATTTCATCGACGAGGCGGCCTTGGAAGAAACGCAAGAAAATTTCAACCGCGCGGAATATCTTCAAGAGTACGAAGAACCCGCGCCTTCGCCCGCCGAAGAAAATTCTTCTTTCCGCCCGATGAACTTCGCAAACTTTTCAAATCAGCAATAAATTTTTAAAGCGGCGCAAGGGACGGTGAATCGACTGTGGAAAAAGACATGACGGCGTTGTGGCTCAAGTATCGCGAGACAAAGACCGTGGAGTTGCGCAACGAAATCGCCGAAAATTATTTGCCGCTCGTCAAAATTGTTTGCGGGCGGTTGGCGGTCTCTTTGCCGCAACACCTGGACAAAGACGACCTGCTCTCCAGCGGCTTTTTCGGACTGCTCGACGCGATTGACCGTTTCGACATCACGCGGAATATAAAATTTGAAACTTACGCGGGCGTGAGGATTCGCGGCGCGATGATCGATTATTTGCGCTCGAAGGACTGGGTGCCCGTTTCCACGCGCCAAAAAATTCGCAAATACGAGCAGACGGTTTGCCGCCTGGAAAATGAGCTTGGGCGTTCGGCAACGGAAGAGGAGCTGGC
The DNA here is from genome assembly GCA_946536925.1 of uncultured Selenomonadales bacterium. Taxonomy (GTDB): domain Bacteria; phylum Bacillota; class Negativicutes; order Selenomonadales; family Selenomonadaceae; genus Quinella. The sequence goes on along the minus strand of CAMNFC010000033.1, from coordinate 14,206 downwards.
CGCCGCGCTGGAAATTTCTGTCGACGAACTTCAAGTTTTGATCAATCAGTGCAACTCGGCGACGGTCATCCCGCTGGAAGATTATCTCAAATCCGACGCGGCAGAAACGGCCGACACGAACCCCGCGCATTCGACGGAAAATTTCGAGTTGAAAGAAACTTTGGCCAAAGCAATCGAGCGTCTGCCCGAACGCGAACGAATCGTCGTGTCGCTGTACTATTACGAGGAAATGACGCTAAAAGAAATCAGCATGGTTTTGCACCTGACAGAGGCGCGAATCTCTCAGCTGCACACGAAGGCGATATTCAGAATGCGCGGCTTTTTGGCGCAAAGCAAAGAAGATTTGATTTAGGAAAGGAGGACGCGGGATGAGCGAAAATCTTATCTTGGGCGGCCCTGCCTCCGGTTACAAATACGAATTCAGATCGGACGGCGTTTATTTTACGGTTTATCCCAACGTGGACGGCGAACGTCTTTTTGAGCTGTCCGACATGCGCCAAATCTTGCGCGACTGCAAAATTTTAGATTATGATGTGGGAACTCTTTCGCGGACGATGCGCGAGGCAAACGGTCGCCCGCAAAAAATCGCCGAGCCCGTGCAAATTTCCGAAGAGGCTTTGAAAGCTGCAGTCGGTGATGAAGTTTTCGCCGGCAACGAGGAAGAAGAACCCTATGCCCGAATCATCGTGGAGATGACCCGCGACAGGATGAAGGCCACAATCCGCTATGACACGCGCGACGGTGCACGCCTCCCGACGAAAGATATGGTTATGGCGGCCTTATCTGAAGCGGGCGTCGTTTACGGCATAAACGAGGATTCGATTGACAACGGAATCAGAAGTTTGACTCCGTTCGTGGCGGCCGAAGGTCTCCCGCCTGTTCCCGGCGAAAACGCTTACATCGACAGAAAATTTGATTTGGGCGTCCAAGGCAAACCGATCATCGACGAGAACGGCAAGGCCGATTACAAAGATTTAAATCTGTTCGTGCTCGTCAAAGAGAATCAGACGCTGGCGATACGAATTCCGCAGACGAAAGGCACGCCCGGCAAAAATATTTTGGGCGAACCCGTCCCCGCGCAAAACGGCAGACCTTGCCCCATGCCCGAAGGAAAAAATACTAAAGTCGTCGGCGAACACAGATTGATTGCCACAGTCAACGGCCAAATCGTCGACAAAGGAGCCAGAATCAGTGTCGACCCGCGGCTGGAAATTAAAGGCGGCGTCGGCGTTCAAACGGGCGATATCGACTTCGACGGCACCGTCCAAATCAAAGGCGACATCGAGCAAGGTTTTTCCGTCAAAGCGACGGGCGACATCGAAATCAAAGGCTCGGTCAACGGAGCACAAGTCACCGGCCGAAACGTTTACATCAGCGGCGGAATCACGGGCGCGGACAGAGCAAAAGTTTTCGCCGAACACGACGTGCGAACTGCCTTTGCCGAAAACGCACTGATTGAAGCGGGCAACGACGTCTTCATCGCCGATATCGCCCTGCACTCGCAAATTCGCGCGGGCAAACGTTTGATCATGGAGGACAAGCACGGACAGATAACCGGCGGGCACGCGGTGGCCGGCGAAATGGTCAGCGTAAAAATCATCGGCAACTCGTCGTTTGTCGTCACGAAAGTTTCCGTCGGCGTCGACCCGAATTTGCAAAAAGAATATCAGGCGTTGAGAAAATCTTACAAAGAATCCAAAAAGAAATTGACGCACATCATGCAGACGCTCAACACTCTCTCGAAAATCGACGTCAACAAACTTCCCAAGAGCCGCGTCGAATCGATCAACGCGCTGACTCGTTCGCAATTTCCTCTGGCCGGGCAAATCAAACGCGACGAGAAAAGAATTTTGGAAATCGAAACGCAACTTCAGAACATGAAAAACGGAAAAATTCGAGTGAGCGGCACGATTTATCCCGGCGTGCGCCTCTCCGTCAACAACGTCTTGAAAAGCATTCAAACGGAATACAAACACTGTAGCATTGCTCTCACCGCGGAAGGCGAGGTTGAAGTCGGAACTTATTGATTGGAGGGAAAGAAAATGGAACTTGCACCGGTTGGAGTTCAAATGACTTACGCGAACGCAAACAACGCGTCTCAAGTTCAGCACGACATGAACAACGCCTCGGCATTGCAAAATGCTTTTCAGACCGTGCGCGAGAAAGAAGACGCTCAACTCAAACAAAAACAGGTTCGCGACAAAGAAGAGGCTGAAGGACGCTCGATAACCGACGACCCCGACCGCAGAGAACGACGCGGCGGTCATTATTATCGCAGCCAGAGGCGACCGCTTCCGGATTTTGAAGACGACGAAGATGTTTTTGCCGTCGATCCCAGGCGCGGTCACTTCCTCGATATCTCGCTGTAAAATTATGATTACGGAAATAATGTTGCTGCTGATTGTCATCGGCGCGGGGATTGTCTTCGTGGCCTGGTCGAACACGCACAAACGCAACCAAGATGCTTTGGAGCGCAGAGAAGTTGAAGATTCGACGGGCAAGCTCAAGCAGGAACTGGAACGCACGGCCAACGAAATTATCGGGCGAATGGAAAATCATGTCACGCACCTTGAAAATGTTTTGGACGAATCCGAACGCAACCGAACGCAACTTGAAGGGCGCGTCACCGAGCTGAAAAAATTGCTCAAGAAAAGCGAAGGACAGTCCGGCGAAATTCGAGACTTGCTGGCCAGATTGGACGACGCGGGCGAAGAAGTCGACACCATGCAACGGAAGATGGACGCCGTCGAACGAAAATTAAATTTGGCAATCTCCACGCCGCTGCCTCAACCGCTGCCTCTCCCGCAGATGTCGCCGCCGATTATGACGCCCGCACCGCCGATATCGCCGCCGCCAATCGTCCAAAGAAATTCGCCGCCGATAAAAAATTCGCCGCCCGCGCAGGTCACGACGCCGCCGCCCGAACCGATAAATCCGCTCGGCCCGATAACCATGCCGCAAATTCTTCGTTCGGTGCAACCCGCGCCAAAACCCGAAGCCGACAAAAAAGATTTCGACAAAATTTTGGAAGAGACAATCGCCGAGCCGCCCAAAGAAAAAGTTCCGCCGCCGCCCAGAAAATCCGTCGTGCTCTCGCCGGAAAACAAACAGCCGGTCGCGGTCGTCGAGGCAGATCCCGTCAAAATCGAAGCGACACGAAAAAAATTGACGGAAGCCTCCGCGCAGATGGCAAAAAATTCTTCGCGGGAAACGGACGGCACGCAAGCGCAATCGTTGCAAAAAAAACGGCGAACTTCACGGACAACGCGCGACGTTCGCAAGGCGGCACTCGAAGCAATCCGCGCGGCCGAAGAGAGCAGCTCAACCAAGCCGAGCGAAAAATCCAAAATTCTCCCCGAACGCCGCGACTTGAAATTGGAAACGACAAACTCGGCCATAATCAAAGAAATGCTTTTGTCGGGCATGTCCATCGAAAATATTTCGCGCGAGACGGGTTTGGGGCAAAACGCAATCGAATTGGTTCAAAAATTAACCAGGCGACAACTCGAAAGAAGATAACGGACGCTGCTCATCGACGGTGGGCAGAATTTTTTTTTTGGGAGGAAAAATTTTATGAGCGAGCCGAAAATTTCTGTGATCATTCCGCTTTTCAACGCCGAAAAATTTATCCGCGAGTGTTTGATCAGCGTGCTGGCCTCCAAGTTCGACGATTACGAAGTCCTCGTCGTGGACGACTGCTCGACGGACAATTCCGTTGCCGAGGTGAAAAAACTTTTGCCGCACTTTAAAGGTCGCTTGAAAATTTTCATCACGGAAAAAAATTCGGGCGGCGCGGGCGTGCCCAGGAACATCGGGCTGAAAAATTCTTCCGCAAAGTACGTGACCTTCATCGACAACGACGATATGATTTTGCCCGACGCCCTGAAAAATTTTTTCGACATCGCGGAATTTTATCAGGCCGACGTCGTTTGCGCGGAAAGATATTTCGTCACGGAAAAAAATTTGCGCGGAAAAAATTTGAAGGTCGTGCTGTGTGATTCGATTGAAAATTTGGTTGAGGCTCCGACGCCCGAAAGTGATGATTTGGCCGAAAGAATCCGCCGCGACATCGACGGAAAATTTTTTATCTTGCCGTGGGGAAAATTTTATCGCCGAAAATTTTTGCTCGACAACGAAATTTTTTTCCCGCAGATGAGATACGCCGAGGACGTGACTTTTTGCTTCAAGTGTCTGTGCCTGGCGAAAAATTACATCCGCATTCCGCACATGACGAATATCCGCCGCGGCCGCGAAGAATCGACAGGCAAAATGTTTTTCGACACGTCGGCGGAGGGCGTGCGGCTCTGGCTGAAAATTTTTGCGGAAAATATTTTTCTCCTCGACGAGTTCGCGGGCGGGCTGAAGATTGAACCTTCTTTGCGCCGAGAAATTTTGACGCATTACATCGGCGTGCACTTCAAGATGATAAAAAATCTTTTCGCGGGATTGGAGCCGCCCGAAGTCCAAAAAATTTTTTTCGACGAGCTGCAAAACATCGAAGTCAATGCGGACGGGAAAAATCTCGTCGCCGCATATTTTTTCGCCGAACAAATCTTGACGAAATAATTTTTTTCGATCGTCCGCGCGGGCGATTTTTTTTTGCGCGGAAAAATTTTCTGTGATAAAATTCGTTGACGAAAAATTTTGCGAGGTGATTTTATGATGATGACAGGCGCGAGGGCGATTGTCGAATGTTTGCGCGAGCGCGGCGTCGACGTGATTTTCGGCTATCCCGGCGGAATGATTTTGCCGATGTATGACGCTCTCGTCGACGAAAAAGAAATCCGACAAATTTTGGTCACGCACGAACAGAACGCGGCGCACGCGGCTGACGGTTATGCTCGGGCGACGGGAAAAGTCGGTGTGTGTATGGCGACATCGGGGCCGGGCGCGACGAATTTGGTTACGGGAATTGCGACGGCCTTCATGGATTCGATCCCGCTGGTTGCCATAACCGGCCAGGTCGACACGGCACTCCTCGGACGCGACGCCTTCCAAGAGACCGACATTTTGGATATAACCATGCCCGTAACCAAGCACAATTTCAAAGTCAAAGAGGCTCGGCTTTTGGTTCCGACGATTCGTCAGGCGTTTGAAATTTCTTTGAGCGGAAGACGCGGCCCCGTGCTTGTCGACGTGCCCAGAGATATTTTTTTCGCTCAAGTCGATTATCGCCCGCAAGAAGTCAAAGAAAAAATTCCGGCTCAACCCGACGCCGATTTTGTCATCTGCGCGGCCGAAGCTGCCGAAGAAATTTCCAAGGCCGAACGACCCGCGGTCATCGTTGGCGGCGGAGCAATTTCGGCGGGCGCGTCCAAAGAAATCATCGACTTCATCGAAAAATTTAATTTGCCCGTCGTCAACACGCTAATGGGGCTCGGCGCGGTTCCTCGTTCTCATCCGCAAAATTTGGGCTTCGCGGGCATGCACGGCAAAAAGGCTGCCAATCACGCAATCGCCGCAGCTGATCTGGTTATCGCGGTCGGCTCTCGTTTCGGCGACAGACAAACCGGCAACGTCGCAAAGTACACGCGCTCAAAAAAATTTATCCACATCGACATCGACCCCGCCGAGATTGATAAAAATATTGAAGGCTCGCTCGGTCTGGCCGGCAACATGAAAGTCATTTTGAAACTTTTGATGCGTCACGAGGCAAACAAAAATCGTGCGGATTGGTGGCGACAAATTGAAAGCTGGCAGGAGGAATACGACTACGATTATCAGGTCGAGCGGCTGACGGTTCCTTGGGCGATGAATCAAATCGCCAAGAAGACGGCCGGAAAAAATTTCGCGTACGCCACCGACGTCGGCCAGCACCAAATGTGGGCGGCACTTCATCTGCACGTGGAGGAGCCTCGCACTTGGTTTACGTCGGGCGGCCTGGGCACAATGGGTTTCGGACTGCCGGCGGCCATGGGTGCTCAGCTTGCTTACGGAAAAAATCGGCGCGTCATTTGTGTCAGTGGCGATGGCGGAATAAAAATGACGGGCAACGAGTTTTACACAATCGCCCGCCTCAAGCTCCCGATTATTTCTCTCATCGTCAACAACACGAGCCTTGGGATGATTCGCCAGCTGCAAAAAGTTTTTTACAAGGAAAGATACATCGCCTGCGAGCTGGATTACCCGATGGATTACGTCGCTTACGCGCAAAGTTTCGGCATAAAGGCCGAGGCCGTCTCCACCCAGGAAGATTTTGCCCACGCGCTGACCAAAGCTTTGGACGACACGGAAAATCCGCGCGTCATCGTCCTGAACGTTTGGAGAAGTTTCGTCGAGCCGATGACAAAAGGCGGAGCGAATATAAACGAGTTCGTCGAGTTTAAATAAGTTTTTACTCGTCTTTGATATAGGGCTGTTGATTATAAATTCGCGGGAGTGCATAATCGAATTGAGCGTTCAGAATGCTTTTTCTCGGCTCAAAGGAAGTCGTGCGAATATCCAGTAAGTCAAGCAATGTGTGAATCAAATAATCTGTGCGATAGGGGCGGTCGAGTGCGGCGGCGAATGCCGAAACTTTTTCGGGATAATGCTCGCGAAATTTTTCCGACGCCCAAATAATCGCGGGAATTTCTATCATATTGCGATTGCCGCTTTCCTCCATTGAATGGCCTGCAAATTCGCGATCGTCGTCAAAAACCTCTTCGCCATGGTCGGAAATGTAAATTATTACGGCGTTTTTATCCTCGAAGCGGCGAATAATTTCATTGACTATAAAATCGTTGTAAAGGACGGCGTTGTCATATTCGGCGGTAATTTTTTTCCCCTCTTTGGTCGGCTTATCTTCATCGTCGCCGGTGAACTTGGAAAATTTTTTGGGATAGCGTTCAGAGTAAGTGGAGTGCGTTCCGTACAAATGAATGAACAAGAAATTTTTTTCGTGAGCGCGAGAAATATATTCGTCAAGCGCGGGAAGCAAGATTTCGTCGAGTTTTCGGCTGAAGGAAAATTTTTCTTTGGGCTCAATGAAAAATTCTTCATCACATATGCCGCCATAAATTCTGTCAAGATTCCCCCACAAGCCCAAAGGACTTTGATTCGACAGCCAAACCGTGTGATAATTTGCGCGTTGCAGGATATTAAAAATATTTGCGTGCCGATACCATTCGACTGCATCGTCTTTTTCGGAAAAGGTAAAAATTTTTTCCATTGCCGCCAACGTGTAATTTGCGCAAGAAATTGTATCGGTGAACTTGAAAACTTCTCCGCGTTCAAAGCGTAAATCCAAAAGCGGCGTCGTGGGAAGTTTGTAGCCGTATAAACTCATGTGATTTCTTGTGGTCGACTCACCGAGAATAAAGATAACATAGGGCACGGAAGAATTATCGGAAAGAATTTTTTCAGCCTTGGCTTGAGTGTCCATTTCGGCCAAAATTTTCGGCTCATTGCTTATCGAATCGAATGCTTGGGCGCAACGAGAAATATTTCGCCCCAAAGTAGTCTGTTTGAATAAAATATCCGCAACAAACCAAACAATCATTCCGCCCCAAATTAAAATAATCGGCAAGAACATAATCAGCAGGTCGATGCTGAATCGCTTAAGTCTTTCTTCGGAGCGTGTATTAAAAAATTTCCGAAGTCCTTTGACGAGGAGAGCGAGTGCCGCAATGAAAAAAATTACCCCGAAGATTACCGGGACAGTCAAGACATAATTGCTCAGAAATGATTTAACTGTCAGAGGATTCGTGCCCATTGCGATTTGAATCATGTTGACGTGCAATACGTTGCCGAATTTGCGGATCAGAAAAATATCCGTCAACAAAAATATTGCGAATAAAATTATCAAGGTTGTCCGGAGAAAAATTTTTAATGCGCCGGTGCTTTGCAAAAAGAAAATTCATTGCGACGCAGAGCAATAAAATAAAACATGCCCCTTGCCAGAAATTTGGCAGAGCATTTTTAAGACCTTCTTCAGACGGGAATATTCTTGAGAAATACAAAAATTCTTGAATGAAAATCGGCAAATTTAAAATCATGAGGAGAACCAAAAACCAACCGTCTTCGCGGAGAAATATAATTCCCCTTTGACCGACGATATCAGAAATTTTTCCAATCATTTTTATCAAAATAAAATTCCCTCCTTTTCGTGAAAGTCTATAATTTTTCTCTTGCAAATGCAAGTAAAGTAAGTGAGGTTTTTCAAATGAAAAAATTTTTGGCAATGATTCTGTTCGCGCTGATGATGACGACTTCGGCGCGCGCCGCGGAATTCGAGATGGTCGAATATTCCGCGCAGGTGAAGTTACAGTGGCTGGCGGCCGCCGGCATTCCCGAAGCGCAAAAATTTTTGAAGCTGATCGATCGGCCGGTCTTTTTCCACGCGGACAATTTGAACGACTTCGAGCGGCTGGAAAAAGTCAACGCGCTTTATCAGGAGCTCAACTGCGCCGCCGCGATTGAATTCGTCCGCCAAAAAAATTGCAAGAACGTTTTCGACCTGGCGTGCTCACTTTCGCCCCGCGCGATGATTTTGGGCGACGACGGCCGTCAAGTTATCGTCGGCGAGCTGCAGACCGTTTGTCTCCTCGGCGATTGGTGCCTGGAAGAATTCGGCAGCAAGAAGGCGATAAAAAATGTTGAGTACACCTCGTTTTGGTTGCAGGACAAAGCCGGAATGATGGCCGCGGCGGACAAACTCAAAGGAGAAATTTGCATAATCGAGCAGGGCGTGATGATTTATCTGACTGACGACGTGCGCGCCCAAATGTATGACAACATCCGCGACGTCCTCAAAAAACACGGCGGCTGCCTGATAACCTCCGACTTCTGCCAGAAAAAATATTTCACGGACGCGGCGGCGGCTCTTTATGGCGATGAAAATTCCGCGACGCTTTACAACGAGACCAAGGCGATGTACGAGCAAGTTTTCGGCGACAAAATTTCCGACGAGACTTTGCAGGACGAGCAAGAGGCCATGGACTTTTTGAAGACGCACGGCCTGCGCGCAACGAAAGTTCCGCTCTTCACCCGCGCGCCCAAGCTCAACATCTTCAGCAAGCTCACGCCCGCGCAAATCCAAAAAGTCAACGAGCTCACGACGAGAAATTATCTTTGGGTCATCACCGCGCTGTGATAAAAAAATTTTTCCCCTGCGAACGTCGCGGGGAATTTTTTTTGCAACTGTTGATTTTGCCTTATCGACGTGTTAAACTTTGAATAAATTGATTCAAGCGAAATTATAATCGCTGATTATGCAAAGGAGGATTTTAATGATTGATATCACCGACAGAGTGCGCAACAAAGATTTGCAAAGCAAGATTGTAAGCGCGGAGGAAGTGGCAAATTGGATTCAGCCGGGCTGGACGATCGCTTGCAGCGGGTTCACGGCGTCGGCCTATCCCAAAGCTGTGCCGCTTGCCCTGGCCGAGCGCATGAAGAAAGACCCCTTCCAAGTAAACATTTGGACGGGCGCGTCCACCGGCCCCGAACTCGACGGAGCATTGGCCGAAGTCAAAGGAATCAAACAGCGTCTGCCCTATCAAACGGACGCAAAACTTCGCCCGCTCATCAACGACGGCACGGTTGATTATCTCGACTTGCACCTGTCCGAGAGCGCGCAACTGACTCGCACGGGCTTCATAAAAAAGAAACCCGACTTCGCGTTGGTTGAGGCCTGCGCCATCACCGAGGAAGGAAATTTAATCCCGACGACTTCTTTGGGCAACGCGGCAAGTTACGTTCAAAATGCAGACACCGTTGTCGTCGAAGTCAACACGACGCAACCGCTTGAGCTTGAAGGCATGCACGACGTTTATATCCCGCTCGACCCGCCGAATCGTCTGCCCATTCCGATTGTTCACGCCGACGACAGAATCGGCACAACTTACATTCCTTGCACGCCCGACAAGATTAAGTACATCGTCCCCTGCGACGTGAAGGATCATACACGCGACCTCTCCCCGATTGACGAAAACTCAAAAAAAATGGCGGCGTTCACGCTCGAACTTTTGAAGGCGGAAATTAAAGCCGGCCGTATGCCCAAAGGTCTGCTCCCGCTTCAATCGGGCGTCGGCAACGTCGCAAACGCCGTGCTTGAAGGTTTCGTCGAAGGCGATATGACTGACCTCGTCGTTTATACGGAAGTCATTCAGGACGCAATGCTTGACCTTATCGACGCGGGCAAACTCAAATTCGCAAGCGGCACGGCATTCAGCCCGTCGCCCGCCGGCATGGACAGATTTTACAAGGGCATTGACAAATACCGCAAGTATATTCTGCTCCGCCCCGAAGAAATTTCCAACTCGCCCGAAGTCGTTCACAGGCTCGGCGTCATTGCAATGAACACCGCGCTTGAAGTCGACATTTACGGCAACATCAATTCCACGCACGTCACCGGCACGAAAATGATGAACGGTATCGGCGGCAGCGGCGACTTCGCACGCAACGCTTATCTGACAATTTTCTACACGCCCTCGACCGCAAAGGGCGGAAAAATTTCTTCAATCGTTCCGTTTTGCTCGCACATCGACCACACCGAACACGACGTCGACATCATCATCAGTGAATACGGAATCGCCGACCTGCGCGGGCTGGAGCCGAGAACTCGTGCGCTCGAAGTCATCAACAAATGCGCCCACCCGGATTATCGTCCGTTGTTGCTCGACTATTATGAACGAGCATTGGCCGCGACGAAGAAGGCAGCCACGCCGCACCTTTTGCACGAGGCTTTGAGTTTCCACACGCGCTTCCTCGAAACGGGAGATATGCGCAAGTAAATCCGATTACGGCAGGAGCAATTTACTCAAGGAGGAGTTTTTATGTTAATGGTCAGAGATGTAAACGATTTCATTCGGCAAATGCAAGGCGACTCACCGAAAAGCAAAGCCGGCCAAAAAAAATTGCGGGACGCCGGAATAGACACAGGCAGCAAAGCTTACAAGGTCGTTATCTCTTCCATGGAACAATCTGCGGGCAACGGCATCGCTTACACCAACCCGCAGGCAATAAAAAATCGGATGATGAATTACGATTCAAACGGAAATTGGATTAACCCGGCTGTCGCCTTGGGCGCGAAGTCCGGCGGAAAAGTTTATATCGAATAGAAAAAAATTTTTGGGGTTAAGTGGTTAAGGAGAAAGATCATGAAAATTTTTCAAGAGGCAGTCAAAGCTCGCCGTTCAATCTACAAGCTCGGAAGAAATATCCCCGTGCTTCAATCTGAAATCATCGCGGCCGTCGAACGCATGACCAAGGACGTTCCGTCGGCTTTCCACATGCAATCCGCGCGCGTCGTCATCACCATGCTTGACCACCACGAAAACGTCTGGCACTGCGCCAACAACGTCCTCAAGGCCATCATTCCCGCAAGTCAATTCGCCGAGACTAAAGCAAAACTTGAAAGCTTCGAGGCAGCTTACGGCACGATTCTTTTCTTCGAGTCGAGCAACATGATTAAGGCCATGCAGGATCAATTCCCCGCGTACAAAGACAATTTCCCTTCGTGGGCAATGCAGGCCAACGGCATGTTGCAGTTCGCGGTTTGGACGGCTCTGGAAGATATGGGGCTCGGCGCAAATCTGCAACACTACAACCCGCTGATTGACGAGCCGATAAGACAAATCTTTGACTTGCCCGACAGCTGGGATTTGACGGCGCAACTCGTCTTCGGCGAAAAACTCGAAGACCCCGCGCCGCTCGAAAAAGTCCCCACCGGCACCCGCGTAAAAATTTTCCGTGAAGTCTAAGCTCAATTTTTTTTGGGAGGGTTTTTAATGTTTAAAGTTCTTGGCGTTGATCACATTGGCATTGCCGCAAAAGATTTGGCTGAAGTCGGCGCGTTCTGGGAATTGCTCGGCCTGGCGTCCACCGGCGAAGAAACCGTCGCCGAACAAAAAGTTACCACCGGTTTTTATCCCACGCCCAACGGCAGCGAAATTGAGCTCCTCGTTGCCACCGACGAGTCCAGCCCGATTGCAAAGTTCATGGAAAAACAAGGCGGCCGCGGCGGAATTCAACACATCGCGCTCCTCGTCGACGACCTGGAAGCGGCTCTGGCCGACCTGAAAGCAAAAGGCGTTAAACTCATCGACGAAAAACCGCGCAAAGGTGCCGGCAACAAGATCATCGCCTTTATCCACCCCAAAGCAACCCACGGCGTCCTCCTCGAACTCTGTCAACCGATTAAGGAGTGATTTGATGGCTACGGTTCAAGAAAAAATCGCCTTGATGCACTCCAAGAAGGAAAAAATCCTTCAAGGCGGCGGCAAGGCCAGAATCGATAAACAGCACGAAAAAGGCAAGATGACTGCCCGCGAACGTATCGAAATGTTTTTCGACGAGGGAACCTTCGTTGAGCTCGATATGTTCGTCAAACATCGTTGCACAAACTTTGGGCAAGACAAAAAAGATCTGCCCGGCGAAGGCGTCGTCACCGGCTACGGCACGGTCGACGGTCGATTGGTTTATGCCTTTGCTCAAGACTTCACGGTCGAGGGCGGCTCCCTTGGCGAAAAACACGCACACAAAATTTGGAAGGTCATGGATTTGGCAATGAAGATGGGCGCACCGCTCATCGGCATTAACGATTCGGGCGGCGCACGTATTCAAGAGGCCGTTGACGCTTTGAGCGGTTACGCGGGCATTTTCTTCCGCAACACGGCTGCCAGCGGCGTCATTCCCCAAATCTCCGTCATCATGGGTCCGTGCGCGGGCGGCGCAGTTTATTCCCCGGCAATCACCGATTTTATTTACATGGTTAAAAATACCAGCCAGATGTTCATCACGGGCCCGGCAGTCATTAAATCTGTCACGGCGGAAGAAGTCACGGCGGAAGAACTCGGCGGCGCGATGACTCACAACACTCGTTCGGGCGTGGCGCATTTTGCGGCAGAAGACGAAAAAGATTGCATCGAACAAATCCGTTACCTGCTGTCTTTCCTGCCGAGCAACAATTTGGAAGACGCACCGCTTGTCTTCAACGACGACGACCCCGACCGCCAAGACGAAGAGCTCAACACGATCATTCCCGACAACCCGAACGCGCCCTACGACATGAAAGACGTTATCCGCATGATCGTCGACAACGGAGAATTTTACGAAGTTCATCAGCATTTCGCCACGAACATCATCACGTGCTTTGCTCGTTTCGGCGGACGCTCCGTCGGAATCATCGCCAATCAGCCTGCGGTTATGGCGGGTTGCTTGGACGTGGACGCCTCCGACAAATCCGCAAGGTTCATCAGATTTTGCGACGCTTTTAATCTGCCGCTGGTGAATTTGGTTGACGTGCCCGGCTTCCTGCCCGGCGTCGACCAAGAATACAACGGTATCATTCGTCACGGCGCGAAGATGCTTTACGCTTACTCCGAGGCAACCGTCCCGAAAGTCACCGTCATCACCCGCAAAGCTTACGGCGGCTCGTATATCGCGATGTGTTGCCGTGAATTGGGAGCCGATCAAGTTATGGCTTGGCCGTCAGCCGAAATCGCCGTCATGGGTCCCGCGGGCGCGGCCAACATCATCTTCCGCAAAGATCCCGAAAAAGACAAGAAGACTGCCGAGTACGTCGAAGAATTCGCGACCCCCTACAAGGCGGCCGAACGCGGTTATGCAGATATGGTCATCGAGCCGAAAGAAACCCGCCCGCTCGTCATCACAGCTCTCAACGCCCTGGCCAGCAAGCGCGAAGTCGGCCCCGCCAAAAAACACGGCAACATTCCGCTTTGAGGAGGAGTTACTGTGGCTGAAAAAATTAAACCCGAAATCATCGCGGCAATCACGGCGGCTGTTCAAACTCTTTGCGGCGGCGCAAAAGTCTTGGCCGTAAAAATCAAACGCAACGACAACTGGGCTCTCGCGAGCAAAATCAATCGCTGATAAATCGGAGGTAAATTTTCAATGGCAACAAAAAAATTTAACGTCACTGTCAACGGCACGACCTACGAAGTTGAGGTCGAGGAAGTAAAATCGGCGGGCGGCGCACCCAAAGCGGCTCCTGCACCCAAAGCGGCTCCTGCTGCGGCTCCGGCACCCAAAGCTGCTCCGGCTCCTGCGGCTGCTCCCAAAGTTGCGGCGGGCGCGGGCGAACATTCAATCGACGCACCCATGCCCGGCAAAATCATCAAGCTCGTTGCGGCTGAAGGCGCGGCCGTCAAAGCCGGCGATGTCCTCCTTATCCTCGAAGCGATGAAGATGCAAAACGAAATCACTGCAGACGCCGACGGCACCGTCAAAAAATTCAACGTCGCGGCAGGTCAATCCGTCAAAG
>CAMNFC010000032.1 GCA_946536925.1 uncultured Selenomonadales bacterium | reverse complement strand
TGTCGCCTTTTGGGTCGACGACGACAAATTTTTTTTGCGCACGACACGCGCCGATGACTTCGCGGCAAATTTTTTTCGTGCAGACGCCTTTGCCGTAATCGGAAATTATCACGCCGTCGACGCCCGAAATTTGCTCGGAAAAATTTTTCAACAGTTCGTCGGTGGCGGAGCCGTCAAGTTCGCGCGCGTCCTCAAAGTCCAGACGAATCATCTGCTGGTGGCCGCTTATCACGCGAATTTTTGTCGTCGTCGGCTTGGAAGTTTCAATCACGCCCGAAAAATTCACGCCCAAAGTTTTCAGCTTGCTCAAAAAAATTTCGCCGTGATTGTCGCGCCCGATTTGCCCGATGATCGAAGTTTGACAGCCGAGCAGAGCCAGATTGTGCAAGACGTTTGCCGCGCCGCCCAAAGTTTCTTTGACTTCAAGGACGCGGGCAATCGGCACGGGGGCTTCGGGCGAAATGCGCGTGACCTCGCCGAAATAATATTTGTCGAGCATCACGTCGCCGACGACCAGAATTTTGCACGCGCCGATTTTTTCCGAGACAAAATTTTTCAACTCGTCAATCATTTGCAAACTCCGAAAGAAATTTCTGCCGCCGCCAAAGTTTTTTCCAAATCCTCGTCCGTGTGCGCCGCAGACATGAACAGCGTTTCGAATTGCGACGGCGCAAGGTAAATTCCCCTCTCCAACATCGCGCCGAAAAATTTTTTAAATTGCGTTTGATTCGCGGCCGCCGCGTCGTCAAAGTTCGTGACGGGTTTTGAGCTGAAAAAAATTCCGAACATCGAGCCGGCTTGAGGCGTTTGAATTTCCACGGAAGATTTTTTTGCCGCGAGTTGCAGACCTTCGACGAGCTTGGAAGTTTTCGCGGAAATTTTTTCCGTCAAATTTTCTTCCAGCAAAATTTTCAGCGTCTCGATTCCGGCCGTCATCGCCAGAGGATTTCCGCTCAAAGTTCCCGCCTGATAAATTCTTCCGTCGGGGGAAACGTTGCGCATAATTTTTTCGGTTCCGCCGTACGCCGCGCAAGGCAGCCCGCCGCCGATAATTTTTCCCAGGCAAGTCAGATCGGGCGTGACGGAAAATTTTTCTTGTGCGCCGCCGAGAGAAACTCTGAAGCCGCACATGACCTCATCGAAAATCAACAGCGCGCCGAATTTTTTTGTGACGTCTCTCAAGCCGCGCAGAAAATTTTCTTTCGGCAAGACGAGACCCATGTTGCCCGCGACAGGCTCGACGATGACCGCCGCAATTTCTTCGCCGCATTGAGCAAAAATTTTTTCGACGGAATTTAAATCGTTGTAAGGCAAAGTGATCGTGTCGTGCGCCGTGCCGCGCGTGACGCCCGGGCTCGACGGTTCGCCGAAAGTCGCCGCGCCGCTTCCGGCTTTGACGAGGAGAGAATCGCTGTGGCCGTGATAGCAGCCGACGAACTTCAAAATTTTTTCACGACCCGTAAAACCTCTGGCAACACGCAACGCGCTCATCGTGGCTTCGGTTCCGGAATTGACCATGCGCATGACTTCCATTGACGGAAAAATTTTTTGGACGAGCTTGGCAAGGCGAGTTTCAAGTTCGGTCGGAGCACCGTAGCTGGTTCCGCGTTCGACGGATTTTTTCAGCGCGTCGACAACTTTAGGATGAGCGTGACCCAAAATCAGCGGCCCCCACGAGCCGACGTAATCGATGTACTCGTTGCCGTCGATGTCAAAAATTTTTGAGCCCGCGCCGTGCGAGATGAACGGCGGATTTGAATCGACGCTCAAAAAAGATCGGACGGGGCTGTTGACTCCGCCGGGCATGAATTTTTTTGCCTCATTGAACGCGGCCAGAGATTTTTTTAAATTCATGTCAAGACCTCCAAAAATTTAATCGTTAAACGAAAAAAACCGGCTGAGCCGGAGATATTTCAAAATTTGGTGGAGACGAGGGGGATCGAACCCCTGACCTCTTGAATGCCATTCAAGCGCTCTCCCAGCTGAGCTACGCCCCCGTGACTTGCGTATATTAAATCATTTGCCGTGCGTTGTCAAGTTTAAATTTCTGCGGGGTCGTCGAAGCCGACAAGCCACGTGGCGACGAAACCGACGACGTAAGCCGTGAGAAGCCCCATGAAGTAGACGGGAATATTATTCGTTGTGGCGGCCAGCGGAAGACCCGAAATTCCCAGCGTCGCCGCGCCGACCGTGAACGAGGCAACGACCGCTCCGCCGAACGCACCGCCGATACACGCGCAGATAAACGGTTTGAACAGCGGGAAAGTCACGCCGTAAATCAGCGGCTCGCCAACGCCCATCATTCCCACGGGAAGAGCAGAGGCGATCGTTTTCTTGAGGAATTTATTTTTTGTCTTGAAGTAGACGGCGATTGAAGCACCGACCTGACCCGCGCCGGCCATCGCCAAAATCGGCAACAAAATCGTCACGCCGTACTGAGAAATCAAATCGACGTGAATGGGCGTCATCGCCTGATGAATTCCGAGCATGACCAAGGGCAACCACACGCCCGCCAAAATGAATCCGACGAACGCGCCGCCAGATTGAATTGCAGTTGTGGCCGTCGCACCGATTGCGTCCGAGAGCGTGCCGCCGATTGGTTGCAGGATAAAAATTGCTGCCGCCCCCGCGATCAAAACCGTCACCAGCGGCGTCAAAAACAAATCGAACATTTCGGGGATAATTTTATGCAATTTGCCTTCGAGCCACGACGCGAACGCCGCAACGATTATCACGGAAATAATTCCGCCGCGCCCGGGAACAAACGGTGTGTTAAAAATGCTTATGTCGGCAAGGCCGGGGTGCGTCATCAATGCCGCCAAAACGCCGCCGAGAATCGGGGTGCCGCCGAAAATTTTTGACGCATTGATCCCCACGAACAAATTCATTCCCCAGAAAACCGAGTTGCCCGCGACCATTGCAAGCTGAATAATCGGCGAACTTTCCAGCGCGGGAGAAATTTTTATCATGGAGCTGACGATGCCCGTGATCAAACCGCAGGCAATGAAACCGGGAATGAGCGGCATGAAGATGCTCGAAATTTTTTTGAAGAACAATTTCACGGGCGTGGCGTTTTTCTTGCGGATTTTTTCGTGGAGAGCTTTTCCGTCGCCGATTGCAATTTTGCCGACCTTGACGGTGTTTGTCGCCTCCAAAATTTTGTTGACCGCGTTTGTGACGGTCGTGGCTCTGCCCGCGCCCAGGATAACTTGAACTTCGTCGCCGTCGTCGTTGACGCCCAAAACGCCCTCGATTTTTTTCAACGCTTCGATCATGTAATCATTTTTTTCGATGAGCTGAAGGCGCAGGCGCGTCATGCAATTTGTCGCCTGAATCACGTTGGAGTAGAGGACGTTGCCGCTGCCGCCGACCGTGTTCAAAATATTTTTCGCGAGCTCTTCAGTCTTATCCGTCTTGTTAATCGTAATCGTCTCCAATCAATAGAACGGCTCAAAATATCCCCAACGCACCTCGGAATCGTAATAGGAGCCGGGCGTTTCGTCGTAAGTCATGCAGAAGCGGTAATAAACGTCCGCGCCGATGTTGTCGTCGATTTGCGGGTCGAAGACGTATTCGACGCCGTCGACGGCAATGACGCACCAGATGTGTCCGGTGTAGCCGCCGTCCGCGCGCGCCGTCTGCCCGTAGACCGTGTAACAATTCAAACCGATGGCTCTGGTCAGCGCGGCGAAGGCGCAAGAGTAATCGTCGCAGGCGCCCACGTGTCCGACGAGCATTCCGTAAGCGCGAGCCGTGCCGTTGTCTTCGGGGAAGTCAAGGCGCAGGACGTTGTCGCCGTATGTGCACGTGTCGACGAGATAATCATAACACGCCCGAACTTTTTCGCCGGTCGTCATGTCCTCGGTCGTGATTTGGTTGAGCGTCTGCCAAACAATTTCGTCGCAGTAATCTTCGCCCGTCGATGTCGGATAAAGTTCCGCGTTGTTCAAAATGTAATCCGCATCCGCCGCCTCAGCCGAAGTCGTCAGCAAAATCAAAATCGCCGCGCAGGTCGTCAAAAATTTTTTCATCGGTCAATCTCCCTCAGCCACTCGCTCCACTGCAAACCGATTTTCTCGGCGCGCGTCCCCTGAACGAATTCATAAAAGAGGCGAATTTTTTTTGCGCGGTCGCGAGATTTTTTTGCGTACCAATCGTTGCCTTCGGGCTCAAGCAAAAGATTCGAGCCGCCCAAAAGATATTGCCGCTTACAAATTTCCTCCAGCGACACGTCGGGATTTTTCATGATGTCGTACATGGCGAGGAAGGTCGTCGTGCGCCCGTGACCGGCTTGGCAGTGGAAGTGCAACCAAGAATTTTCGGGGAGGTTGGCGACGAAAATTATAAAGTCGTCGACGATTTCGGGCGCGGGGAATTGCATATCGGCCGCCGCGAATCTTTGATACTCGAAGCCGGCATTTTGAGCAGCGTTTTGTTCGGTCTCCGTCACTCGCGGGATAATCGTTATCGCCTTGATTCTGGCCGTGTCGCTTTTGCCAAGAGGAGTGAATGTCGTTTCGTTGCCGCGCAAATTTTTCAAACGTTCAGCTTCGTCCTTCAAAACCGCGGAAGTATTTTTGTCGGCGTTGGCGGCGTTGTGTTTGTTGTACCAGCTGACGGGCAGTGAATTTGCGAAGCCGTGACTTTCTTGGCGAAGATCAACCATAAAAATTTTTGCGTCGGGGGCAAGCGCGGAAATTTTTTCGTGGAGCTCGTCCAGCGCGATCAAAGACGGTTGAGCACTAGCCGAGGCGCGGAGATTTTCCAGGCCTTTGCGCGTCGGTTCTTTTCCGCGAACAGAATTTTTCCAGGCGTCGCTCATCAGCCGAAAATTTCTCAAGTTGTCCGAAGCGAGGCCGTCGAGCCGCCACGTGCCGTCAATTTTTTTCGCAGCGACCGCAGAAAAAATCGACACGCTCAAAATTAAAACCAGCGCGCCGAGAAAAATTTTCTTCGCCAAGGTGATTCACTCCTTCAAAATTTTTTCAGCTTATTTTAATGTATCACCTCGATTTGGTCAAGTTCAATCGGTGGTCAGCGGGTCGATGTCAATCAACACGTCGTCGCGTTTGTGGAGGCCGTGAGCCTGCAAAAAAATTTTTACGCTCGACAAATCCGCCGACTTTATCAAAAGCACGAAACGATGAACGCCGCGCAAATTGGAGACGGCCGCGGGAATGGGTCCGAAAATTTCTTGACGCGCCGAAAATTTTTTGACGACCTCGGCTTGGAAAGAGTCGCGAATTTTTTTTGCAAAGTCTTTGGCCTTTTGCTCGTCCGTGTTCATGAAAATCAATTTGACGAGGCGACAGAACGGCGGAAAAAAAACTTCCTTGCGCTGAGGAAGTTCGTGCGCGAAAAATTTTTCGTAGTCCTGCTCGCAACCGAAACGAATCGCGGGGGCTTCGATGTCGTAGGCCTGCACGATGACTTTCCCGGGCAAATCCGCGCGACCTGCTCGACCGGCCGCTTGAGTTATCAGCGTGAAACAATTTTCCGCCGCCCGAAAGTTTGTAAAAGTCAACGCGACGTCCGCGCTCAAAACGCCGACCGTGGTCACGCCGCCGATGTCGTGGCCTTTGGCGACCATTTGCGTCCCGAACAAAATATCAAACTCGTGCGCGGCGAAAGCGTCCAGAATTTTTTTGTGGCCGAAGCGACCGCCCGTCGAATCTCTGTCCATGCGCAAAACTTTTGCGGCAGGCAAAAAATTTTTCAACGCGCTCTCCAATTTCTCCGTGCCCGTGCCCAAAAATTTTATCCGACGGCTGCCGCACTTCGGACAAATTTCCGGCGGCTTGGAAAAAATTTCGCAATGATGACAGAGCAATCGTCCGTCCGCGTGATAAGTCATCGTCCGGCCGCAATCGGGGCACTTGGCCACCTCGCCGCAATTTCTGCACATCACCACCGTCGACCAGCCGCGCCGATTCAAAAGGAGTATCGCCTGATTTTTTTCCGCCAAAGTTTTTTTCAGCAGCTCGACCA
This sequence comes from uncultured Selenomonadales bacterium, assembly GCA_946536925.1. Taxonomy (GTDB): domain Bacteria; phylum Bacillota; class Negativicutes; order Selenomonadales; family Selenomonadaceae; genus Quinella. The sequence goes on along the minus strand of CAMNFC010000032.1, from coordinate 14,205 downwards.
ATTTCAAACTCAAGACGGATTTGTTGCCCGCCCGCAGTTCGCCGCGCATGTCCACCCGTTCGACTTGGGGCAGCGGGTTGTTCAAAACTCGTCGCGGCATCTTGAGCAAAATTAATTCGCCGTTTTGTGCGCGAAAAAAATTTTCCAAGCTCGGTGTCGCCGAACCAAAAATTATCGCCGCGTCATGAAATTTTGCAAACTCTTCGGCGACAATTCGGGCGTGATAGCGCGGAGGATTTTTGTCCTGCTTGTAAGATGAATCTTGCTCCTCGTCGACGACAATCAGCCCGACGTTTTCCAACGGCGTGAAAAGTGCCGAGCGCGCGCCAATGACGATTCCGACTTCGCCGCCGCGGATTTTGTGGAAAGTGTCGCTGCGTTCCGCGATGCTCAAGCGGCTGTGAATGACCGCAACGTCCGCAAAATACGCTTTGAAGTTCGCGACGATTTGACCCGTCAAGGCGATTTCGGGAACCAAAATTATCACGCGCCGACCGAGCCGCCGAGTTTTTTTCGCCAGCTCGATGTAAACCTGCGTCTTGCCCGAACCCGTCACGCCGAAAAGCAAAAAGCCTTGGAAAATTTTTCTCGCCAAAAATTTTTCGACCGCCGCAATCGCCGCGACTTGCTCGGCCGTCAGCTCGAAAGGTTTTGGCACCGATTTTATTTTTGCGTAGCTGTCGCGGAAAGTTCGCCGCTGCTCGACCTCGACGAAGCCGCCCGCGACCAAAGATTTTATCGTCTCGGAAGAAAATTTTTTCCCGCTCAAAGAAAGTTCGCCGTGCTCCGACAAAAATTTTAAAATCTTCAGCTGCGCGGGCTTGTTGGAAAAATTTTTCTCGTCGAAATTTTTTTTGAGTGTCAAAACTTTTTCGTAGCGCGCGGAAATTTTTTTGCCTCGTCGTCCCGGCATGAAAAGTCCCATCGCCAAAGACAGCGGGCAAAGATAAAATTCGGCCAGCCAACGCGCCGCGCTCATCATTTCCGGCGTGAACCACGGCTCGTCGTCGAACACGTCAAAAATTTCTTTGAGCTCGAAATCGAATTCGGTTGCGTCGTCAACCTCGCGAACTTTTATCACGAAGCCGTCCAATTTTTGCGCACCGAACGGAACAAAAACTCTCCAGCCGGCCGCCAAAAATTTTAAACGTTCGGGCACGCGATAAGTAAAATTTTTTTGGAGGCTGTTGGTCGCCACGTTCACGCAAACTTCCGCGATAATCATCCGCTCGCTCCTTTAAAGATTCAAACTTTGGCGATAAAAATCCAGGGCATTGCCGTGCAGGGCGTTGCAATAAACGTCGTCGAAATCGAACACGGCGCGAAGTTCGGGCGGAATGATGAAACCGTCGCGGACGAAAGAATTTATCCACGCGTCGATAAATTTTTTGTCAATCGGCACGCGCAAAATTATATCGCCGAAAATTTCCGGCACGTCGCGGCAAAAATCTTTGACGCCCGCGTTTATCTCCGAAATCTTGTCGAAATTTTTTTGTCCGACTTCGGGTTCGCCGAAAACCGGTTTGCCTTCCGCGTCGAAATGTTGGAGCTGAGCGTCGGGCGCGGTCAAAAAACTTTCGAACAAAAGATGATATCTGTACACGGCGGATTCGGTCGTCAGCTGGTCGTCGTCCTCGGCGAAGCACCCGCGCATTCTTTCACGAGCCGTCTCGCCGAAACGATTTCTCGCGTTCGTGGCGAAGTAGTAGCCCGTGAAATTTTTTTGCGCCAGCCGCTGCAGATGAAATTGAATCGTGCCGGAGTAGCCCATGTCGACGAGCGCAACGCCGTCGAGTGAGCCGCCGAGATCTGAAATATATTTCTCGAAATTTTTTCGTTCGGTCGCCGCGTGCTCCAAAATTTTTTCGGCGTGCCGTGCAACAAATTTTTTCACGAGGCCGAAAGATTCATCGGGCAAAGAAATTTTCGTGTCGTCGCCGAGATCCAAATCGAATCGAACTTTGAAAAATTGTTTGAGCGTGCCCTCGAAGCTGAGTTTCAAAATGTCGTCGACGTCAGAAATTTCGCGGACGGAAGCAACGGTCACGGCGCGGCGCGAGGCAAAAAAATATTCGTTGGGCAGCGGCTCCACATTCAAAAGTTTCGTCACGAGTTCATAGAGCGGCCGAAGAAAATATCCGTCCCGCGCGAGGAAAAAAATTCTTTGCATGCCGTCCGCCCGCGTCGATTGAATCAGCCAGAGGATAAACGTCAAAATCGGCGGCGCGAAAAACCAATAGCCCAGGTCGCGGAAATTTTTCAGCACGATTTTTCCCGGGCGGTCGACGACTTCGCGGCTGAGCATGAACGGGCTTTGAAATTTTTTCGCGAGGACGACGCCAAAAAAAATTCCGGCGTAGAGAGATTTTTTTACGTCGAAACTTTCCGCCAACATTTTTCCAAACGGCGTGAGCGTCAAAAGATTGAACGCGCTCATCAAATGATACGCGACGAATTTTCTGTCGCCGGGCAGTTGCATGTCGCCGGTCTCGTTGTCGCCGACGTGGACGAGGCTCAAATTTTTTTCGGCGAGGTGATCCCAAATCGCGGCGGTATCTTTCCGCATGCCGGTCTCGGAAGAAATCAAAAGTTTGCTGTAACCTTCGACACCGCATTTTTTTAAAAGCCGTTCGAGGTCGGGCGTCTGCATGTACATATCGGAGATGAGCCAAACTTCGCGGCCGCGGCTCAAAATTTTTTTGAACCAATCGACGACGGCGGCGCGCGGCAAACTCAATTTGACTTCCGTGGAAATTTCCAGCTCGCGAATTTTTTTGCAGGTGGCCTCGTCGAGTTTTGTCAGCTTGGAAAAACTTTGATAAATTTCGTCGAGCGTGACGTCGGAATTTTTTTCTTGACGGGCAATTTCTTCCGCGCGAACTCTGAACTTCGGGAAGTCAAAATTTTTTCCGAGCAAGTCCTCGACCTTGAAGCGGATAATCTCGTTGACGTGCGCGGGCGCGGCGACGTATCGCATGAGCAGCGTGTCGAAGACGTCGAAGGAAATAATTTCGCCTTGAGCCAGCAGCCAATTGAATTCATGTTCGTTGCCGTTGCGCGAGGTAAAATATTGCCAAAGATTTTTGCTGCCCAGGTTTACGGCGTAAGCGTCGGTGGTCGGCTCGAATTCGTAATAATTCATGTCTTCGCTGAGCGCGGCGAGCAAAACCGATCGTTCAAAGGCGTGAGCAATCGTCCCGTCGTTCTGTCCTTTTTCGGGCGGAAAATCTTCAATCGTCAGACCGAGCGCGAAAAATTTTTTCAGAGCTTTTGTCCGCGCCCAAAACATCGTGCCGGCCGGGAAGTCGAAGTATTCAATTTTGTTTGGCGCGATGCCCGCCCTGCTCAAAAGAATTTGTCCTTGCGCACGATTCGACAGCCAAGTGAACGCGACGTACGGGACGTTGTCGGCCGGGCGAGGATAAATCACACCGACGGCTTTGTCGTCGATGAACGCGCGGAAAATTTTTTTAATTCTTTTGGGCGAACCGAGCAGCGCGTCGAGAAGATAATTTCTCCAGTTCTGCTGCTCCGCGCCCGTGTACAAAGATTTTTTCGAGTGGATGTGCAAGATGAAATCGTATTTGGGCAAAAGGTCGCCGAAGCCCACGAGGAACGGCGCAACGTCCCGCCCGCGATTTGGCACGACACGCACGATACATTTTTCCACGGAGGAAATTTTTTCAAAGACGGCACGAACTTTTTCTTCGGCCGCGGCGTCGACGACAGAAATCAGCGCGTCAAATTTGTAGGGCATGTTCGCGCAGGCCGCCGCCATCTCGTCGAGCAGGTCAAGATAAAAAATGTGAGCTTGAATCGCGATTTTGCCCGGCTGCGAATCCAATTCACCGCCGAAAAATTTTTCATCGACGTGCAAAAAATTCATTCGGCTTGCGGGCGTCGTGCCCCTCACCAGCCGCGCGATTTGCCAATTTTTATAACGCCGCGTGTTCTTCAAAATCGGCGCGAACGTCTCGTAAAATTTGTCCTTGAGAAAATCTTTTCGGTCTGCGCCGAGAGGCAACGCCCTGTAAAAAATGTGCGCGACGGAAAGAATTTTGTCCCTGTTGCCGAGCTTCGACCACTTGCGCAAGTCGCGAAATTTTTCTGCCAGCTTCCACGAACGAAGATTCCAAGCCGACTCGTTGATTTCAGTAAGCCGCCGATTTTGTGCGACGAGTTCCAAATTTCGCGCGGAAAGATCGCTCATCGTTCGGGAAATGATCGCGGGATAATTTTTTTCCGTCTCGCCAAAAATTTCAAACGTCACGCGACCCGATAAATTTTCGACGTTGAAAAAAATTTGCGGATCGCTCGTCCAAAATCTGCGGAAGCCGCCCACGGTCTCGGCGGAGTTGTCCTCGGAAATTTCGTGCGCGCGGCCGTTAATCAAAACGCGATTGACTTTGACGGAAATAAAATTCGCGTCGGGGTCGAAGCGCAAAATTTTCGTCGGGCTGTCCAAATCGAAATCAATTCGCCCGTAAAATTTTCTCGACGTGTCGACGTTGATAATTTTTTCTGCGGCCTGAAAATATTCGCCGTTGTGAACCGAAAAAATTTCCGCGCGCAACATAAAATTTTTTTGCGCGAGATTGAACACGTCGAAGGAGCCGCCGTCGCGGAGAAAAATTTTTTCGTCGTAATCGTAAAGATTTTTTATCTGCGCGGCGTCGGCGGGCTCGTTCAAAAGATTTTTCAAAAGCTCCAGGCCGGCGAGTTGGAAGGCAGCCGTCGCGAAAGATTTTTTTTCCAAATAAAGTTGAGCCAGCGCGAACCGTCGATTAATTTTTCCGTCGACCAAAAATTTTTTTGCTTCGGGGAAAACCTCCAGAAAAAATTTGTCGTCCGTGAAATTTTCTGCGAACTCCTGCGCGATGAAAAAAAATTCCAGGTCGGCGCGAATCAATTTGTCGTAAGCGGCCGCCGAAGTATTTTCCTGACGTTCACGTCGCAAACGAAATTTCGTCAGCCGCTGCGGCAAAATAAAAATTTCCGCGCGAAAACACAGCCGAATCCACATCAAATAATCGGGCAGCTGCCAAAAGCCGTGCATGTCCAAAAGCTTGAAATTTTCGTAGGCCTCGCGGCGAACCATCGCGCTGGGATGACAAAGACAGTTTGCGTTATAAAAAAAATAATTCAGCCACTCGGCGCGCGAGCGGTTGTCCTTGTCGAAAACATTTTTGTAATTGTCTTCGGCGTCGAGCTCTTGAGGATTGCCCTGCTCATCGACAAACTCGACGAAAGTGAAGCACGCGGCAAAATTTTCGTTCGCGTCGAGGAAGGCGACTTGCCTCTCCAATTTTTCGGGAGCCCAAAGATCGTCGGAGTGGTGCACGGCGATATATTTTCCCTGCGCGGAATTCATGGCCTCACGAATCGCGACGTTGGAGCCGCGGTTTTCCTCGTACAAAAAAAATTTTATGCGCGGGTCGTCGAAAGTTTTTATGATCTCGCGGCTGTTGTCGTTGGAGCCGTCGTCAACGATCAAAAGTTCAAAGTCCGCAAAAGTTTGACTCAGGACGCTCTCAATTGAAGCCGCCACGAACGCCGCGTGATTGTAACTCGTCAACAGCACACTGACTTTAGGATTTGTCATTTACAGTCTCCTTCATGCCCGACAAATCGGCGACGCAACCCGCCCAACTCAAACCGACACCGAAACCCGCCAGCATCACCCGCTTTAAATTTTTCGCGCCGAAATTTTTTACGACCTGTTCAATCGCAAGCGGCACGCTACCCGAAACGAGATTGCCCGTCTCGGAAATGTCGTTGTGGAAGGGCACGTCGTTCAAGCCGGCTTTGTCGCGCAAATAAGTCATCATGAATTTGTTCGCCTGATGAAAAATGCAATAATCCAAATCGTCGCGCGTCAACTTTGCGGCGGCCAAAACTTTTTCGACAAGCGGAGGAACTTCTCGGAGCGTGAAATAAGTTATCGCCATTCCGTCCATAAAAATTTCCCAATTCGAGCGATAATTTCCGTTGTCGTCGGTTGAAAAAATTTCGGGGTTGTCGCGGGGCAAAGCTCGACTTCCGCCGACGGGAATAATCAATTTGTCGAAGCGCGAACCGTCCGTGCCGAAGACGAACGCCCGAAGATTTTCTTCCTCGCCGCCGTCAATCCAAGTGGCAGTGGCTCCGTCGCCGAAAAGCGGGCGCGTCGATTTATCGCGGGCGTTGATGTATTTCGTGTAGACGCTCGATGTTATGAACAAAATTTTTTTCGCCAGGCCGGTCTCAATCAAACCTTTGGCGACGGCCAGCCCGTAGACGTAGCCCGAACAACCCAGCGCGATATCCATTGTGCCGACGGATTTTTTCAGGCCGAGCCGATGTTGCAGATGACCCGAAGTGTGCGGGCCGAGATGATCGGGGTGCTGCGTGCAAAGCAAAATAAAATCCGTCTCGTGTCGGTCGATATTGTATTCGGCAAAAAGTTTTTCCGCCGCGCAGAAGGCCAGGTCGCCGGCAGATTCTTCTTTGCCGCAGAGGTGCCGACGTTGAACGCCGATCTTTTTTATAAAGCGCGCGTCGATGATCTCCGAATTGTTTTCAATCGTCGCGGGCAGATAAGTCGAAATCGCTCGTATCGTCGCAAACATTTTTTCACCTCCTAAAGCTTTTTAAAATCGCGCAAATTTTTCTGACGTCGTCCTCTGTCAAATCGCCGTACATGGGCAGGCTTAAAACTTGTCGGCCGATGACGTTTGCCGCGGGAAGATTGGCCGGGCTCGACGAATTCAGCTGACGATAGCAGGTGTATTCGCTGCAAAGAGGATGAAAATATTTTCGCGTGTATACGTTGAAATTTTTAAACTCGTCGTGAACAAAATCCCGCGACCGCCCGAAAATTTTTTCGTCGACGCGCACGACGTAATATTGATAATTGAGCTTGACGTCCGCCGCGCAACGAGGCATAAGTTTCAAACCTTCGACGTCGGAAAGTTCTTCGTCATAAATTTTTTTCAGGAGAAATCTTTTTTGCCGCTCGCCGTCGACGTAATTCAACATGATTCGACCGACAGCCGCGCGAACTTCGTCGAGCTTGCCGTTTATGCCGGGCATGACAACTTCTTCCTCGTTCTTGATTCCAAAATTTTTCAGCAGGTCAATCCGTTGCTTGACGTGTTCGTTTTTCATGACGAGCGCGCCGCCTTCGACCGTGTGATAAAGTTTCGTCGCGTGGAAGCTGAACATGGAAACGTCGCCGAAATTCCCGATGCCTTGATTGTCGATTTCCACGCCGAAAGCATGAGCCGCATCGTAAATCACGCGCAGGCCGTAGCGGTCGGCGATCTCCTGAATTTTTTCAACGTCGCAGGGCGTGCCGAAGACGTGAACCGCCAAAATCGCAGTCGTTTGCGGCGTGATCATCGATTCGATTTTTTCCGCGTCAATGTTCATGGTCTCGGCGTCGATGTCACAAAAAATCGGCGTGATGTTGTTCCAGCTCAAAACGTGCGGCGTGGCGGCGAAGGTGAACGGAGTCGTGATGACGGAGCCGCTCAATCGCAAACTTTGACAGGCGACCATCAGCGCGATCGTTCCGTTGTTGAAGAGCGACAGGTGCGGGACTTTCAAAAAATTTTTCAGCTCGCGCTCAAGCATGGTGTGTTGCGGGCCGTTGTTCGTCAGCCACTTTGAATTCCAGATGTCTTGTAATTTTTCCGTGACTTCCTCAATCGTCGGGAAGACTGGCCGCGTCACGAAAATTATTTTGTCGAACGGCTCAAGAGTTTTCATCGGGCGTCTCCTTATCGGATTTTTTCTTGCGGATTTTTTCGGCGGCCTTGGGATCAATTTTTTCCAAATAGTTCAGCGGAATGATGCGCGGATTTTTTTTCGTCAGCTCGTAAAGTTTTTTGTAGCTCGCTTCGGCCTTGTCAACTTGTCCGCGCTCGTCAAAAATTTCCGCCTGCAACTTGTAAGGAATCGGATTTTTTTCGTCGACGGCCAAAGCTCGGTCGATGTCTTCGAGGGCAAGGTCAAGTTCGCCGCGCATGTGCCGCACGTCCGCACGATTCAAAAAATTATACAGATTCTTCGGGTCTTTATCAACAGCAGCGTCCGCGTCGAGGAGCGCACCGTCGTAGTCGCCGCAAATCGCTTTCGCCCGCGCACGAATTCCGAGACACTCCGCGATGTTGTCTTGATTTTCTGCACGAAGGGCGCGTTCGATTTCCACCAAGGCAAGATCGCCGCGGCCGTGGTCGTTGTAGATGTCCGCGTTGACTCGAAGTTGGGTTGCGGCCTTGACTTTGGCGGCGTCGGCTTCGGATTTTATTTTCTCCCAAGAAAGTTTGCGCTTCTCGTCGGCCTCAAGAATTCTTTGTCGCGTGCGAGGACTTTCATATTTGTAAGCGAGCTCGACGAGCGTTTGAACTTTTTCGCCGAGATTGTACAGTTCGGACAGCGCGCGCAATTCGCGATAGGCAAAGTCGTCGTTCAAAAAATCCGTCTTGTTCCCGACGCGCCGAAAATTCCAGCCGTCAATCGAATCGTAATCGTGGAAAGCCTTCGACAAACCGCCGGCAAAATAATAAGCGTTGATCGCCGCACTGGTCGGGTCGTCGCCTCTGTTCATGGAGAAAAAAATTTCGCGGCCGTCAATCAAAACTTTATAGGCGCGGTCGACTTTGCGGACGATGACGTGGCCGCCGCCGTAATCGCTCATCAGTTGCGCCATTTTTGCTTCGCGCTTTTCGGTTTCGGGGTGGTCGCTGAAAGTTTGTTCGCCAGGTTTGTCGTGCGCGTCGAATTCCAAAAAATCCCGCGTCTCGAATCGAACGTAATAGCCCAAGCGATTCATGGCAGCCGCGCCGCCGCCGGGATTAAAGCCCGCGCTCGTCATCAGATAAAAGCCGCCCTCGTCAGCCTCGTATTCGACGGGCACGTTGATGTTTTTGGCGATTGAGTAATCGACCATCGCGGAAAATTTTCCCCAGTCAATGTTCCTTCCGTTGTCGACGTTCATTCCGATCATCATCGCGCCGAGTTGTTGGGCGACGGCTTGCGCGTAACTTTTGGCCGAATGCTGCTCAAGGCCGTGCGTCATCTCGTGGGCAAGGACTGCTGCAATTTGATTTTCGTCGCCGTTCAAATTTCTCACAAGCCCGCGGTTCACGCTGATGTAATTCATCGGGTAGCACGCGGCGTTAAATTTTTCGTCGTCGTTGACGCTCCAAACGAACGGCAAAGAATTCACGCGCAATTCGTATTGCCCGTCGTTGACCAGGCGGGTCATCACCCTGTCGACGATTTCGACGTCGTGTTTGTTTTTGTCGACGCCGTTTTTTTCCATGTCCTGTTTGCGGACGATCATTTGAGCTTCGGCGTTGTTGCCAAGCGCGAGCATTTCTTTTAACGTGGACTGATACGCCGCCAAAACTCCCAAGGCTTCGGCCGCCAGAGCCCACGCGTCAGAGGCAAAAACTTTCGCGGGATTCAAAATTGCCGCCGCCGCCAAAAGAATCACGATTAAAATTTTTTTCATCACAATCACCGCCAAAGATTATACTATAAATGAAAAATTTTTGGCAGGATTAATGGAATAAAATATTTTTTCAAAGCGAGCAACAGGGCGCAAAAAAATTTTTTACACCGCAAAAATAATTTGATACAATGAAAAAAATTTTTTTGTTGGAGAAGGTGTCGTCAATGGGACTGAAGACCAAAGCAATCCTGGCGGTCAACGCGATTGTAATCGTCGCGTGCGTGCTCATGGGAATCATCGGATATTTTCGCGCCGAAGAAGGTTTCGCCAAAGCCTTGCAGATGAAGGCGGCCGCAGACGTTCAATCCCTCTCGCAAATCGTCGATCAAAGATATTGGGGCGATTGGAATTTGCAAAACGGAATTCTTTTCAAGGGCGGCCAACAGATTGACGGCATAAATGAAATTGCGGACTTCCTGAGCAACATTTGCAACGGGAAAGTCACGCTCTTCAACGGCTCCACGCGCGTTGCCACAACCGTCAAAGACGCGGCGGGCAATCGTCAAGTCGGAACAAAAGCTTCCGAGGCTGTCATCGAAAACGTCATCAATCAAGGAAAATTTTTCGTCGGCAAAGCTTCCGTCATGGGCGAAGATCATTACGCCGCCTATCAGCCGCTAAAGGACGCGTCGGGCAAAACGATTGGCATGCTCTTCGTCGGCGTTTCCGTCCACGAGATGGATGACGTCATTGAAAATTTAATCATGTCGATTGCGCTGGCCGTCCTGGTGATTGTAATTCTTTGCGGCCTCGCGTCGAATTTTTTTATCGGCAAGATGATCGGGCAACTCAATGAAGTCGGCGGCGCGATGAAAAAAATTTCCGGCGGGAACCTTCGAATCGCGGACTTGGAAGTTAAATCCGAAGACGAACTGGGTGCTTTGTCCGACAACGTCAACGAGATGAAAATCCGTTTGAAAAATCTTTTGACGAAGATCGCGGAATGTTCTCAACGTGTCGCCGCTTCGAGTGAAGAGCTCAACTCCGGCACGCAGCAAACGAACGAATCAATCGTCACGGTCGCGCGGAGCATGGAAGTTTTGACGAGCGGCACCGCCGAACAAGAACGCACGATTGTCACGCTGGAAGAAAAAATTCAAGACATGCACGAGCGAATGAACGACTTGCGTTCGACGGCAAACGACATGGAAAAAATTGCGGCCGACAGCGCGAGCAACGCCTCAATCGGGAAAGAAAAAGTCGACGCGGCCATCGCCGTCATGAAAAATATCGCCGAGCAAGTCAGCAGCTCCGCAAAAGTCATCGGCGAACTTGGCAGGCGTTCGGACGAGATCGGGCAAATCGTCGAGACCATTTCGGGTATCGCGGGGCAAACAAATCTTCTGGCACTAAACGCCGCAATCGAAGCTGCCCGCGCGGGCGAACAAGGTCGAGGCTTTTCCGTCGTCGCCGAAGAAGTCCGCAAGCTCGCCGAGCAATCTTCCGTGGCCGCAGCAGACATCGCCTCCCTCATCGCCACGATTCAAGCCGAAACTTCTTCCGCCGTCGAATCAATCGAGCAGGGCAATCAAAGCGTCAAGGAGGGCACAAAATCCGTCGCGCAAACCGGTGCGGCCTTCGTGGACATTCAAGCTCAAGCGACCAAACTCACCGCCAACGTCCAAAGAAGTTTGGAAGACATCGCGGCCGTCGACAAGAGCAACGAAGAAATTCTTTCGGCCGTCGAGCACGTCAAAGAAATTGCAGACCGTTCCAGCGAAAACGCCTCCTCCGTCAGCGCGGCCACACAAGAACAATCCGCCGCCATGCAGGAAGTCGCCGAGGCCAGCAAAACTCTTTCCGAACTTGCAACCGAAATGCAGGGCGAAGTTTCCCAATTCAAACTTTAAGGAGAAAAAATTTTGAGCGTCGCGATAAAGGCCGAGCACCTCACAAAAGTTTACAAAATTTACGAGCGAGACATCGACCGCCTGAAAGAAACTTTTCATCCCTTTCACAAAAGATATAGTCGAGATTTTTTCGCGCTCAACGATTTGTCTTTCGAGATTCGCCGCGGAGAAAACGTCGGGCTCGTCGGCAAGAACGGCGCGGGCAAATCCACGTTGCTAAAAATCATCACGGGCGTTCTCACTCCCACGAACGGAAAATTGGAAGTCAACGGTCGAATCGCTTCTCTTCTCGAATTGGGCGCGGGCTTCAATCCCGAAATGACCGGCGTCGAAAATATTTACATGAACGGACTTTTGATCGGCCACAGCCGAGAAGTCATGGACGCAAAAGTCGACGACATCATCGCGTTCGCGGACATCGGCGACTTCATCAATCAGCCCGTCAAAACTTATTCGTCGGGAATGTTCGCGCGGCTGGCTTTTGCCGTCAACGCCTTTGTCGAGCCGGACATTTTGATCGTCGACGAGGCTTTGAGCGTGGGCGATGCTTTTTTCCAGAGCAAATGCATGGACAAGATGCGCTCGATGATTCAGGGCGGCGTCACGGTCATTTTCGTCAGCCACGACACCTTCGCCGTGAAAAATCTTTGCGAACGGGCGTTCCTCATGAAGAACGGAAAAATTTTGATGGACGCGCCGGCCAAAGAAGTCGTCGAAGTTTATCGCAACATGCTGCTCGAATCGCGCGGCGAATTGACCGACGAACAATCCGCCCGCCGCGACAGCCTCGTTGAAAATCTTCGCGCGGAGAAAAAATTTTTTGACGAAGAAAAGATTTCCGCCGAGAGTTTGGAACGCGGCAAAGATATTTTCCAAAAGAACGCAACCTATCAACGCAGCGGCGACGGTCGCGCCGTCTTTGAAAATATTCAGCTGCTGAGCCTCGACGGAGAAATTTTAAACGAAGTCGTCTTCGGGCAAAAAGTTATCCTGCGCATGGTCGTTCGCTTCCAAAAGGACGTGGCGTTCCTCGGAATGGGCTATCACATTCGCAACGCCACGGGAATCGATTTGGTTTACACCGACAGCCGCTTCAACGACACGAAGGCGATTTTCGACGCGAAGGCCGGCGAAGTTTACGTCATCGATTGGCGGTTCAAAGTCGAGTTGCGCCAAGAGCTTTATGACATTGCCTGTGTCATCTCCTCGCCGATTGACGAGACGTTGGCCGCGGTGGAGCTTTGCGATTTTGTGCCGTGCGCCGTCCAATTTCAAGTCGTGAGCCCGAACGTTTACATGTCTTTGACGGGCGGCTACGTTCATTGGCACAACGATTTGAGCGTGCGCCGCGTCGAGCTGAAATAAAATTTTTTTCGTTTAGGATCTACTTTCTTTGCGTGCCCAAAGAAAGTAGCAAAGAAAGGGCACCTCGCGGGGGCGTTACGTTTTGGTGGTTTCAACGTATTGGTTGCGGTCAGCGTTGTGTGCCCGCAAAACTTCGCGTCACGCTCGTGTTGCGGGCGGCCGCCCATCCATGGGCGGCCTCAAAGTTCGTCAGCTTAAAATTGCGTTGGAAAAATTTTCACAGAGCTTTTCGAGGTAATCGCGCCGCTTCAAAATTTTGAGCCACTCGTCGGGGATTGAATCCGCGCCGTAAAAAATTCCGGCCAAACCGCCCGCAACCGCAGCCGTCGTGTCTGTGTCGCCGCCCAAATTCACGGCCTTTAGTGCGAGCGATTTATAATCGTCGGTGTTGAGCAGGCACCACAACGCGGCCTCCAACGTGTCGACGACGTAGCCCGAAGAGGAAATTTTTTCTTCATCGAGCGCGGCAAAATTTTCGTCGCACAGCCGAGAAAAAGTTTGGAAAGATTCTTCCGTGCCGTAAAAATTTTTGGCGTCATTCATGCCGAGCGAAAAAGCTTCGGCGATTTTTTTCCCGTTCAAAAGTTGGGCGGCGATGAGCGAATAAATTCCGCAAGAAATTTTGCTGATGATGTGGCCGTGAGTGAGCGCGCTGAAGTCGTGGATAATTTCGAGTTCGTCGCGGGCGATTTTTCCTCTCGTGGCGAAAAGAAAAATTGTTGCGGGCAAAATCCTCATGAGCGAGCCGTTGCCGTTGGAATTTTCGTCGGTCGCGCCGCATTTTGTCGGCGGTAAAATTTTTCTGCCAAACCTGACGATAGCCGCGCGGGTCGTGTTGCCCACGTCGAAGCGTTCACCCGCCGCGGTGAAGTCGTCGTGTTCGTACCAGCGCAAAAAATTTTCCATGACGTCTTGGAAATTAATTTTTCCGAGGCGCGCGATACTTTCCATGGCCGCAATCGTCAAGCCGGTGTCGTCCGACCAAGTGCCGGCTTCTTGTCCCCACGAGCCGCCCGAGCGCATGCCTTCGACGGGATTATTTTTCAAACTTCGGCGCGAATCGAATTCGACGGGAACACCCAAAGCGTCGCCGACGGCCAGACCGAGCAGCATACCCTTTAAAATTTTTTTGTCCATGAAAATTCCTCCAACTAGGATGTGTTCACACTAAAGAATCAATAATCATGGCTAAAAGAATAAAACCGGCGAAAACAATATCCAGCTTGTCGTAACGAGTAAAAATACGGCGAAAGCGTTTTAAACGACGAAAGAATCGCTCAATCTCATTGCGCCGCTTGTAAAGCTCCTTGTCATACTCCCATTGTTCCTTGTAATTTCGTTTGGGCGGCACTACCGGGGCATAACCCAACTCCACTGCAGTCTTGCGCATCTTTTTACCACTATAGGCTCTGTCCATCAACAAATACTGCTTTTGATTGCCCGATGGCGTGAAATGAAGTAAACGCATACCTTGCGGACTGTCGTTGGCTG
>CAMNFC010000031.1 GCA_946536925.1 uncultured Selenomonadales bacterium | reverse complement strand
CTCAACAGCCCGTCAAAGTCGACCGCTACAAACTTTTGATGGACTGGACGGGCGACGCAATCCTTTTCACGCGCCGCTACGAACTCGACAAAAACAAAGAAAAATTCGGCTTCAAGTGGTTTATCCCCGTCATGGGGAAATATATCCCGCTCTTGCGCAGCGTCCTGTTCATGTCGTTGATCCTGCAGATTTTGGGTCTGGCCTCGCCAATTTTCACACAAAACATCATCGATAAAGTTTTGGTGCACAGGGCGGCCGACGCGCTCGACATCTTGGTTTTGGGCATGGTCATTTGCACAATCTTCCAGCATTTCATTATGGGGTTGCGCACATATCTTTTCAGCAACATAACGAGCAAAATGGACGTGGTTTTGAGCTCGCGCCTCTACAAAAATGTAAGTGCGTTGCCAATCAGCTACTTTCAAAAGTGGCAGGTCGGCGACGTGGTCTCGCGTACGGGTGAGCTTGAAACTATGCGCGAATTCATGACGGGTTCGAGCCTGACGATCGTCTTGGATATAATTTTTGCCGTCGTCTATTTCATCGTCATGTTTTTCTATAGCCGCGTGCTTTCAATCGTCGTGCTGGTCATGATTCCGCTGTTCGTTCTTCTCAACGTGATTGTCGCGCCGATTTTCAAACGAATGATCAACGAGAAATTTTTAATCGGCAGCGAAAACCGCTCCTTCCTCATCGAGACGATAACCGGCATCAACACCGTCAAATCTTCCAGCGTCGAAAATCATTTCATCCGCCGCTACGAGGAAATGCTCGCGCGTCTGGTTAAAGCTTCCTTCAACGTCGTCAACGTGGCCAATATCGCAAACTCCATCGCCTCGTTCCTCTTCAACTGCTTCAACCTCGTGATTCTTTGGATTGGCGCGTATTACGTTATGGAAAACGAGATCACCGTCGGCGAATTGATCGCCTTCCAGATGATCGCCGGGCAATTAATCGCGCCGATAATGCGCCTCATCAATCAGTGGCAACATTTCCAGCAGGTGCGTGTTTCAATGGAAAGACTTTCGGACATCATGGACGAAGAAACCGAGCCGACGTTTAATCCTTCGCGCACGACGCTGCCGTCTCTTCGCGGCGACATCGCGCTGGAAAAATTGGCGTTCAGCTATTCGGCCGAGGGCGGAAAAGTTTTGGACAACGTCAACATAAAAATTCCCGCCGGAATGAAAGTCGGAATCGTCGGGCGTTCGGGTTCGGGCAAGTCCACGCTCACGAAACTCATTCAGCGGCTTTATCTTCCCGACACGGGACGAATCTTGATTGACGGCGTGGACATCGCGCAGGTCGAGCCCGCTTGGCTCCGTCGTCAAATCGGCGTCGTGCTCCAGGACAGCAAACTTTTCAGCGGCTCCGTCGAAGAAAATATCCGTATCGCCTGCCCGAACGCCACGCATGAAGAAGTTGTCAACGCGGCGCGGCTGGCGGGCGCAGATGAATTCGTCAGCCAATTTCCTCACGGCTATGATACTTTCGTCGGCGAGCGCGGTTCTCTTTTGAGCGGCGGCCAACGTCAACGTATTGCAATCGCCCGAGCACTTCTTTCCAACCCGCGCATTTTGATTTTTGACGAGGCGACATCTGCCCTCGACTACGAATCCGAAAATATTATCATGAACAACATCGAGCCGATTTCTCGCGGGCGCACCATGCTCATGATTGCTCACCGCCTGTCGACCGTGCGCGATTGCGACGCGATCATCGTCATCGAAAAGGGACGCATCATCGAGGCCGGCTCCCACGACGAATTAATGAAACGCAACGGTGTCTACGCCAAACTTCATCAGGCGCAAATGGGCTAAGGAGGTCTTCACGTGAACATTTTTATTTTGCACCCGTCGTTCCCCGCGCAATATCTGAACTTCGCGCCGTATCTGGCAAGCAACCCCGAAAACAACGTCTATTTCTTGTCGAAGGAAAATTCCATAAATGCGCAGCTGAAAAACGTGACGCTCGCGCTCTATCCCAAACCGAACGAAGAATCGGACAAGTGGATAAAAACTTGCGGGCCTTTGCGTCCTGCGGCGGAAGCCGTCGTCGAAGGTCAAGCTGTCTTGCGCGCGATGGATTGGCTCGCCAAAGAAAAAAACGTCAAGCCCGACGTGATCATCGGGCACACGGGCTGGGGCTCGACTCTTTATTGCAAAGACATGTATCCGAAGGTTCCGATCGTCGGCTACTTCGAGTGGTATTATCTCGTTGAGGACAGCGACTGTTATTGGTGGCCGGACGAAGTTCCGCAGCTGGGCAATCGCATTTCCATTCGCACGCGCAACGCTCATCACCTGATGAATTTGGAACTTTGCGACGCGGGAATTTGTCCGACGCAGTGGCAATACTCTCAGTTCCCCGAAGAGTACAAGCCCAAGCTCAACGTCATTCACGAGGGAATCGATACGCAATTTTGTTCGCCCGCGCCCGAAGGAAAACGTCCCGGCCTCGTGCTCGACGATATCAAACTCAATCTGCCCGAAGGAACGGAAATTATCACGTACGTTGCTCGCGGCTTTGAAATTTATCGCGGCTTCCCCTACTTCATGGACGCGATTCGTCACGT
The DNA here is from genome assembly GCA_946536925.1 of uncultured Selenomonadales bacterium. Classification (GTDB taxonomy): domain Bacteria; phylum Bacillota; class Negativicutes; order Selenomonadales; family Selenomonadaceae; genus Quinella. The sequence goes on along the minus strand of CAMNFC010000031.1, from coordinate 18,723 downwards.
GCTGGCTCATCGGCCGAAAACTCACGTCGTGGTCGTCGGCAAAGACAGAATTTGTTACGGTGCGCAACTTCAGGACACGACATATCTCAAAGAGGAAGAAAAGAAAGGCGGCTACCCGACCGACCGCGTGCACTTCGTCGGCTTGAGGAATCGCGGCGACTATCAAAAAATTTTGCGTGCGTCGAGCTGCCACATTTATCTGACGCGTCCGTTTGTCTTGAGCTGGTCTTGTCTGGAGGCGATGAGTTTTGCCTGCCCGATGGTTTGCTCGAAGACTCCGCCCGTGCAAGAAGTCATGGAGGACGGCGTCAACGGTTTGCTTGCAGAATTCCGTTCGCCCTATCACATCGCCCGAAAAGTTGAAGAAATCCTCGACGACCCCGAGCTCGGAAAAAAATTGGGTGCGGCGGCTCGCGAAACGATTTTGGAACGCTTCGAGTTGATGAAGTGCATGAAGGCGCAGGAAGATTTGATGTATCGCGTGGTGCGTTGAGGTTCGAGCGATGACTTACGAAACTTTTATTCCCGCGCGGGCAAAGGCCGTCCTTGAGATCACCGGCGAAGTCCCCGACGATTTCGAGACGACGCAAGAAAAATTTCTGGAGATTCAGCCCGAATGTAAGTACACGGTCGTCCGTGACGCGGAAGATCTCAAAGGTCTCTTCGACGCAATTTTGGTTCGGAGCCCGCTCATCGGCAAGCTCGACAGCGAAAAACTCGTCGCGCTGATAAAAAAAATTACCGCACGCCTCAAGCTCAACGGCACGATGATTTTCACGCTGGACAACATCGGCCACGCGGAAAATCTCTCCGCGCTGCTCGACGGCAAACCGCCCAAGTTCAAAGTCACGTTGACGCACGACGAACTTTCCGAGGCGATCGAAGAGGCCGGCCTGACACTTTTGCGGTCGCTAAACGCGCGGCGTCCGACTCAAGTCAAAAAAAATATCGCGGACATCGCCAAGACGGAGCTGGCTGTTTTCGTCTACATCTTCACGGCGTACAGAAGCGAGCCGCCGAAAAAAACTTTGGTGCAAACTTTAATCGGTGAGTCGACGGTCTGCGCGCCCAGCCGCGTCCACATGCCCAACGCTTTTTTCATGGCCGAGCCAAATATTTTTATCGTGTCCTCGCCCGTGGGCAAACCCTATCGTCTGTTCAATCGCGACCAATTCGACGACAGAATTTTTATCAATCAGCGCATGTGCTTTCCGTCGTTCGCGGTCGGCCTGGATTTTTTTAAAGTCTTGAAGGAAAAAGAAATTCTTTTCGTCTCGGAGATGGACGATCACCCCGTGCTGTGGGAAGCGGATTATTCCAAGACGGCGTGGATAAATTTTCGGGCGGTGCACGCGATTCAAACGTCGACGCCGTATCTGGCAGATTTTTTGAGCCAATTCAATCCGCACGTAAAAGTTTTTGCAAATCAACTGCGACGCTTGCCGCCGCCGCGAGATTTTGACGACGAGTTCAAAAAGAAAAAGCCCGTCACAATTTTTTTCGGCGCACTCAACCGCGACGGAGACTTCATCGAGCTTCTCCCGATTCTGAACAAATTGGCAAAGCAATTCGGGAAAAAAATCGAGTTCAAAATTTTGGCGCGGAAAAATTTGTTCGACGCGCTGGAGGCCGAGAATAAAATTTTCGTCGGCGACTTGAATCAATACGAGGGGCAATTCATTTCCTACGACGCTTACGAGGCTGCCATTCGTTCGTCGGACATCGCGCTCCTTCCGCTCAGAGACAACGAGTTCAACCGCGCGAAATCCGATTTGAAGTTCATCGAGTGCGCGGGCAGCGGAACGGTCGTGTTGGCTTCGCCGGTCGTCTATTCCAAAACGATTGAAGAAGGTCGCACGGGTTTCATTTTCCGTGACGAGCGCGAATTCATTGCCAAGTTGAGCCTGCTGATAAAAAATAAAAATTTGCGGCGGATGGTGGCGGAGGCAGCCTATTCTTACGTCAAACGCGAACGGTTGATGAGCCAACATTATACGGAGCGGCTGGAATGGTATCGAGAACTTTTGGCGCGGTTGCCGGAGCTGACGGTTGAGGCGGAAAAACGAATCGAAAAATTTATCCCGCTGTTCAAAAAAGAAATCGCCCAGTTCAAAGAGCGTTTCTCGCAAGATCGGGAAAAGTTGCCTTACGGCGTCGAAGATTCACAGCGCAACGCAGAAATTGTTATCCCGAACGAAACTTAAAAATTTTTCGCGGAGGTGAGGAAAATGTCGGAGGTTCAAATTTTTGGCGGCACAAATTCTTCAATCGTTATGCTGACTTACGGCGCGATGATTGGAATTGCCGTGCTCGGAATTTTTATCGTGCTGTATCTGGGCTCGCGCAGCTCGAAGAAGAACGCGGGCATGCTCGACGAACTTGTTTTGGACGAACGCCAGCAAAACCGCAACGGGTACACGTCCGTCATCGACAAAAGCAAATTCCTCGGCGCAATCGGCGTGTGTGCCACGGATTTGCGGCCGGCCGGAACGATTATGATTGAAGGTGCGCCGCTCGACGTGGTGACGGAAGGAAATTTCGTCAAGCAGGGCGACATCGTCAAAGTCATCAACGTGGACGGCTCCCGCGTGCTCGTTCGTCAAATTTGAAAGGAGGTTTTAAATTATGGATGCTTTAATCGGCTCAGGCGTTTTAATTTTCTTTGCCATAATCGTGGCGGCGATCTTTTTGCATTTCGTGCCAATCGGTCTGTGGATTTCGGCTTTGGCGGCTGATGTCCACGTCGGAATCTTTACGCTCATCGGAATGAGGATGCGCCGCGTTCCGCCGGCAAAAATCGTTATGCCCTTGATAAAAGCGAACAAAGCCGGCCTCGATGTCAATGTAAATCAGCTTGAGGCTCATTATTTGGCGGGAGGCAACGTCGACAAGGTTGTTGACGCTTTAATCGCCTCGCAACGTGCGCAAATCGTTCTTCCGTTCGAAAGATCCGCCGCAATCGATTTGGCCGGGCGCGATGTCCTCGAAGCAGTTCAAATGTCCGTCAATCCCAAAGTTATCGAGACTCCAGTCGTCTCTGCCGTCGCAAAAAACGGTATCGAACTCAAAATCAAAGCTCGCGTCACTGTTCGAGCAAATATCGACCGTTTAGTCGGCGGCGCGGGCGAACCAACCATTATTGCGCGCGTCGGAGAGGGAATTGTCACCACGGTCGGCTCATCTGAAATGCATACGGACGTTTTGGAGAGCCCCGACGATATTTCCAAGACTGTTTTGGGAAAAGGCCTCGATGCGGGCACTGCATTTGAAATTTTGTCGATTGACATTGCTGATGTCGACGTCGGACGCAATATCGGCGCACAACTTCAAACTGATCAGGCTGAAGCCGATAAACGAATCGCTCAAGCCAAAGCTGAGGAACGTCGCGCAATGGCAGTCGCAAAAGAACAGGAAATGAAAGCTTATACCCAGGAAATGGAAGCAAAAGTCGTCGAAGCACAGGCAGAAGTCCCTCACGCCATGGCAGAAGCCTTCAAAGCCGGAAATTTGGGCGTTATGGATTATTACAACATGATGAACGTCCAATCCGATACAGAAATGCGCAAATCTATCAGCGAGGCCGGCAAAACCAGAAAAAATCTTCCCGTGCAAAAATAATCAATGTTTTTCCCCGTCGAAACGTTCGGCGGGATTTTTTTTTGCCATTTTTCAATTCCACGGACGCGGATTTTGCATTTTGAACGAAAAAAACGACCTCATTTGGCGGGATGCCGAAAAATCCGCATTCTGACGCGATACAAAATCCCATATATAGGATTTCGTAATTTGAGCCTCAAAAAGGGCGATTTTTTTTGCCACAGACGAGGAAAACTCATTTTGAACGAAAAAAACACCCTCATTTGGAGTGGTGCCAAAAAATCCGCATTCTGACGCGATACAAAATCCTGTATATGGGATTTCGTAATTTTAGCCTCCAAAATCACTTTCAAACGCGGAAAACGTATTTTGAACGAAAAAAACGACCTGATTTGGCGGGGTAGCGAAAAATCCGCATTCTGACGCGATACAAATTCCAATATATTGGAATTCGTCATTTGAGCCGCAAAATCGACCTTCAAACCCGTTTTCAAGCTCAAAATCAGTTTCAAAGCTCAAAATCACTTCAAAAGTCGTTTTTGACGTCCAAAACGCGTTTCAACATCCAAAATCACTTTCAAAGCAAAAATTTCAACTTGCAGGGCTGATTTTTTCGTGTATAATTCAATCGGGGTGATTTTTATGGAACTCGCAACTATTTTTTTAATCTGGCTCGCTATAACCGTCATTGATAACCTCGCAAAACGAAAAAAACGGCTCCCAACGCCAAAAAACGATTCGCCCGACTTTGAAATTCCGACTCTGCCCAATGATCCCAATTTTCCAGGCGAAGAAGTCCCAATTTTTATCGAAAACCCGCGTCAAGCTGAAATTCGGCCAAAAAATCCTACGCCGCGTCCAAAAAAAATTTCTGCGCAAGAATTTCATGATTCGCAAGAAAAAAATGAGCTCGATTTGGACTTGACGCCCTCAAAAGTTCTGAACGCCTTCGTTTTCAAAGAAATTCTCGACAAACCCAAAGCTTTGCGTCGATATTGAAAAATTTTTGCCCCGCTTGCAATGATTTGTAAAGCGGGCTTTTTTGTGCTATAGTTCAGAGCAAATTCAGAGGAGGTGAACATTTTTTTGGCGATTTTGAAACTCAAACCGGCTTGCAAAGATTATCTTTGGGGCGGACGGCGTCTAATCGAAGAATTCGGCGTAAAATGCGATAAAAAAGTTTTGGCGGAGGCCTGGATGCTCTCTTGTCACCCCGACGGCGCGTCAATTCTCGAAAACGGACAAACTTTGACGGATTATATCGCTCACGACGAAAAAATTTTGGGAACGAACTGCAAACGCTTCCGCGACTTCCCGATTTTGATAAAATTCATCGACGCCCGCGAAAATCTTTCCGTGCAAGTTCATCCGCCAGACGATTACGCCTTGATTCACGAAAATCAGCTCGGCAAAAACGAAATGTGGTATATTTTGGACGCTGACGAAAATTCTTTGGTTTATTGCGGCTTCAAAGAAAAAATTTCCCGCGAAGAATTTATTTCGCGCGTGAAAAATAATTCTCTCGTCGAAATTTTAAGATCAGTGCCGGCTCATCGCGGCGAAATTATTTTTATTCCGGCCGGAACGATTCACGCAGTCGGAAAGGGCGTTTTGCTCGCCGAAATTCAACAAAATTCAAACGTCAGCTACAGAATTTTCGATTACGGCAGAAATCGCCCGCTCCACATAAAAAAAGCCATCGATGTGCTCGATTTTAATGCAAAACCGTTGAGAAAGACTTCCTGCGATTATTTTTCCGTCGAAAAGCTCCAAATCGATGAAAAGTTTTGCGGTTTCGTCGACGAGAAAAGTTTTTTGAGCGTTTTGATTGTCGACGGCAGCGGAAAGATTTTTTGCGGCTCTGAAGAAGTTTTTTTCCGCAAAGGCGATTCATTTTTTTTGACTGCAGGCTCAGGCGCGTGGAAAATTTGCGGAAATTGCGACGCGCTCCTCACTTCGATTCCGTGATGAAAGATTCTTACAAAATCGTCGGCGATCTGGCGAAATTTTACGACGCAATGCTGACGAATTCGACTTTGCTCGGAAATTTGGCTTTAAAAATTTTTTGGGGCTTGAATTCGGCCGATTATCAAAAATTTTTGGCTCAAGCGTTCGCGGGGCTGCCAAAAAATTTCAATGGGCGTTTGATCGAAGTTCCGGTCGGTACAGGCGCACTTTCTTTGCCGATTTACAAAAATTTTGACGGCGCGGAAATTTTTTGCGTTGATTTCTCGGAAAAAATGCTTGCGGCGGCCAAAATTCGTTCTGAAAAGCTAAATCTGCGCGGCGTGAAATTTTTTCAAGGTGACGTTGCGAATTTGCCGTTCGAGGAGAATTTTTTTGATTTGGTGCTCTCAATCAACGGATTTCACGCTTTCGCCGAAAAAAACGCGGCTTGGACGGAAATTCATCGCGTTTTGAAATTTGGCGGGATTTTTTGCGGTTGCATGTACGTCACGGGCGAAAATCGGCGCACGGATTTTTTTATCGAGAATTTTTGTGAGCCGCGCGGATTTTTTTGTCCGCCATACGAGACTTTTGAAACTTTGGAAAAAAAATTACGCGAAAAGTTTTCTCGCGCTCAAATTTCTCTGGTAAAATCTTTTGCGGGCTTCGTCTGCACGAAATGAAAGGCTGAAATGAAAATTTTTTATAATGTATTGGGTTTGGTTCGCGATATCATCGCCAATCGAAAACTTTTGTGGCAAATGACGCGCCGCGACTTCCGACAGCGATATTTGGGCTCATATTTGGGAATTTTATGGGCATTTATCCAGCCGTCGGTCACGGTTTTAATTTTTTGGTTCGTTTTCCAGGTCGGATTCAAATCTGTGCCCGTCGAGAGCTTCCCGTTTATCTTGTGGCTGGTTTGCGGAATGTTTCCGTGGTTTTTTTTGAACGAAAGCATACAAAGCGCGGCAAATTCGGTAATCGAGAGCTCATTTCTCGTTAAAAAGATAGTTTTCCGCGTGGAACTGTTGCCGATTGTAAAAATTATTTCCGCGCTGGTCGTTCATCTGTTTTTCGTCGGAGTTTTGTTCGCGATGTTCGCGATTTACGGATATCCGCCGACGATTTACAACTTGCAAATAATTTACTATTTTTTCGCGATGATTTGTCTTTCATTGGGCTTGAGCTGGCTGACGAGTTCGCTGACGGTTTTTTTGCGCGATTTGCGGCAGTTTGTGGCGATGATGTTGCAATTTGCCTTTTGGGGCACGCCGATCTTTTGGAATTTAAAAATGTTGCCCGAACAGTTCCAATTTTTCATGAAATTGAACCCCGCATACTATGTTGTGGAAGGTTATCGCCAAAGTTTCATCTATCACGAGTGGTTTTGGGAGCATTTATACTTGACGGCGTATTATTGGGCGTTGACGGCTGTGATTATGTTTATTGGCGCGTGGTGTTTCAAAAAATTGCGTCCGCACTTCGCCGACGTGCTTTGAGTTGCCCTTTCAAGCAAAAAAATGATATAATCGTAAAAAATTTCAGGAGGGATTTAAATGGGATTGATTCAAGCGGCATTATCTTCGGCTAGCGGCGTTCTCGGCGACCAGTGGAAAGAATTTTTTTACTGCGACAGTCTTTCGCCCGAAATTTTGGTTGCCAAAGGCCACAGACGCAAAAGCGGCTGGAGTTCCAACTCCGGAGACGACAATATCATCACAAACGGCTCGAAAATCGCCGTAAACGACGGCCAATGCATGATTATCGTTCAGCAGGGCAAAGTTCTTGAAGTTTGCGCGGACAGCGGCGAATATATCTACGATAAATCGTCAGAGCCGTCAATTTTCAACGACAACAAGACGATTGCCGAAAGTATCCAGGATATTTTCTTCGCAATGAAAGATCGTTTTGCATTTGGCGGAGATACCGGCCGCGATCAAAGAATTTACTACTTCAACACGAAAGAAATCGTCGGAAACAAGTATGGAACGCCAACTCCGGTTCCTTTTCGCGTCGTCGACTACAATATCGGCCTCGACGTGGACATCGCGATAAAATGCTTCGGTTCATACAGCTACAAAATCGTAAATCCGATTCTTTTTTACACAAACGTCTGCGGAAACGTCAAAGACACTTATAATCGCTCTGAAATCGACGCGCAACTGAAAACTGAACTTTTGACGGCTCTGCAGCCCGCGTTCGCGAAAATTTCCGAAATGGGAATCAGATATTCGGCTTTACCCGCTCACACGCAAGAATTGGCCGACATTCTCAATCAAGTCCTCAGCAAAAAGTGGGGAGAGCTGCGCGGCCTGCAAGTTGTATCGTTTGGCGTGTCAAATGTCAGCGCGAGCGAAGAAGATGCGCAAATGATAAAAGAAATGCAACGAAACGGCGCGTTGAGGAATCCTGCGATGGCTGCGGCACATTTAACGGGCGCACAAGCCTCTGCAATGCAACATGCGGCGCAAAATTCTGCGGGAGCGATGACGGGCTTCATGGGAATGGGAATGGCGGCTCAATCGGGCGGAATTAACGCTGGAAATTTATTTGCAATGGCTCAACAGCAGCAACAGGCTCAACAAACGCAAAATCGGCCTCAAACGTGGAAATGTTCGGCTTGCGGCCACGACGGCAACCGCGGAAAGTTCTGTGCGGAATGCGGCGCGGCAAAACCTGTCGTCGACGAATGGAAATGCGAGTGCGGAGCGATAAACAAAGGAAAATTCTGTTCTGAGTGCGGAAAACCAAAACCTGTCAGCGAAGAATGGAAATGCCCCGAATGTGGCGCGATTAACAAAGGAAAATTCTGTGCTGAATGCGGAAAACCCAAAAATTGACAAAAAAAATTAGGGACACGGGAAAATTTTTAATCCGCGTCCCTTTTTTAGTGTGTTAAGTTGTTTTTACTTTCATTGAGGCGTCGATTTCTTCCAGAGATTTCTTTTTGCTTTCAATTCCGAGGCTCAAAACGATAATCGAGACGATAACGAAGACCGAGGCGAACATCAGGAAGATTGAATTCATATGCGCACCGCCCGCCAACAAAATTCCGACTAACATTGGGGCAGTCATACCTCCGATACGCCCGAAACCGGCCGCCCAGCCCGAACCGAGCGCACGAATCGCCGTGGGATAAAGTTCAGGCGTGTAAGTGTAGATAACGCCCCACGCACCCAGGTTAAAGAAGCTCATCGCGGCACCCCAGCCCAAAATTTCGTAGGCGGCAGTCGAATTCCCGAAAAAATACGCGCAAACGCCCGACATCAGCAAAAAAATCGACAAAGTGTAGCGTCGCCCGATGATATCGACCAAAAAAGCCGCCGTGATATAGCCGGGCAACTGTGCGAGCGTCATAATTAAAACGTATTCAAAAGTTTTGACGACCTCGAAGCCTTGAGCGAAAACAATCGACGGGAGCCACATAAAAATTCCGTAATAGCTGAAAACAATTCCGAACCAAGCAATCCAGAGCATGAGAGTCCGCACGCGAAAAGTTTTTGTCCAAAGCGTGAAGACGTTTAGCTTGAAAATCGGGGTGGCCTCGTCCAAAAATTCGTTGTCGAAGGGTTTGCTCGCCACGCCCAACTTTTTTTCCAGCGACAAAATAATTTGACGTGCTTCGTCGACTTTTCCCTTTGAAATCAGATAACGGATTGATTCGGGCATGTGCAAGCGGATTAAAAAGACGTAAAGCGCGGGAAGTGCGCCGATGATGAACGCGACCTGCCAGCCGAATTTCGGAATGAGCAGATAAGAAATCAGAGCCGCGACGAGCCAGCCGACGCCCCAAAAACTTTCCAGCAAGACGATGAACCGCCCGCGCAGATGACTTGGCGCATATTCGCTCATTAACGTTGCAGCCACGGGAAGTTCGCCGCCCAAACCGAATCCGACCAAAAATCTGAAGACGAGCAGCGATTCGTAGCTCCAGGCCACCGCGCAAAGTCCCGTCGACACGGAATACAGAATCACCGTCGCCGCGAAAACATTTTTCCGCCCGAATTTGTCTGCAACGGTTCCGGCCAAAACCGCGCCCAAAGCCATGCCGATCAAACCGACGGAGCCGATCCAACCGACTTGTTCGGGCGAAAGTCCCCACTCACGCGCCAAAATCGGCAACACGAACGATATCAGCCCCGTGTCCATCGAATCGAACAGCCAGCCCAAACCCGTCACGACCAAAAGTTTGTAGTGGAACGAGCCGACCGGCAATTTTTCAAGCCGCTCAAGTATCAAAGTCAAACAACTCCTTAGCTCAACGAAAAAAATTTTCAAACGGCTTGAATTTTATTTCACGCGGAAAAATTTTTCAAGACCGCCGATTAAATTTAGTTGCCAACGTCCGCCGCGTCTTGTAAAATATTTTTGCAGTGCAAGGATTTTTAAAATTTGCCAAGGAGGCGATTGAAATGGATTTTGCGGTTATCGGCACGCTCAGCTCTTACGTTAAGCAAAAAAATTTGACCTTCGCCGCGAAACACAAGATCCGAACGGGGCAGACGCTCACGAACGCCAACGGAAATTTCATCTCGATGAACACTTCGGCCTTCGACAAGCTCCGTGAGGCGGCCAAAGCTTCTCTCGACCAGGCCAAAGCGCAAAAGCTCGCGCGAATCAAACAGAAACTCAAAGCCGGCGAAAAACTCACCGACGAAGAACTCGGATTCCTGCGCGTCAACGACCCGAAAACTTACAAGAAGGCCAAATCCGTCGACGAGGCGCGCGAAGAACTCAAAGCCGACCTGAAAAAAGCAAAGACCAAAGGCGAGGCTCGCGAGGCGATGACCCGCGCGATGATCAAAGCTTCGTCGGAGGCTGTGACTGAACTTTCCGGGCAAGGCGGCGGAAATATTTCGACAGGCTCGGCGATGACTGCGGGCGGAGAAATTTCTGCTCAAGGCGGCGAAAATTTTTCATGTTCGGAAAATCCGACGCCCGAAACTTCAGCCGAAAATTTTTCTGACGCTCAAAAAAATTTCGACACGCAAAAAACTTCGGACGCCGAAAAAAATTCGCCCGAAGACATCATGGAAAAATATCTTTGGAAAATTCGCGCGCTGGAAAACGAGTGGGCGAAGTTCACCAACTCGAAGGCGTACAAAGATTTGCCCGAACACGAGACGGACATAATCGCCGCAAAAAAAATTCTCGACGAGCCCGACCGAAAAATTTTGCGCGCGGTGTTGGCCTATCGAAAATCTATGACGGCTTAAAAATTTTCTCGCAAAAAAAAATTTCCCCGACAGAATTTTTTCTGCCGAGGATTTTTTTATTTGACGAAGAGAGTCGAAACGATTTCAACAATCAGCGAGCCGAAACTGAAACCTTCGTCGACATTTTCGCGGGCGACGAGCGGCAATCGCGCGACAGGTTTTCCGTCGTAATTCAAGACGGCCTCGCCGAGAATTTTTCCTTTCTCGATGCCTTTGCCCGCGTCAACAATTTTTGGAATGTCGTACGTGACTTTGAAAAGTTTTGCGTCTTCGCCGGTCATCAGCGGGAAATCGAAACTTTTTTCCACGGCCACGCGCAAAGTCGCCCGTTTGCCGCCGCGAACGAGAACAGTTTTTTCCGAACGATCTTTGTCGATGCCGCTGATCATTCGCACGCGCTCGAAGCCGTAATTCAAAAGATTTGCCGCGTCGGTGAAACGTGATTCGTGGTCGGGCGAGTGCATGACGATTGCGATGAGTTCAATTTCTCCGCGCTTGGCACTGGCCGCAAGACATCCGCCGGCCGCACCCGTCCAACCGGTTTTGATTCCGTTCGCGCCGTTGAAGCCGAATAAAAGTTCGTTCGTGTTGGCCAGCTCCATTGCTTTATCTTTCGGATTGAGCCAATGAACCGTCGCGTGCTGTTTGTCCACGACGTCGCGGAAGGCAGGATTTTTCATGCAATACATCGCAATGCGAGCCATATCCGCGGCCGTCGAGTAGTGATTGGCGTCGGGCAGTCCGTTGGGGTTTGCAAAGTGCGTGTCCTTGCAGCCGAGAGATTTTGCTTTGTCGTTCATCATGTCGGCGAATTTTTCCGTGGTGCCGGCCACCGCGTGAGCCAAAGCAACTGCGCCGCCGTTTTCCGAAACGATCATGACGGCGTTGACCATGTCGCGCACGGCCAAAGAATCAGTCGTCGACCAGCCAAGTGATGTTGCCTCCGTCCACACAGCCTCTTGATCAAGATTGACTGTCGAGAGTGGATCGAGTTTTTCCAACGCCAGCACACCCGTCAACATTTTTGTCATGCTGGCGGGTTCGCGTCTTTCGTCGGAATTTTTTTCCCAGAGGATTCGTCCCGTCGACGCCTCGATTAAAATCGCGCTGTCCGCCAAAACCGTCGGCTCCGCCGCAAAAGAAATTGAATTCACCGCCGCGACGACAAAAAAAATTATCGCCACGAAAAAATTTTTTACGTTCATCAGAAAGCTCCGTTCGTGAAAATTTTTTTGAATTATATCACACGGAAATTTTTCTGCAAAAAAAAAATCGCCCGAAAAAATTTTCGAGCGTGAAAAAATTTTTTTAAACCATCATCATCGCCTGAACGAAATTGAAGACGCCGAACGCGCCGATTGCGATTCCCGCGTACCAAAAATAAATTTGCTTCATCAGCCCGGCCAGCGACGTCAAAAGGATTGCGATTTGCAAATACGTTAACGCACCCGCAAAATTTTTGTTCAGCGCAAGGAAATGGTCGCGGTCTTTTTCTTTTGATTGAGTGTCGGCTTTAATTTCCTCGCGTTCTTTGTCGTAGCGGTCGACGGTCTCGGTGTAATCTTTTTTGAGCTCGGCAAGCTTGGCGGGGTCGGGGTTGGCGGGCGGATCAATTTCGAGCATCTCCAGTTGGCTGGAATAAATCGTTTGCTTTATTCCTTTGGCCTGATAATAAGCCCAGCCGTCCGAAACTTGGTTTTGCGCCAGAATTCCTTTGCTTGCGTTGGCTCCGGCGTAAAGAGAGGCGAACGTCGCGCAGATTGCCAAAATCAGAGCGGTCAGAGCGATTAACTGATTCGTCCGCTTTGAAAAATCTTTTTCGTCAATTTTTTTTTCGTCAGCCAAAATTTTTTCCTCCCAAAAATTTTATTGCACGTCGACGGTCGTGGTGATCTCTCCGTTTGAAATCGTGAACAAAATAAAATTGGAAAGCGCGCTCTCTTCGGTGGGCGTCACGAACTCGAAAGCGTAACCGTATCGGCCGTCGCCGAGCTTTTCGTCTTTTATCTGCGGGTTGGCTCCGATTTGGAACGTGTCGACTTCAACGCGCGTGAAATCTTCGTCCTCGCCGCTAATCGTCATGCCGTAATGGAGCGTGGTAATCTCGTCGCCGTCTTTGAGCTTGATGAGTTCGCGGCTGCTCATGCCGTGATTGTCCAGGCCTTTGCGCGCGCCGAGGATATAATATTTTTCTTCGGCGTAAACGTAAGCGACCTGCAAGTTGCATTCCACGCCGTTAAGTTTAATCGGAATGGAATAAAGGTTGTAGCCGTCGTTCTCCTCGGTGATTTCGACGTAAACGGGGTGACCGTCGAGCATCGGCCAGACGCCGCGGAAATTGTCGGTGAAAGTTCCCGTGCTCCAGTCGGCGTTGATGTCGGCGTCGCTGCCCAGATAAAGTATCACGTCGTCTTCAAGCCCCATGTAAACCAACTGACAGTGAACGCTGGAGAGAAGATCCATTTGCTCCTGCGAGAGTTGCACGAAAGCGTTGCCGTCCTTGTCCATCTGAACTTGAAAATCTTCCAGCTGCGAGACTTGGAAAATTTCTTGGCGTTGAGGAGGCGGCGTGGTCGGTGCGGGCGTGACCAAAGTATCGCCGTCGAGGAGCGGGATGACATCCGCGGGCAGCTCGCCGTAAATCAGATAGTAATACAAAAGTTTTTGTGGAACGGGTGCGCCGTCCTGATTGAGATAAGCCACGAGACTTTCTTCGTCGCCGCTGTAAGAATAAAAACTCGACAGGCCGCCGCCGCGATTTCGATACGGGCCGCTGACTTTGTAGATGACTGCCTCTTCGACCGCGCTGACCAATTTGTCGCTCGTGTCGGGGAGAATCGCCTTGTTGCCTTTGGCCAGGTCGACGATATCAACCATGTTCGTGTAGCCGGTGGAGCGGGTGTTGCCGCCGTAATTTTCAGCGTTGGCTGCGCCGCGTCCGAACTTGGAGAAAAAGTTTTTTGGATTTTTGTGAGCCGCGCGCAAAGCTTCCAGCCCGAAAGATTCATAAGCGTTGCGAAGATAGGGCAGCTGTTTTAAATCGATGACAGAGAGCGTGGCCATGTCGTCCAAGTCGTAACGTTCGCAATCTTCCATGTAAGCGTTGCAGATGATTTGACCGAGTTTCGCGCCGCCCATCGCAGGATTTTTTGCAAGTTCGCCGACCCAGCCCGTGTAGTTCCAGCCGATGCCGGGTTCGACTTCTTCGGAGGCCGTGACGTAGCGAGCCAAGCCGTCGAGAGTGTTGACCGTGTCGTAGGTGGCCATAAGGCAGGCGTCAAAGCCGATGAGTTCAAACGGAGGATTTTCCGCCGAAGGTTCATAGGCCGCCGTGAACGCCGTGCGCAAATCATTCAAGCTGAGCATATGGCCGGTTCTCTCGTCCAAACAAATTCCGACAGCTGAGCCGCCGCCGTGATCCCAAAAGACAAAAACTCTGTGGTCGGCGGGATAATTTTCTTTGCCGAAGCGAACGAAATCCGCCAGTGTGTCGACGGAGCCCATGTCCGCGTCGTTCAAAGTGGCGATGCGTTCCAAACCGTTCGAGGTGTAGATAAATCTTTCGACGGCCGAAGAGGAGACGACGTTGTTTTGCCACTGATTCGTTCCGCCGGTCTGAATCAAAATTTTCACGTTGGACGGAAGTTGCACGCCCAAAAGTTCTTGAATGTCAGCGGAAGCCGCGCCACCTTGAGTTTCCAAGTCCGTGCCGCAAAGATACCATTGAATCAGCCAGGTGTCCTCGTTTTTGTAGACGTCCTCGAAGACCGCGCCTTTTGCAGATTTGGTTTGAATTTCACCTTTGGGAGCGTCCTCGCCGCAGCCCGCAGAAAAAATTGTCGTCGCCAAAAAAATTGTCAGCAAGAAAAAATTTTGAGCCGCTCGTCGAAACTTTTGCATGTCCTCCACTCCTTTGCTAAAAAAAATTGCCGCTTTTGACCGCGGCGAAAAATTTCCACGCAAATTATTTTTGACCCGTCACGAACTTTGCGACTGCCTCGGGGTTTTCGGGAGCCCAATGCATTTTTCCGTCGGAGCCTTCGACAGCCTTGCAAGTGACTTCGATTGAGGATTCGGGGTTGAGCGGGAACTCGTTGATGAAATTGTTGATTGATTCGAGCGCGAACTGTTGGAACTCGTCGCTGGCTTTGAGTTGTTCTTCCGTCAAGCCCTGAGCCTGAAGTTCGCCGTAAGCCATGCCGAGCGCAACGAGGTCTTCGTTTTCTTTGGCGACTTTATCCGCGCCTTCTTTGTTAATCGTGGTGGCTTTGAGTTCGACGACGGGATTGGTCGCGTCATCTTTTTTGACGGTCGCGGTTATGTTCATTGCCGTGTGAAGTTTTGCTATGTATTGCGCGGTCATTTCTTCGACGCTCTTGTCGCTGAGAGGATACATCTTGAAAGATTCGATGAGCGGGGCGATGACTTGGTCTTGAGTTTTTTCGACGTCTTTGTCGGTCATGCCGGCCGCCGCCATGTTTTCGTCCTCAATGACGCCGTAAGCGTAAAGTTGCGCGTAAGCAAGCACGGCTTTGTCGGGACTGCCTTCAGGAGTTTTTGCGACTTCTTCCGTCTTTTGAGCGGGCGCGTCGTCTTTTTTGGCGTTATCTTTTTTTCCGCCGCAACCGACCAGACTAAGCGCGAGCAAAATTGTCAGCGCGCCGAACAAAATTTTTTTGAACATAAAATCACCCTCCGTTGAAAAAATTTTTATGAGATTTATTTTTTGCCGGTGATGAAATCGACGAGAGCTTTTACGTCGGTCGGAGCCCAATGAGTTTTTCCGTCGGTGCCCGTGACTTTTTCGCAGGGGATTTCAAAATTTTTTTCTTCCTGCACGGGAATGGAGCCGATGTATTTTCCGAAGGCGACGACCGCCAGCTTTTGGACTTCGGGATTTTCTTTGAGTTGTTCGTCGGTCGCGCCGTCAGCTTTGAGTTTGCCGACCATGCCCATCAAAGCGATCATGTCGTCGTTGACTTTTCCTGCGGCCTTGGACACGTCAAGCGGAGTGGCCGTCAGCTCGACCACGGGATTTGACTTGTCGTCGGATTTTATTTTTGCGCTGAAAGTCATCTTGGCTTTGTTGTTCGCGTAAAAAGCTTGAGCGATTTCCTCGGTGCTCGCGTCGCTCAGGGGTGCCACGCCCTTGAAAGTTTCGGCGAAAATTTCTATCAAAACTTTGCGCAAATTTTTTCTGTCGTCTTCGGAAAAGCCGGCCGCCGCCAGGTTCGCCGATTCGCCCGTGGTGACCAATTCGGAATAAGCAAGCACGGCTTTGTCGGGCGTGCCGATAACTTTTTCTTCGCCGCAACCGCTCAAAACGAACGAGAAAATTATCAGCGCGCAGAAAAAAATTTTCTTGAGCATAAAATCATCCTTTCTTTTCGTCCGCATTATATCAAAAAATTTTTTCGACGCAACCAAAAAAATTTTACAAAAACTTTCGGCGCGGGTATAATGGGCAAGTTATGAAAGGAGGAGGATTTTGTTTTGACAAATGATTTAATGGTTATAAACGCGTTCGTGCTTTACATCGGGCTGATGATGGCAATCGGCGTTTACTATTATCGTCGGACGAAAAACATGAGCGATTATTTTTTGGGCAACAGAAAACTCGGTGCGTGGGTCACGTCTTTGAGTGCGGAGGCCTCCGACATGAGCGGCTGGATGCTTATGGGCGTGCCGGGCTTTGCGTATCTTGCCGGTTTGAACGCGGGCTGGATTGCGATTGGAATTTCAATCGGCACGTGGGCGAACTGGTACTTCGTGGCGGCCAGGCTTCGTCGTTACACCGAGCTTGCCGGGAATTCTTTGACGTTGCCGGAATTTTTGCAGAACCGTTACAAGGACACGAGCAACTTGTTGCGAATCGTCCCCGCAATTTTTATTCTGATATTTTTTATCCTCTACACGTCGAGCGGATTTGTCGCGGCGGGAAAACTTTTTGAAACTGTCTTCGGGCTCCCGTTCCAATACGCAATTTTCCTCGGCGCGGGCTCCGTCGTCTTCTATACTTTGATTGGCGGATTTTTGGCCGTCTCTCGCACGGATTTTATTCAGGGCGTGATGATGTTCTTCGCGATTTTAATCGTCCCGACGTGCGCGGCAATGTCTTTGGGCGGCTTCGGCGAAACCGTCAGCGCAATTTCCGCGTATAAAGAAACCATGTTCCAACCGCTGACAAAACCCGACGGCTCGTCCATGGGCTTCATCGAATTGATTTCGCTTTTGGCCTGGGGCATCGGCTATTTCGGTCAGCCGCACATTTTGGTTCGATTCATGGCCATTCGCTCGACAAGCGAACTTCCGCAAGCCACGCGCATTGCAATGACTTGGGTCATCTTGTCTTTGGCGGCAGCCGTGTCAATCGGCATGGTCGGCACGGTTTATTTGACGACGCCGCTTGAAGGCACGGACTCCGAGAAGGTCTTCTTGCTCATGACGAATCAACTTTTCCCGCCGATTGTCGCGGGCTTGCTCTTGAGCGCGGTTTTGGCGGCGATAATGTCGACGGCCTCTTCTCAACTTTTGGTCGCGGCCTCTGCTTTCGCGCAAGATTTTTACAAAACTTTGCTCCGCAAGGACGCCGATCAATCCGAATTGGTTTGGATTTCCCGCGCGTCAGTTTTAATCATCGCGTCGATTGCAGTTTATCTGGGCTTCAACCCCGACAGTTTTATTTTGGACATGGTCGCCTATGCTTGGGCGGGATTCGGTGCGGCGTTCGGGCCGGCCTTGCTGATGAGTTTGTTTTGGAAGAGAACAACTCGCGCGGGCGTCATCGCCGGAATCATCGTCGGCGGCGTCACAGTTTTGGTTTGGAAACAATTTGAACTTTTCGGGCTGTATGAAATTGTTCCCGGATTTATTTTCGCGCTCATTGCAATTTTCCTCGTGAGCTCCATAACGCCCGAACCCGACAGAGAAATTTTGGAAACTTTCGACAAAGTTGGTCAGAGCAAAATTTAAATCATGAAAAAAATTTTTATCGTCGCGCTGAGTCTGATTTGTTTGAGTTTGGCCGGCTGCTTCCAAGTCAAAGCCGATTTGATCGTCACGGGCGACGGCGCGGTCGTTCAACGCAGCAAATTCATCGGCAACGCGCTCGTCATTCGCAAGGTCGAAGAGTGGCGGGAAAAAATCGAAAAACTCCATCCGAACGTCAAGGCCGAGCTCATCGTCGACGGAGATCTTCGCGGCTACGAATTCGAGTTCAATTATCCCGATCTTGAAACTTTTGCGCGCGCGGCCGACGGTCTCTACAAACCCAACGCCGAAAAAAATCGCGGGATTTCTCGTCGCACGGGCTGGTTCTTCGACACGTACGATTTTGATTTTTATTTCACGACGCCGCCGTCCGCCATTCCTCCCGAAGCCGAATTCATGACGCAGGCCGCCTTCAATGACGTCGAATTTGATTTGAATCTTCAGCTGCCTAACGCCGCCGAAAAAAATAACGCCGACGAAATTTCTGCCGACGGAAAATTTTTGCGCTGGAATCTCGCGCCCGTTTTGATTCACGGTGGAGAAAAATTTATGCAGGCTCAATTCAAAATCTGGCACGCGGAAAAAATCGCGTTGACGGCGGCCATCGAGCTTTTGTTTTTGGCGGCGACAATTTTTTTCTTCGTCAAAGCCCGAACTCAAGAGGACGACGACTTGGCAAAAGATTTTCGGCGCAAGAGAAATATTTTCGCGGGGCTGGCCGTCGCGCTGATGATAATTTCGGTCGGAATTTTTTTCGCGCCCGTCAACTTCACCGCCGCCGATGTAATTTCTCTTGCAATTTGATTCGCGCTGTGATAAACTTCTGCAGCTGTAAAAAAATTTTTAAGGAGGTGTTTTGCTTGCCGAACATCAAAGCTTCGATTAAGAGCATGAAAGTCGACGCGAAACGCCGCGCCCGAAATATTTTCGAGAAGACGCGCATGAAAAAAGCTCAAAAGCTCGTGCTGGC
>CAMNFC010000030.1 GCA_946536925.1 uncultured Selenomonadales bacterium | reverse complement strand
CTCATAATACACTTACTATATCACTTTTTACCCTTTATGAACACCTGTTCTAAGCATGTAACAAAATCCTTTAAGCAACGTATAACAAGCAGAAGAAAAAATTAATCGAAGACGAAGGAGGAGTTCAAAATGAAAAAAATTCTTTCAGCTATCATGTGCCTGTGCCTCGCGGTGATGTTTACCTGCTGCTCCGCCGAAACTTCAGTCAAAACTGAAACTTCGGTCTCCGTCTCGACGAACAAGCTTCAAGATCTCATGGCCGAGGGCGACAAAAATTTCGACGCGGGAAAATACGACGAAGCAATTAAAAATTACACCGAGGCAATCGAAACGGATAACAACTTCGCGGACGCTTACAACTCTCGCGGCGTGACCTATTGCAAAAAAGGAGAACTCGACAAAGCAATCAAAGATTTCGATCAAGCGATAAAGTTGGAGCCGAACGCCGCCATGCCCTACAGCAACCGCGGACAAGCTTACTCCGAAAAGGGCGAAACCGAAAAAGCTCTGGCCGATTTGAACAAAGCAATCGAACTCGACCCGAACTACGCGGACGCCTATAACAATCGCGGCGTGCTTTACGCCACAACCAGCGACAAAGAAAAAGCAATCGCGAACTTCAAGAAAGCCCTTGAGATCAACCCGAATCATCAAAATGCTGCAAACAACCTTGCCAAAGTCTCCAAATAAATTTTTCAAAGCCTCGGCTGCGGTCGGGGCAATTTTTTTTGTTTACAATCTGCGCGGCGGGTGATAAAATTTTTTCGCGTATGCAAAATGTTTTACGAGAGGTGACTTCAATGGACAGCAAAGTTTTGTTTAACGTTCAATACGGGCTGTTTGTTTTGAGCGCGAACGACGGCACGAAGGACAACGCCTGCATAATCAACACCGTGACGCAAGTGACCGCCGCGCCGATTACCAAGGACAGAATTTCAATCGCGGTGAACAAATCGAACTACACGCACGACATCATCGCCAAGACAAAAAAATTTACCGCGTCGATCATCTCCGAGGCGGCCTCCTTCGATTTATTTAAACGTTTCGGCTTCCAAAGCGGCAAAAACGTCGACAAGTTCGCGGACTTCGACAAAGTCAGGCGCACGGCCAACGGAACGCTCGCAATTACCGAGGGCACGAACTCTTTCATCAGCGCGAATGTCATCGATCAGGTTGAGCTCGACACGCACTCGATTTTCATCGCGGAAGTCGTCGACATGGAAAAACTTTCCGACGTTCCCTCCACAACTTACAATTTCTATCAGGCGCACATCAAACCGAAACCTGCCGTCAAAGCTTCGGGCAAAACAAAATGGGTTTGCAGAATTTGCGGCTACGTTCACGAAGGCGACGAGCCTCCCGCCGTTTGTCCGCTGTGCAAACATCCTTCCACCGATTTTGAAAAAGTTGTCGACTCGCCGAAGGGCAACAAATTGGCCGGAACCAAGACGGAAAAAAATCTTCGTGAGGCTTTCGCGGGCGAATCTCAAGCTCGCAACAAATACACGTACTTTGCCTCCGTCGCGAAAAAGAACGGCTGCGAACAAATCGCCGCGCTCTTCCTCAAAACCGCCGACAACGAAAAGGAGCACGCAAAACTTTGGTTCAAAGCTTTGGGCGAACTGGGAACTTTGGAAGAAAATCTTTTACACGCGGCCGACGGAGAAAATTTCGAGTGGACGGACATGTATCCGCGCATGGCTCGCGAGGCGGACGAAGAAGGCTTCCACGAGCTGGCCGAACAATTCCGCGGCGTCGCGGCGATTGAAAAACATCACGAGGAACGCTACCGCAAACTTTTGAAAAACGTCGAGGCGCAAGAAGTCTTCAAAAAAGCCGGCGTCACTCTCTGGGAATGCAGAAATTGCGGCCACTTGGTTTTGAGCACGAGCGCGCCTGCCGAATGCCCCGTCTGCTTCCACCCGCAAAGTTTCTTCGAGGTCAACGCGGAAAATTATTGAGCAACGTTTATAAAAAATTTTGGCGAACGGTCGATTGATCGCTCGCCATTTTTTATTTACAAAATTTTCGACAGGAAAGCGCGGGTGCGTTCTTCCTTCGGGTTCTCGAAAACTTCTTTGGGTGCGCCCTCTTCGACGATGTAGCCGCCGTCGACGAAAAGCAATCTCGTTCCGACTTCGCGGGCAAAACCCATCTCGTGCGTCACGATTATCATGGTCATTCCGCTTTCGGCCAGCCGCTGCATGACGTCCAAAACTTCGCCGACCATTTCGGGATCAAGTGCGCTTGTCGGTTCGTCGAAGAGCATAACTTTTGGATTCATCGCCAGGGCACGAGCAATCGCCACGCGCTGTTGTTGGCCGCCGGAAAGTTGATTGGGATAAGCGTCGGCCTTGTCGCCCAAACCCACGCGGTCGAGCAATTCTTGAGCATTTTGTTCGGCGCGGGACTTTTCCATTTTGCGAACTTTGAGCGGGGCGAGCGTGATGTTGTCCAAAACCGTCATGTGCGGAAAAAGATTGAAGCGTTGAAAAACCATTCCGACTTCTTCGCGGACTTTGTTGACGTTGGCCTCGCTGTCGAGGGGAATTCCGTCGACGGTGATTGTGCCGCCCGTGGGCTCCTCCAAAAAATTTATGCAGCGCAAAAGAGTTGACTTGCCCGAACCGCTCGGCCCGATGATAACTACGACTTCGCGCTCGTCGATGTGAAGGTCAATGCCTTTCAAAACGTGCAGGTCGCCGAAAGATTTTTTTAAGCCTTTAATCTCAATCATGATTCAAAATCCTCAACCGCTTAAGCTGCCGACGCTGTTAACGGATTTTTCCAACATGGTGTCTTGCGTCTGGACGGCCTTTGCGTTCGCCTCGTAAAGTCTTTGGTTGTGAATGAGCTCGACCATCTCGTAGACAATCGACGTGTTGGATTTTTCCAGCGCGCCTTGAAGAAGTTCGCCGGACGCGGGACGAGGTTGAGCGTCGGGGTTCATAAGTCGCGCTTGAAGATTTTGATCGACGGCGTTGACGGGCGGCGGGTTGCCTTCGTTGTTGTCGACGACGTAATAAAGATTGTCGCCCTGTTTTTGCGTGGCGAGCCTGTCGCCGAATTCGACGAACTGAATTTGCGCGAGCTGCTGTTGAAGATTCAAATCGCCGAAAGCCTCCCAACGATTTGTCAGCGGATTGAGTCGCAGCTCCGTTCCGGGCACATAAATTATTCCCGCGCCGGTTATCGTGACGGCCGAATCTTTGATATTAGCTGGAATGCGAATCGGATTGCCCGTCGTGTCAAGAAGATTGTAGCCGCGAATGTCCTGCAGATATCCTTGAGAATTTTTGAAGAAAGCACCGTTTCTGGAATAGCGGATGCCGTCGGGCGTCTGCAATGCAAAAAATCCGTCGCCGACGATTGCCAGGTCGTAAGTGTTGCCCGTCGTCTCCAGTGCGCCTTGCTGATAGTCCACGGCAATTTCGTCGATATAGTCGCCCAAGCCGAGCCGCCCGATATTCGGCCGATAAAACGGGTCAGCGTTGAAGCCTTTGATTTGCGTGATGTCTTCTTTGGAAGTTCCGAGTTCTGCCAGCGTGTTGAAAGGTGCGCCGTCCACGCCGAGCACGCCTCCATTGTCGAAGTCGTTGACGCGCTGAATGAACATGTTGTGAAATTCTTTGTGAACGGTGATATCTTTTTTATAGCCGGTCGTCGCCGCGTTGGCCAGATTGTGAGCGATGACGTCGGTGCGTTTTTGCTCGCTTAGCATTCCCGTTGCCGCCGTGTAAAGTCCGCGCCACATTTGCTTACCACTTCCTCCGATAAAAATTTCAAAAAGGATTTTAAAGCTTTGCAAAGAATTTTTCAAGGAAATATTTTTTCGGGAGGTTCAAACATGGCAGACGAAAGATTGATCGTCGCGCTGGATTTCCACACGTTCGACGACGTAAAAAATTTGGTCGACGCTCTCGGCTCCGGCGTGAACTTTTACAAAGTCGGCATGGAACTTTTTTACAGCGTCGGCGCACCCGTCGTCGAGTGGCTCAAATCTCAAGACAAAAAAATTTTCCTCGACCTCAAGCTCCACGACATTCCAAACACGGTGTCCGGCGGCCTTTGCTCGCTGATGAATTTGGGCGCGGATATTTTGAACGTGCACGCCTCGGGCGGCTTCACGATGATGAAAACTGCGGCCGAAGCTTTGCAAAAAGAATCTGCGGCGCGGGGAATCGCTCGGCCGAAATTGATCGCGATAACCGTTTTGACGAGCATAAATCAATCGGAGTGGTGCGGCGCGTTGAAAATTTCCGAGCAAGTCGTGGCCTTCGCGAAGTCCGCAAAAGCTGCCGGCCTCGACGGAGTTGTCGCCTCCCCTCAAGAGGCAAAATTGATCCGCGAAGCTTGCGGCGAAAAATTTTTAATCGTGACGCCGGGAATTCGACCTGCGGGCGCGGACATAAACGATCAGCAAAGAATTTCCACGCCGACGGCAGCACTTGCAAACGGCGCGACACATCTTGTCATCGGGCGGCCGATTCGTGCGGCGAAAAATCCTCGTGAGGCGGCAGAAAAAATTTTGGCGGAAATGAGAGGCGTTTAATCATGACGGAAAAAGAAGTTTACGATTTGCTCGTGGCGACGGGCGCGATTATGAACGGCCACTTCAAATTGACGAGCGGCTTGCACAGCCCGCACTACGTCGAAAAATTTAACGTCCTGCAGCACCCCGAAATGACCGAAAAACTTTGTCGGGCGATGGCGGAAAATTTTCGTGACGCAAAAATTGAAACGGTCGTCGGGCCTGTTACGGGCGGAATAATTTTGGCGCACGAGACCGGGAAAGCTTTGGGTGCACGGGCGATTTTCACCGAGCGCGTCGAAGGTGTGATGACTTTCCGCAGAGGCTTCACTCTTCACGAGGGCGAACGCGTTTTGGTCGTCGAGGATGTCGTCACGACGGGCGGCTCCATTCGCGAAGTCATCGACGTGGTAAAAAATTTTGGCGGCGTGCCCGTGGCCGTGAGCATGCTCGTCGACAGGTCGGGCGGCAAAGTTTCTTTCGGCGACGTGCCGGCCTTCGCGCTGCTACACATGAACGTTGAGACTTACGCGCCCGAAGATTGCCCGCTGTGCAAAAAAAATATCCCGCTGACCAAACGCGGCTCCACGGGAAAAAAATAAATGCTCAAAACTTTGACGGTTGAAAATTTCGCGCTGATTGAAAACGTGGCGGTCGAATTCGGCGCGGGCTTGAACATTTTGACGGGCGAGACGGGCGCGGGCAAATCCATTTTGATTGAGGCTCTCGGCGCGATCCTCGGAAAAAAAATCGGCGCGGGAAAAATTCGCAAGGGCTCGGATTTTTTGCGTGTCGAAGCAATTTTTTCTGACGGCTTGAGCGTCGCGCGAAAAGTTTCTCGCACGGGAAAAAATTTTTGCACTCTCGACGGGCGGCCGATAACTCTTGCTCAGCTGAAAAAAATCGGCGCACAACTTTTGGACACGCACGACCAAAATAAAAATTTGGAGCTCCTGCGCGAAGAAAAAATTTACGAGCTCCTCGACGATGAAAAAATTTCCGACGAGCTGAAAAATTTTCAACGGCTTTATCGCGAATTGAACGCGGCAAAACGTCGGCTGGAGAAAAAATTTTCTGCGCGGGCTGAAAATTTGGAGCGACTGGATTTTTTGCGTTGGCAGGAGCAGGAAATTTCTTCGGCGCACCTCAAGCCCGACGAGGACGAAAAACTCGACGCGGAGATAAAAAAACTTTCGCACGCGGAAAAAATCGCCGAGCACGTGCAGGAGTCCGCGCAACTTCTGAACGACGGCGACTTTGACATTTTGACGGCTCTGGCTCGCGTGGAAAAAAATTTGTCGGACGTGGCGCGTTTCGACGACAAACTCAACCCCGCGCGAAAACTTTTGGAGGACGCCGAAATTTTTTTGCGCGAGGCCTGCGACGAGATTCGAGATTACGCCGAGAGCTTGGATTTTTCGCCCGAACGTTTGGATCGTCTTCAGGCTCGTGCGGACGAAATTTTCAAGCTCAAAAAAAAATACGGCGCGTCGGTCAACGAGATTTTGTTGCGGCTGGAAAAAATTCGTTCGGACATCGCGGCGGCAGAAAATTTTGACACGGACGCAGAGGACTTGAAAAAATCCGTCGACGCTCTCGAACGCGAAACGAAATCTTCCGCCGAAAAAATTTTAAAACTTCGTCGGGCGGCGGCAAAAATTTTGAGCGATAAGATCGAGGCGGAAATTCGACAGCTGGGCATGACGCGCGCTCAATTTGAAATCGTCGTGGAGCCTGTCGAAATTTTTTCCGGCAACGGAGCGGACACGGCTGACATTTTATTTTGCGCCAACGTCGGCGAAGAAAAATTTTCTCTGTCAAAAATTGTCAGCGGCGGCGAGCTCTCTCGAATCGCGCTGGCGATTAAAACCGTCACGAAAATTTCTGCGGCGACTTTGGTTTTCGACGAGATTGACGCGGGCTTGGGCGGCGTCACGGCTCGAACCGTCGCGCAGGCCGTCAAAAAAATTTCTCGCTCGCGGCAAGTTCTGTGCATAACTCATCTGCCGCAAATCGCGGGCACGGCCGACGTCCACCTGCAAATCACAAAGGCCGAAGTCGACGGGCGCACGCTGACAAAAGTTCGCCGCCTCAACGACGAGGAACGCGTGGAAGAAATCGCGCGGATGGCTTCGGGTGAAATTTCTCCCGCCTCGATGAAAAATGCCGCAGAAATAATTTCGTCCGCAAAAAAAATTTGAACGCAAAAAAAATGAACCTCCGAGAATTTTCGTCGGAGGTTTTTTTCAATGGGTTTCTATGAGTGGGTGGGTTAAAAGGTTAAGATGATTTTCAGCTGTTGGAATCGGTTTCGCCGCCGATGATCTTTGAGATCTCGCGGAAAGCCTCTTCGTTGCGCTCGCCCTTGATATTGAGCACTAAACTTTTGCCGGGCGAGATTGTCAGGTTGACCAGGGAGAGAATGCTTTTGTTCGTGCCGATTTTTTTTCCGGACGCGATTGTGATCGAGCAACCGGTTTCTTCGGCGACCTTGACGATGTGCGCGCTTTCGCGGAAGCCGAGCACACCTTTGGCGACCATGATGAAGGCCACTTCATTTTCTTGCGCCGCGTGAGTTTCGACAATCGGCGTCACTTTATTTTTAGTTTTAGAATTGTATGCGCGTTTCATTTTTGAACAACTCCTTTGAACTTCCTTTGAGTCTTGCGCTTCCTTGCGTCTGAGCGTATTGTAGCAGAGGCCGCACCTTTGAGCAACGGGCATTCATTATTGTTTCAGGCTCAAATCGTTCGTGTTTTGCGCGAAATTCTTCCGAGTTCTTTAATTTAATTTAAAAAATCCCCCGCTGCAGTCGGCGAGGGATTTTTGTCGCGAAAAAAATTTCAGTCTGCGGTGAACGGCAAGAGCGCGATATTGCGTGCGCGTTTGATGGCGATTGTCACTTGACGCTGATGTTTGGCGCAGTTGCCCGAAATGCGGCGCGGCAGAATTTTTCCGCGCTCGGTGGTGAAGCGGCGAAGTTTAGCCGCGTCTTTGTAGTCAATTTTTTCAACTTTATCGACGCAAAACGCACAAACTTTTCTGCGCGGGCGTCGACCTCTTTCTCTGCGCATTTTCAATCCTCCTTAAAAGGGTGTGTCGTCGGGGTCGATGTCTTCGCCGCCGAAATCGTAATCGTCTTTTTTGGGCGGAGCGGGTTGCGTGCTTCGGCGGGTATAGCCGGTGTCTTGCGGCTCGGAATAATTTTTTTCGTCGCCGCCGCTGTCGGAACGTTTGGAGCCGGCGAACTCGATGTTGTCGATCCAAATTTCAACGGTGTTAACCTTGACGCCGTCCTTGTTCTCGTAAGAATTTGTTCTCAAATTACCTTCGACAAGAACGCGCGAACCCTTGGTGAGATAGCGTCCGCAAAATTCGGCGGTCTTGCTCCACGCGACGAGGTTAAAAAAATCGACAGACTCTTTGTCTTTGTACTTGCGATTAATTGCAAGACCCATGCGAGTGTAAGCCATGCCCGTTTGCGTGTAACGGATTTCGGGGTCGCGGGTCAAGTTTCCGCTCAAGAAAACTTTATTCATCGGCAGCCTCTTTCTCGTCGGAGCGGACAATCATGTGCTTCAAGATTTCGTCCGTGATTTTCATGACGCGATCGACTTCGGCAACGCATTTGGGCTCGCACGTCACGTAGAACAAAACATAGAAACCTTCGGCTTCTTTTTTGATCTCGTAAGCAAGGCGACGTTTTCCCCAGCGATCTTCCTTGGTGATTGTGCCGCCGTTGGCCGCGATGAGTTTTGCGAACTTGTCGATGACCGCAACCGTCGGCTCCTCTTCCATGGAACGGATGATGAAAATAACTTCGTACTTTCTCAACTTTTGCACCTCCCTTTGGGCTTCGGCTCACGTTCAAGCGAGCAGAGAGTTTTTTAATTTAACAAGCGCGAATTATATCATTGAAAAAATTTTTAGGCAAGGGTCGCGGAAAATTTTTCATTTCGTCTTTAGCGTGAAGTAGGCGATTTCGGGCGGGCAACCGAGCCTGAACGGAAACCAGCTGCCGTTGCCGCAATGGACGTAGCCGAAACTGTCGCCGATTTTCACGACGCCGCGCGTGTATTTGAAAACCGGCAGCAAAGGCACGCCGAAGATTCCGATTTGGCTGCCGTGCGTGTGACCCGTCAAAGTCAGCGCAAAATTTCTTTGGGCTCCGTCGTCGATGAATTCGGGGTGATGCGCCAGCAAAATTTTTATCGCGTCGTCGGGAACATTTTTTTCCGCCGCGTCGACGAAATTTTTTCGCGTCTCGGCAAAAATTT
Source organism: uncultured Selenomonadales bacterium (assembly GCA_946536925.1). Lineage (GTDB taxonomy): Bacteria > Bacillota > Negativicutes > Selenomonadales > Selenomonadaceae > Quinella. The sequence continues at coordinate 13,893 of CAMNFC010000030.1, read as the reverse complement.
TTTCGCGCTCAACGTCGTTTGAACTTGTAATCGGTGCGCCGCGAGGATAATCGACGCCGAGGATGAAAAGTTTCGACGTGACGTGTTGCGAAGAATTGTTGAGCCAACGAATTTTAGTTTGCCGAAGCATTTCTTCAATCGCGTGAATATTTCGCAGGTACTCGTGGTTGCCGTGGATATAAAAAATTCCGAACTTAAATTTGTCGGTGAAGTTGTCGACGATTTTAATCGCGGCGGGATTCATGGGCACGTCGTCGAAGATATCTCCCGTTATCGCCAGGAGATCGGGCTTGGTCTCGGCGATTCGCTGCAAAAGATTTTCCAGCCGCTCCAAAGAAAAATACGCGCCCAAATGCAAGTCAGAAATTTGCGCCAGGCGGAAGCCGTCAAGTTCGGGCGGAAGATTTTTTATCGGCACGTCATAAAAATTTTCGACGTCAGAATTTTTTTCGATTCGGTTGCCGTAAAGCGTCGTCGCCAAACTCAGCAGCGGATACATCATTCCGTAAGCCAAAACTCTTCGCCGCGCGGGATCAAATTTCGTCGGCTTGTGAAATTTCCGGTAAAAAAATCTGACGATGAGCGCGCAAAAAATTAGCAGACCGCAGATTAGTTGCGCCGTCAGAAAAATTGTCGCGACGTTGCCGAAGAAGGAGACGAACCAACCCGGCACGAGCGAACGAATCATCCAGCCGCCGACAATCACGATGATAAAAAATAAATCCGCCAGAGCGAAAATTTTATAAAATTTTTTTGCCAGATGATCGCTGAATAAAAATCTGATTGAAATGAGTGCGAGAGCCATAATCCCGCCCAAGAGCAAAGCCACGAGAAGGATAAACATTTCAAGCCTCAAGTTGAAGACGCGCGGCCTTGACGACGTTTTTCATGAGCATGGCCACGGTCAAAAGTCCGACGCCGCCGGGCACGGGAGTTATCGCGCCGGCAATTTCTTTGGCAGAGTCGAAGTCCACGTCGCCGACCAATTTTTTGGGGGCGATGCGATTGATTCCCACGTCGATGACGGTTGCGCCGGGACGAATCATATTCGCCGTGACGAGACCGGCCTTGCCCGAAGCCGCGACCAAAATTTCTCCTTCGCGGGCGACGTCCGCCAAATTTTTCGTGTGCGTGTGACAGACGGTAACCGTCGCGTGCCGAGCCATGAGCAAATGCAAAAGAGGTTTTCCGACGATGTTGCTACGGCCGATGATCACGGCGCGTTTTCCGTCGATTTCAATTCCGGCCAAATCGAGCATCTCGACGCAACCGGCCGGCGTACACGGGACGAGCGCGGGACTTCCGATGACCAGTTTGCCGACGTTGACGGGGTGGAAGCCGTCGACATCTTTTTTCGGGTCGATTCGGTTCAAAATTTCTTCCGAAAAATCTTTTATCGCGGCGGGCAACGGCAACTGAACCAAAATCCCGTGGACGTTTTTATCCGCGTTGAGCTCGTCGATTTTTTTCAAAAGTTCGTCCTTGGTCGTGTCTTCGGGCAACGCGACGACTTCAGAAATAATTCCGAGCTCCGCGCAGGTTTTGTGTTTGTTGCGAACGTAAACTTGCGAGGCGGGATTTTCGCCGACGATGATAACCGTCAGCCCCGGCGTCACTCCGAAAATTTTTTTGAGCTCTTCGACTTGCTCGCGCGCGGAATTTTTTATCTTCGCCGCGAATTCTTTTCCGTACAAAATTTTTGCCGACATTTTTCAGCCTCCGATTCAATCGATGGAAATAAGTTCGTATTTGTTCGTGCCCATTTCGAGTTCTTTCATTGCCGCGAGCTGATGACGACCTTCGCGGCTTTCGATTCGCGTGATCAAAAAATTTTTTCTGTCGTCGGGGAAATTGTAAATCATGTCGACGGAAGCCTGGTCGACGGCCAAAATATCTGTCGAAGCCAAAATTCCGATGTCGGGCAATTCGGGCGCAGAAGCACCGGCACCCGCGCAGTCGCAGTCCACGCTGAGGCGATTGAGCACGTTGATGTAAACAATTTTTCTGCCGAAGTGATCGCAGATTGCCTTGCCGCTGTCAGTCATGCGTTCCAAAAATTCTTTGCCCGTCTCCCAATTATTGCCGTGGATTTGTTTCTTGCCGACTTTGCCGCTGGCGCAACCGATAGCAATATTTTTGAGCGAGCCGCCGAAACCGGCCATTGCGTGGCCTTTGAAATGTGTGAGCGCGATCAACGAATCGTAATTTGTCAGGTGGCTGCCCATTGCCACTTCGCTTAGGCGCAAACCGTTTTTGACGGGAAAATTTGTGTCGCCGTCCGCGTCAAGGATATCCACTTCGCAAAAAGTCCAGCCGTTCGTTTTGAGGGTGCGCCTGTGTTTTTCTGTGGTGGAGCGTGCGCCGCCGTAAAGCGTGTTGGTCTCCACGATAGCCGAATTTGGAATTTGCGCTTGAAAAGCTTTGACCCATTCGCGCGGCAAAATGTTGGGGCCGTTGGGTTCGCCCGTGTGAAGTTTGATTGCGACTTTGCCGCTTATCTCGGAATTGATTTTTTTATAAAGTGCAATGAGATGATCTGCGTCGAGTTTCTTTGAGAAAAAAACTTTTGCCGTTTCCGCCGGCGGAAGCTTGTCCGCCTCCGCGACGCTTTTAATCACTGATGCGTTGTTGCCGCAAGCCGTCACGTTCCCGACGAGCCCGACCAAACCCGCCATGCCGGCGAGCTTGAAAAAATTTCTGCGCGTGAGCTTCATTGTCACCGCCTCCTTACTTCAAAACGATTATAAAGTATTACGTTGGCTCTAAGCAAGCGATATTGATAATTTTTTTTCGCGACGGAAAATCTGCGCAAGGTTTGCAAAAAATTTCTCAAGCTGTAAAATGTGCGCAAAGGAGGAAATTTTTTATGATACGCAAAGGAATAATTTTGGCGGGTGGTTCGGGCACGCGCCTCTATCCGCTCACCGAAGTCGTCTCAAAACAACTCATGCCCGTTTTCGACAAGCCGATGATTTATTATCCGCTCTCGACTTTGATGTTGGCCGGCATTCGAGAAATTTTAATCATCACCACGCCGCAAGACAGCAAACTTTTTCAATCTCTCCTCGGCGACGGAAATCAACTCGGCTTGAAAATTTCTTACGCCGTCCAACCCAAGCCCGAAGGTTTGGCTCAAGCTTTTTTGATCGGCGAAAAATTTATCGACGGGCAAGGTTGCGCGTTGGTTTTGGGCGACAATATTTTTTACGGCTCGGATTTTGCCAAGCTCGTTCAGCGGGCGGCTTCACACGACACGGGCGCGACCGTCTTTGCCTACTACGTCAATGATCCGCAAAATTATGGCGTCGTCGAATTCAATCGCGAGAACGGCCGGGCTGTCAGCTTGGAAGAAAAACCAAAAGAGCCCCGCTCGAATTACGCCGTCACGGGGCTGTACTTCTACGATAAAAATATTGTCGACGTCGCCAAATCGATTAAACCTTCCGCGCGCGGCGAATTGGAAATCACCGACGTGAACAAAATTTATTTGGCTCGCGGAACGTTGCGCGTGGAAAAAATGCGGCGCGGTTATGCCTGGCTCGACACCGGCACCCACGAATCACTTTTGCAGGCGGGAAGTTTCGTTCACACGATTCAGACGCGGCAGGGCTTGAAAATTTCTTGCATCGAGGAGATCGCTTACCGCATGAATTACATCGACGAGGCGCAACTTTTGAAACTGGCCGAACCGCTGGCCAAAAACGAGTACGGAAAATATTTGCAGCGGCTGGCCAAGCACGGAAAATAATTTACTCAAAAATTTTTAGCAGGTTTAGGTTGTCCGCGTCGTCGAAAAAATTTTTTATGCTCAGAGCAACGGTCGCGCCGACATTCGGAGCTTGCTGAAGTTCTTCGACGGACGCCTCGGAAATTTTTTTCAAATTGCCGAAGTGATCGATCAGAACTTTGGCGGCGGCCGAACCCACACCGAAAATTCCAAAGCCCGTTAAAATTTTTTCGGGCGAATTTTTTTTGCTCTCCTCAATCGCAGCCAAAACTTTATCGGTCGCCTTCGCCAAACCGAAAATTTTTTTCGCGAGCAATTCGTCGCGTCGCTCGTGAAGTTTGTAAATGTCGGAAATATTTTTGACGAAGCCCGCCGAAATTAATTTTGCGACGGAAGAATTTCCCAGGCCGCGAATATTCATGGCGTTGCGCCCGGCAAAATTTATCAAACGACTTTCAAGTTGCGCGGGGCAGTTCGGATTTGAGCAACGGAAATCCGCCGTCGATTCTTCGCGTTCGAGTTTGTGGCCGCAGGCGGGGCACGTGTCAGGAAATTTAAACGGCGTGGAATTTTCGGGACGCTTGGAGATGACAACGCCGCTCACGCGCGGAATAATATCGCCACTCTTATAAATTTTAATCGTGTCGCCGAGCCGCAAGTCGAGCGAAGAAATAAAATCTTGATTGTGGAGCGTGGCGCGTTCAACTTTCGTTCCGTTGAGATTAACCGCGTCGAAAAGAGCCGTGGGAGTAATTCGTCCCGTGCGCCCGACGCTCAATTCAATTTTCCTCAAGACGGTTTCAACTTCGGCGGGCGGATATTTATAAGCGACAGCCCAACGAGGAAATTTATTCGTTGCGCCGAGGAGTTCACGTTGCGCGAAAGAATTCACTTTGACGACCGCGCCGTCGATATCGTAAGGAAGATTTTTTCGCCGCGCACCGATTTCCTCAACGGCCGACCAAATCTCTTCAAAAGTTTTGCAGATCTTGTAGCCGCGAATAATTTTTATCCCGTTGCGCGCCATGAAGTCGTAAGCTTCGGTGTGACTTTGAATTTCAACGCCGTCAACTTTTTGGAGATTGAAAACGAACATGGACAGCCCGCGTTCACGGACAATTTTGCTGTCGAGTTGACGGAGAGAACCCGCCGCGCAGTTCCGAGGGTTGGCAAAAGTTTTCAAGCCGAGTTGAACTTGCCGCGCGTTGGCCGCCGAAAAATTTTCTCGCGTCATATAAACTTCGCCGCGAACTTCAAAATATTTCGGAGCGTCAATCAAAGTTTGAACGACATCATCAATCACGCGGGCGTTTTCGGTGACGTCTTCGCCCTGATTGATTCCGTCGCCGCGAGTGACCGCCTGAAAAAATTTTCCGTCGACGTAACGCAGAGCCAAACTCAAGCCGTCAATTTTTTCTTCGACGACAAATTCCGCCGCGCCAAATTTTTTAATCACGTTGTCAACAAATTTTTTCACGCCATCGCGATCGAAAACGTCTTGAAGCGAGAGCATGGGGACGTCGTGCGCAACGAGTTTTCCGACTTCTCGACGAGCCGCGCCGCCCACAGTTTGCGTCGGAGAATCAGCCGTGACGAATTCGGGAAAAGCCGCCTCCAAATCTTTAAGCTGCTGCATGAGCGTGTCGTATTCTCGATCGGAAATTTCGGGCGCGTCCAGCTCGTAATAATTTTTGTTGTGGCGACGAATTTCTTCTTGAAGCCGTAAAATTTGCGAGCGGGCTTGAGCTTTGTCCATTGAATTCATCTCCTTAAATTTTGTTGACGGGCGCGATGGTCGACATGAGTTTTTTCGTGCCGATTTGCGGGTTGGAGAAGGCCACGGTTATCAATGCGCCTTGAACTTCGGTAACGGTGCCCAGCCCCCACTTTTTGTGATTGAGTCGATCGCCGGCGCGCCACACGACGGTCGGTGAAATTTTTTTTGCAACGGGTTTCGTTTGCGCGGGACGATGAGCCGTCGGGGGTTTGTACGTCAAAATTTTTTTCTTCGGAACGGAAGACACTCTGTCGACAAAACATTCTGAGGGAATTTCCGAGACGAAACGCGAAATTTCTTGCCGGCGACTTTTCCCGAAAACCATTCGCTCTTCCGCCGCCGTGATGTAAAGTTTTTTTTCTGCGCGGGTGAAGGCCACGTAACAGGCGCGACGTTCCTCTTCCAGCGCGGCGTCGTTGTCCAAAGAATTTGCGTGCGGGAAAAGTTTTTCTTCCATGCCCACGACGAAAACCGCGGGAAATTCCAAACCTTTGGCGGCGTGCACGGTCATGAGCTTGACGAGAGATTCTTTTTCGTCCACGGTGTCCAAGTCGGTTATCAGCGCGACGTGATTCAAAAAATCTTCGAGCGTGTCGTCGGGTCGAAGCTGTGAAAATTCTTTCGCGCTGCCGACGAACTCGCTCAAATTTTCTTCGCGGGAAATATTTTCGTCCTTGCCGTCTTCCACAGCTTCGCGCAACATTTTCAAGTAGCCCGATTCGTCCAAGACGACGGAAATCAATTTGTCGACGGAAAGATTTTTGGCGGCCTCGGTCAAGCTCATAATCATCGCCGCAAAATTTTTTATGCCCGAACGAAATCTTTGCGTGAGCCCGCCGACTTGCCCCAAAAGTCTTGCGTCGGAAACAACTTCCAAAATCGACAGGCCGAGCGCGTCGGCAAATTCCGCCAGCCGATTTAAATTCGTCAGGCCGAGCCCGCGACGCGGCGTGTTGATTATCCGCATGAGGTGGACGTTGTCGCGCGGGTTTGCGATGACGTGCAGATACGCCACGATGTCTTTGATCTCTTTGCGGTCATAAAATTTCAGGCCGCCGACGATGACGTAGGGAATGCCCGCGCTCATAAAAGTTTCCTCGAACATGCGCGATTGGGCGTTCGTGCGATAGAGCAGGGCAATGTCGCTGTAAGAAAAATTTTCGTCCTCGACGAGCCGCAAAATTTCTCGCGCCACGATTGCAGCTTCGCGCCGGTCGTCCGCGCACTGAACGAATTTAATTTTTTCGCCGCGGTCGTTTTGTGTCCAAAGATTTTTCGGTTTGCGGTCGATGTTGTTTTGGATGACGCCGTTGGCCGCCGCCAAAATTGTTTTCGTCGAACGATAATTTTGTTCCAGCTTGATGACGCGAGCCTGAGGATAATCGCGCTCGAAATTTAAAATATTTCGCATGTCCGCGCCGCGCCAACCGTAAATCGATTGATCGGCGTCGCCGACCACGCAAAGATTTTTGTACTTGGCGGCCAGCAAATTCGTCAAAACATATTGCGCAACATTCGTGTCTTGATATTCGTCGACGGAAATATATTGGAAACGCTCCTGATACTTTTCCAAAATTTCGGGGTACGCTTTAAAAATTTTCACGACGAAAAAAATCAGGTCGTCGAAGTCCAACGAATTATTTTCCCGCAACTTTTTTTGATAGAGCTCGTAAATCGGAAGAATATTTTTTTTGTAGAAAGAAGTTGCGGTCAAGAGGCTCTCCGCGAAAAGTTCCGTGTCAATCAAATTATTTTTCAAGTCGGAAATTGTCAGATTGGCGTTGGAAAAAATTTTTTCGTCCAACTTCAACTGCTCGACGCACTGACGAATCAAAGCCTTGGAAGTGCCGGCGTCGCAGATCGTAAAATTTTTTGTGAACGTGCCGGTGACTTCGATTTCCCGGCGCAAAAGCCGCGCACAAAAAGAATGGAACGTGCTCAAGATGATATTTCGGGCGGGCGAGCCGATCAATTTTTCTGCGCGGGATTTCATTTCGGCGGCGGCTTTGTTGGTGAAAGTTATCGCCAAAATATTCCACGGAGAAATTCCCTGGGCGATCAAATTTGCGATTCGGCAAGTCAACACGCGCGTTTTGCCGGAGCCCGCGCCCGCCATTATCAAAAGAGGCCCGTCGAGATGATTGACCGCTTCTTTTTGTTCGGGATTCAAGCCGCGAAAAATTTCTGTCGTGTCAAAAAAATTTTGCTCAAGATTCAAAAAAGTTGCCTCCTTTCATCTTGAGCAATTATATTCGCGAAAAAAATTTTTATCAAGTTAAGCGGCTTTGGTCGAGAGGTTGTAGTAGACGCCGCGGCGAGCCATCAAATTTTCGTGCGTGCCTTCCTCGGTGATGTTGCCGTGTTCGAGCACCAAAATCCTGTTGGAATTTCGCACGGTCGCCAGACGATGAGCCACGGTTATCGTCGTGCGGTTGGCGGAAAGTTTTTGCATGGCGCGTTGGATTTGACGTTCGGTTTCGTTGTCGAGAGCTGAAGTCGCCTCGTCGAGGATCAAAATTTTCGGGTTGCGCAAAAACATTCGGGCGATTGCAATTCTCTGCTTCTGCCCGCCGCTCAATTTAACGCCGCGTTCGCCGACAAAAGTTTCGTAGCCGTTTGGAAGTTCGCAAATAAATTCGTGGGCTTCGGCGAGGCGTGCCGCCTCAAAAATTTCTTCGTCGGTGGCGTCTTCTTTGCCGTAAGAAATATTTTCGCGGACGCTGGCGGAAAAAAGGAACGTGTCCTGCTGAATCATTCCGACTTCGCGGCGCAGGCTGTCTGTGGTGACGTTTTTGATGTCGCGCCCGTCGATAGAAATTTTTCCGCCGTCGAGGTCGTACATTCCCAGGAGCAGCTCGCAAAGAGTCGTTTTGCCGCCGCCTGTTGTACCGACGATTCCGACGTGTTCGCCCGCCGAAATTTTCAAGTTGAAGTCGTCAAAAATTTTTTCGCCGCCGCCGTAGCCGAAGTTCACGTGAGAAAATTCAATCGCCCGCGCGTCTTCAAGTTTCGTCACACGTTCGGCGGAAAGTTCGTTCGATTCGGGCAAGTTCATCAGCTCGCGGAAACGTTCGACGCCGGCCATGCCCCGCTGATAAACTTCCGTCAACATCATCAGCTGAAAGACCGGCCGCATGCAAAGCATCATGTACAAAAGGAAGGCGACCAGGTCACTGATTTTCATCGCGCCCAAACTTATCAACGCGCCGCCCAGGACGATTATCGTCAAGTTCACGAGGTTGGAGAAAAAATCGATGCCGCTGTGGAGTTTGCCGACAGTGAGAAAAGATTTTTCTTGCACCGACAAAAGATTTTCGCCCGCGCGAATCATCTTGCCGAGTTCTTTTTCTTCGCAGCCAAAAATTTTCACGAGACGAATGCCCTGCAAACTTTCGGCGATCTGTCCGCTCAAGTCGCCGGTGTTTTCCCGCGCCCGCAAAAAAATTTTTTTCATCTCGCCGTTGAGTTTTATCGTCGTGAAAGTTTTGAAGATCAAAAGAGTTGTCACGACGATTGCCAGCTGCCAATTCAGATAAAAAAGCAGAGCCGCCGAGCCGAGCAAAGTTATCGAGCAAGTTATAAAAAGATGAGGGATTGCGAACATGAGCCCGCCGACTTCCGAGATGTCATTGACGAGCCGCGAGAGGAGTTGGCCGCTTTGTGCGTTGTCAAAAAAAGAATAGCCCATGCGCAAAAGATGACGGAAAAGTTTTTCGCGCATTGCGAATTCGATTTTTGCACCCATGCCGCGCCCGACGACTTCGATTTGCCGGCCGAGAAAATAATTTCCCGCGTAAATCATCATCAGCCCGCCCGCCGTCAAAATCATTTCCTGCGAGATTCCGTGCGGCAAAAGTTCATCCATGACGCGGCGAATCAACATCGGCGAGAGGAGAGAGAGAATTGCCGCCACGAGTGAGCCGGCCGCCACGAACGCAAAAGATTTTTTGTGCGCGGCGTAAATCTCCGCGAAAAATTTCAGCCTGTCCTTGAGCATCGAAAAATCCCTCCATGAAAAAAATTTTTAAAAGAATTCATCATCCGTTTCGCGCTCAATCAGCTCGTTCAGTTGCGCGGAAATTTTTTCCAGAAAAGTTTTGAGCAATTTTTTTTCTTGCGCGTTGAGCCCGATAAAAAGTTCATGGTAGTCCGGCTTCTGCTGCTGAAAATTTTCGCCCTTTTCCGTCAGCTCCACGAGAAGTGCGCGTTTGTCCGTCGTCGAGCGGTAGCGTTGAATGTAACCGTTCGCCTCCAGCTTTTGCAAAAGTTCGCCCAAAGATTGCGGGCGGATGTCCAAGGCCAAGCCGATTTCTTTTTGGCTGAAGATTTGTCCGCGCCGCAGTTCCGAGAGGATTAGTCCTTGACCCTGCTGAGGATCGAGCCCGTCAAAATTTTTTCCGTACCAAATCGTCATGTACCGCCGCAAAAAATTGTGAGCCTCCAAGAGCGCGTCCGTCAAGTCAGATTTTTTTTTCATCCGTAACTCCTCCCGTGAATTCAAAATTTCCTGCGAATGATATAATACACGGCACCGTTACTTTAATCAACGCGAGCCGATGATTTTTAATCAAAGATTTAAAACTTTTTTGAGGAGGAAAATTTTTTGGAAGCGTGTGAACTTTGTCCGAGGAGATGTCGCGTCGACCGAGTGCGGCGATTTGGTTTTTGTGGCGCGGGAGAAAATTTGCGTGTCGCGCTCGTGAGCCTGCACCGATGGGAGGAACCGTGTTTGGTCGGCTTGAGCGGCGCGGGCACAATTTTTTTTTCGCACTGCAATCTCCGCTGTGTCTTCTGCCAAAATTTTTCAATCAGCCAAAAAAATTTCGGCGCGGAAATTTCCGTCGAACGTCTGGCAGAAATTTTCTTCGAGCAAAAAAATCGTGGCGCGGCCAACGTCGAACTCGTCACGCCGACGCACTACGCCGAAAAAATTTGTGAAGCGATCGATCTGGCCAAAGCCCGCGGATTTTCTTTGCCGATCGTTTGGAATTCCAACGCCTACGAAAATTTAGAGACGCTCGAACTTTTGCGCGGGCGCGTCGATATTTTTTTGCCTGACTTGAAATATTTTGACGACGAGGCCGCGAAAATTTTTTCTTCCGCGCCGAATTATTTTTCCGTCGCTTCCGCCGCCGTGAAAAAAATGTTTGAGCTTGTCGGTGCCGCGAAATTTTCAAACGGGCGCATGGTTCGCGGAATGATCGTCCGCCATTTGATTTTGCCGAACTTTCGACGCGACGCGATGAAAATTGTAGATTGGCTCCACGAAAATTTTGGCGACGAAATTTTTATCAGCCTGATGAATCAGTACACGCCGCTTTTCCGCGCCGCCGAATTCAAAAAAATAAGCCGCGCGCTGACGACTTTTGAATACGATTCCGTCGTCGAACACGCGGCGAAAATTGGCGTGAAAAATTGTTTTGTTCAAATCGGCAAGACCGCCGACGAAAAATTTATTCCGAACTTCGACTTGAGCAACGTGTCAAATTGCTCCGCCGGCCAAAGCCACGACGTAAGCGACAGCAGCACCGACGAGAGGCCCGGCAATCGGCACCCACGCGTAACCCCAATCGGAGTCACCTTTTCCGGCGATGGGCAAAATTGCGTGAGCGATTCGAGGCCCCAAATCACGGGCGGGATTCATGGCGTAACCTGTGGGGCCGCCGAGCGACAAACCCAACGCCACGATCAAGATTCCGACGAGATACGGTCCGAGCCCGGGAGGAATTGCGCCGACGGGTTTGCCGAAAATCATCCAAATCACGAACATCAAAAAGAACGTCGCGATTGCCTCGGTGAGAAAGTTTGCAATCGGGCTGCGAATGGCCGGCCCCGTTGCGAAGACACCGAGTTTGGCTGCGGGATCGGGCGTCTCTGACCAGTGTGGAAGATATGCCAGCCAGACGATTGTCGCGCCGAGAATTGCCCCGACGATTTGAACGGCGGACGTCGCCAAAAATTGCATGGGCGTGTAAATTCCGACCATCGTTTTGGCCAGCGTGACGGCAGGATTTAAATCGCCTTGAGGAGCACCGAGCGTCGTGGCGGTGAAAACTCCGAGCGTGACTGCGAAACCCCAGCCGAACACTATGCAAATCCAGCCCGCGCCTTGGCCTTTGGATTTCGTCAAAGTCATGTTGGCACAGACGCCGCAACCGAAGACGATAAGAACCATCGTGCCCATAAATTCGCCGAATAAATTATCCATGGATAATACCTCCTAAAGGACGGGAGGTGATTTCCCGTCCCAAAAAAATTTTTCAACCGAAAAAATTTAATCGTCGTTGAGCCAATTCATCGCGTGCTTGACGGCCTTGCGCCAGCCTTTGTAAAGATCGTCGGCCTCGTAGCGTTTCATTTCGGGTTCAAAGCGCGTTTCGAGTTGCCAGGCAGATTTAAGCTCGTCTTTGTTCTTCCACAAGCCGACAGCCAAGCCCGCCAGATATGCCGCACCAAGAGCGGTCGTCTCGACGATTTGCGGACGGTCGACGGGCACGCCCAAAAGATCAGCTTGGAATTGCATTAAAAGATTGTTGGCCGAAGCTCCGCCGTCGACTTTGAGCGCGGAAAGTTTTTCGCCGCTGTCAGCCTCCATTGCCTCCAAAACGTCGCGGGTTTGATAGGCCAGCGAATCGAGCGTTGCGCGGACGATGTGAGCTTTCGTTGAGCCGCGAGTCAAGCCGATGATCATTCCGCGGGCGTTCATGTCCCAATAAGGTGCGCCCAATCCGACAAACGCAGGAACGAAATAAACGCCGCCCGTGTCTTTGACTTTTTTGGCGACCCATTCGGAATCGGGAGCACTGTCGACCATGCGCACGCCGTCGCGCAACCACTGAATGGCCGAGCCCGCCACGAAGATTGAACCTTCCAGCGCGTACTCAACTTTTCCGTCGAGACCCCAGGCAATCGTCGTGACCAATCCGTTTTTGGATTTGTGAATTTCCGTGCCCGTGTTCATCAACATGAAGCAGCCCGTGCCGTAAGTATTTTTGGCGGTGCCGGGCTCGAAACAGTTTTGTCCGAAGAGAGCACTTTGTTGGTCGCCGGCCGCGCCCGCAACAGGAATTGCCGCGCCGAGAATCAGCGGAGAAGTTTCGCCGTAAACAAAAGACGACGGCTTGACTTCGGGCAAAATCGCCTTGGGGATGTCCAGATATTTTAAAAGTTGGTCGTCCCATTCGAGCGTGTTGATGTTGTAAATCATTGTGCGCGAGGCGTTGGAATAATCCGTGACGTGAACTTTTCCGCCCGTGAGTTTCCAAATCAGCCACGTGTCAATCGTCCCGAAAAGAAGGGAGCCGTCCTCAGCTTTTTGGCGGGCACCTTCCACGTTGTCGAGCAGCCATTTGATTTTCGTGCCGGAAAAGTACGCGTCGATCTCCAAGCCCGTCTTGTCTTTGAATTCTTCGGCGTGCTCGGCTTTGAGAGCTTCGGCGATTGGTGCGGTTTGACGAGACTGCCAGACGATTGCGTTGTAAATCGGACGGCCGCTTTTTTTGTCCCAGATGACCGTCGTCTCGCGCTGGTTGGTGATGCCGATAGCCGCAATGTCGCCCGCGATGAGATCGGATTGTTCGAGAGCCTCTTTCATGACGGCGACCATCGTGCTCCAAATTTCGTCGGCGTCGTGTTCGACCCAACCGGGCTTCGGGAAATGTTGCGTGAATTCTCTTTGAGCCGCGCCGATGATTTTAGAATTTTTGTCGAAGATGATGGCGCGATTGCTGGTCGTGCCCGCGTCCAGAGCCATTACATAATTTTTTGCCATTCAAAAATCCCTCCCAAAATTTTAAACACAAACTCGAAAAAAATTTTCATCTCCTCAAGCGTAAGCCTTCGCCAGAATTTCAATCGGGTGGACGGGTTTGATGTCGGTGCCGTGATGAATTTGCATTCGACAGGTACCACAGTCGCAGATGACTTTATCGAAGTCATGTTGCTTGACGCGCTCGAAAAGTTTCGCGCCAATCTTCATGGAGATTTCATACTTGTCTTTACGAAAACCGTAGTTGCCGGAGATGCCGCAACAGCCAGAATCCGCGAGATTGACATTTGCGCCGGCTTCTTCCAAGATGTCCTGAGCGGGAAGCCCGATCGCTTGCGACTTCAAATGACAAGGCACGTGATAAAGTAATCGCTGGTTGAGAGGCTTGAAATTGGAATTGAATTCGCCGCGCTCCTGTAACATTTCCAAGAACTCGAAGGCGTCATAAACATTGGTAGCGGCTTCGTGGAACTTGTCTTCAGCGAAAAGTTCGTGGTACTCTTCTTTTAGCATGAGAGAACAACTTGTGCAGGGCGTGACGACCGGAATGTTTTTTTGTTTCCAGTAGAGAATGCGAGTAACGTTGTTATCGGCGTGTTGTCTAGCTTCGTCCAAAAAGCC
>CAMNFC010000029.1 GCA_946536925.1 uncultured Selenomonadales bacterium | reverse complement strand
GGCGCGGTTTGCAACATGGAGCGGCCGTTGTTCATCATCGCGCCCCATTCGGCCGTCGGAGGTTGTGCGCCCAAGCCGAGGAAAGACAGTCCCGCCAATTCCATGATGATTGTGCCCAGGTCGAGCGAGGCCGTCACGAGAATTGTCCCGGCGATATTTGGCAGGACGTGCACGAACAAAATTTTCGTTGAGCTTGAGCCGGACATTTTTGCCGCGTCGAGATACGGCATGGAACGAATCGCCAGAACCAAGCCGCGAGAAATTCTTGCGTACTTCGGCCAGCCGATGATCGCCAAAGCCGCCGCCGCATTCAAAAGTCCGCCGCCGAGAGCACCCGCCGCCGCGATTGCGAAAACCATTTGCGGGAAGGCCAAAAAAATATCCGAGAGCCTCATCAAAAAATCGTCGAGCCGCCCGCCGTGAAAGCCACAGACCGCGCCGATCAAACTGCCGACGATTGAAATTGTCGCGAGCAAAATTAATGACGTGCACAAAGTTGTTTGCGAGCCGACGATAACCCTGGACAAAACGTCGCGGCCGTATCTGTCCGTGCCCAAAAGATTCGTTGCGTTCGGCGGAGTGAGCGCGCCTTCCAAATCCTGGACGTAAGGATCGAACGGCGTCAAAAATTGAGCGAAGAGAGCCACGAAAATTAAAAATCCCGCGGCCGCCAAATACGGAGCCAAATTTTTCATGACGCTTCACCGAATCGCACGCGCGGGTCGAGCCAATGATAGAGCAAGTCCGCCGCCAAATTTATCATCACGTAAATTATCGCCATCCACACGACGTAGGCTTGAATCAGCGGATAATCGCGCATCAAAATTGCATCGACCGCCATCTTGCCGACGCCGTCCCACATGAAAATCGTTTCGACAATCGCCGTGCCGCCGAGCAAAGATCCTATCGACAGAGCAAGCAGCGTGATGATCGTGATGAGAGTCGAGCGCAGGACGCTTTTAATTAAAATTGTGATTTCGTCGACGCCGCGACTTCTTGCGCCCGTGACGTACGGCTTGTCGAGTTCTTCCAGCACGACTGCGCGGATTTGTCGCGTGTATTTCGACGCCATGGAAATTGTCAGCGTGAGCGCGGGCAGGACGACGCTTTGACCGATTATCGGCAGCAGATTTAATTTCAGCGCGAGAAAATAAATCAGCAGCAGGCCGCAAAAAAAATTCGGCATGGAATTCCCGACGAAGCTTAAGCCTCGAATCAAAAAATCAATCGGGCGATTTTGATTGACGGCGGAAAAAATTCCGAGCGGCGTGGCGATAAAAATCGTCAGCAAAATCGAAACGATCATCAGCTCAATCGTCGCGGGCAATTTTTCCGCAAAAGTTTCGAAGACGAGCTTGCCGCTGATAAAAGATTTTCCTGCGTCGCCCGTCAAAATTCCGCCGAGCCAGCGTCCGTACTGAATCAAAAACGGTTGGTCGAGCCCGAGTTCGGCGCGTTTGGCGAACTTGATTTCTTCGGACACGGAGCCCGTCTGCTCAAAAATTTTGTCGACGGCGTCGTCGCCCGCCAGTTGCATCATGCCGAACGTCAAAAAAGTTATGCCAAAAAGAATCGGCACGAGACGGACGAGCCGCCCCAAAAAATATTTTTTCATGCCGCAAATTTTAATTCTGTCACGAAAAAAAAATAAGCCCCTTGCGGGGATTGAAATTATAAAAATTTTTTCGGGACGAATTATTTTTTTTCTGTGTCGACGGCAGGAGAATTTTTTTCGGGCGTGATGTCGATTGTTTTTGGAGCAGGTTCGTCGGTCGGAGTTTCCAAAAGTTTTTCGAGTTCGGCCTCGCGATATTCTTCGAGCTTCTTGTCCTTTTGGAGGACTTCATCGGCGGCGGAGCTGGGCTTTTCAATCGGGAACGTGATAATTTTCAAAGCTTTGATCGTTTTCCACGCGCCGGCTTCCAAAAGCGTGTAATCGCGCAGGTCGCTCTCGTTGGCGCACTTGTGCCACTTGCCCTCTTCGTCGCGGAAATACATCTCGAATTCAAGCTGGAAATGTTTTTCATCGGCGTACTTGATGTGAAATTTTCCCGCGCTGTATTCGAGCCCGCGAGCTTCATATTTTTTTATCGTGTCGTCCAGGCGCGGCGAGACCACCTCGGAAATTTTTTCCAGCGTCATGTCGGGGCGGAAAAGATCGACGAAGAAATTTTTTGCGGCCTCGACCAAATCGGCGACCATCTCAATTTTATTTTCCAATGCCATTTCAATTCACCTCGCTCAAACGCTAAGCTCAAGTTCTTTTTCATAGCGGGCGGTGACGTCGCTTTCTTTGGCGGACAAACCTTCTTTTGCCCAGGCGGGAACTTCGGACTCGTCGATTTCGCGGACGGTGGTTTTTTCGACCCACTTGCCGTTTTCTTTGTAATAGAGGCGGTGAACGAGACGCATGACGTTGCCTTCGATGCTGGAGAAGAGTTTGGCGGCGTAATCGTAAATGCCGGCCTCTTTGAGCACGTCTTGAACTTTCGGCAGGAAATCTTTCAGCCAGCCTTCAATCTCTTGCCAATTTGAATAGACCAGATAGGCAACACCCAAGCCAATTAAAACCGGAATCATTTTATCAACCTCCCAATTCAAAGTTGCGCCTATTCTAAACGAAAAAATTTCTTCAAGCAAGTTTAATTTTCCAGCGGGTCAGAGCCGAATCTGTTCCGGCCGACTGTGCCAGGCGCGAGCCAAAGATACAGCAAGAAAATTATGTTGACGAACGGAACCAGCGCGACCAGCAACCACCAGCCGCTTTTATCCAAATCGTGCAGGCGGCGGATGTTGATCATGATTGTGCCGACGCCCGCCATGAACGACCAAATTCCCGTGGGCACCGTGACCAAAAGACTTTTCGGGTCAGTCGTCAAAAAGCCGAGGAAGAAGCCGAGAACAAGACCTGTCAACGTGGAAAACAGCAGCCAACCCACGTAATACTTCCAAAAGCGCAGGCGATTGAGCCGCCCTTGAATCGTGTAAATTTTTTCCAAGAGTTCCATAAAAATTCCCTCCAAAATTTTTTATTCCGTCAAGGGATCCGCGCCGTATTGATTCCAACCGACTTGTCCCTCCGCGAAGAAAAGATAGACTATGAAAATTAATCCGACGACGGGAATGAAGCTGACCAGGAAGAACGCGCCGTTTTTGTTCAGGTCGTGGAGCCTGCGAACCATGAGCATGCACGCGCCGGCCGTGGCCAAAACCGCCCAAGTTATCGTGATCATTTTGACCAAAGTGCCGTTGGGGTCGCCCGTCAAAAGTGTGGCCATGCACGAGGTAACGAAAGTCGCCGTCGCACCCATCAACGTCACGAGGATATAAAATTTAAAAAATCTTCCGCGATTGATCCGTCCTTTCGTCGTGAAAATTGTTTGGAAAATGTTCATGAAAAATTTCCTCCTACTTGCTGTATTGCCAGCCGCCGCCGTCCGCGTTTTTCATGACCGACGAAAAAAATTCGCCGTAAGATTTGTTCGCGTTCGTTTCGATTTGCATGACGTTGTTTGCGTCGGCCGAAAGTTTGTAATAATAATTGCTCTCCTTGTCGGAATAAGTTATGCGCAAGTCGTTGCCCACGCGTTTGATTGTGATTTTTTGTTCGTCGCGAACGTAGCTTGCCGCAACATTATTTCGAGCCTTCGTCGTCTCAACCATCGACAAAAAACTTTGCCAATCTTTGATGCCGTCGGCGGCGTTGGTGGAGGCCAGGTGACCTTCGACCGCCGTGAACAGCGTGTTGAAAAATCCGATCTCGGAGCTGAGCGCGTTGTCGACGGAGCCGTTGCGGGCGATCGTGTTGTAAGTCATGTCCGCGAACGGAATAATTTCCACCTGCCAATTCAGCGGATTCAAATTCAACGCCGAGGAATCGTCAGCGGTTTGCGTCTCGTAGTCGAAGGAAGAATCGTCCGTCTCGTCTTCGGGAATCAAAGTGGCCGTCTTCACATTTTCGCTTGCCGTGCCGAAGAGACTTTCAATCGCCGCGTCGAAACCGCCGCTGAACGTGACGAAAAGAGCGACCGCCCCGACGAACCCGATGATGAGCGCGTATTCGAGGAGGCCTTGACCTTTTTGAGAAAAATTTTTGGGAGCTTTCATCGGGGACACTCCTTGAAACTTTTAAAGCGATTTGGATTTTTCCGTGGCGGCCAAGACAGCTTCAATCAGTGCGCTGCGAAATCCTGCGCGTTCCAAAACTCTGACGCCTTCAATCGTGGTGCCGGCCGGGCTGGTGACGGAGTCGCGCAAAACGTCGGGGTGTTCGCCCGAAGTCAAAACCATTTTGGCCGCGCCGAGGAGAGTTTGTGCCGCAAGTTCAATCGCCTGAGCTCTCGACAAGCCCGCGGCAACTCCGCCGTCAGACAAAGCGTCAATCATCAGGAAAGCGTAGGCTGGCCCCGAACCGCTCAAGCCCGTGACAGCGTCCATCAATTTTTCTTCGACCTCGACGGCGCGACCCAACGTCGACCAAAAATTTTTTATCGTCTCGCCGATGTTCGCGGCGTTTTTGTTGAGCGTGAAAGCCGTCATGCTCTCGCCGACGGAAACCGCAACGTTGGGCATGATCCGCACGATTTTGTTTTCCGGAAAAAATTTTTCGACGGCGGAAAGTTTCAAGCCCGCGACCGTGTAAGTTAAAATCGTCGTGGCGGGAATTTTATTTTTCAGCGCGGCAAAAGTTTTTTCGGCGTCCTTGGGTTTGACGGCGACGATCAAAAAATCAATCGCGTCCAAAAAATTTGCGTCCGTCGAAGCGTTGACTCCGTAGCGTTCGGAAAGTTCTTTGCAACGGGCGGAGCGAATCTCGGAGACAAAAATATTTTTCGGCTCAAAAATTTTCCCGCAAATCCCGCGCACGATTGATTCGGCCAGAGCACCGCCGCCGATAAATCCGATCTTGTTCATTTTTTTACCTCCACGTCGACGATTTCTATGCTGTCCAATAAATTTGTCATCTGCTCGCGAATCGCCGCCAAATAAATTTTGTAAAGTCCTTTTTGTTCGGCCAGCTCCTCTTCCGTCAGGCCGACCGTGCGTTTCTTGCGTGCCAACTCGTTTATCCGCGCCAAAAGTTCGGGTGTTATCATCTCAATCGCTCCCTTCAAGCAGAGTGCTCATCAACGCGAACGGCTCATAAAATTTTTCGGCGAAGGAAAAAATTCTTTTCTTGAATTCTTTCGTGTGGTCAAAGCGCGTGGTGAACCAGCCGGCCGTCTCGACGAAATCTTTTTTGCCGCAAAAATTTTTGAGCGACACGGAAAAAATCATCAGCTCGAAAAGTTTGTACTCCAGCGCGAAGGCCGAAAAATTTTGCGCGAGGCTCCCGTCGAATTTCCACGGAAATGCGCTCAAAAAAAGTTCGTTGACGAGAAAATTTTCAAAGAAGTTCGCGTGCTCGGCGACGAAAAATTTTTTCTCGGAAAGGTGCGGCGCGGCTTCGATGATGTCCTCAAAAATTTTTTTGTGCAAGGCGAGATATTCCGCGTCGAAAATTTTTTCGGGAAGGTCGCGCATCAAGCCGATGAATTTTTCCGCGTCGAATGAAAAACTTTTGAGCATGAGCGGCACCTGCTCCGCCAAAAATTTTTTCGACTCGTACGCCGCGATTAATCTTGTCAGCTCGTCCGCCTCGAAGTTTGAAAAAATTTCCGCCAGCCTGTCGACGAAAAACCCCAGCACGATTAATCTTTGGTCGATTGAAAGCGCGCGCTCCTGCAAAATTGAAATCATCGCGGCTTGAATTTCGATGATGTGTTCGGTGATTTCGTTCGGTGCCAAAATTTTTTGGAAGAAAATTTTTCCGTTGAGCGAATGGATTTTTTCCGGCACCTCGACGAATTCAAACGCGAGCGGCTCCTCGGAAAACAAAATCATTTCGGCTGCGACGGGGCAACTCAAAATCAGCGACCGCTCGAAAAAATATCCGAAATGATTTGTGATTCGCGGGTACGTCGCGCACGTCTTCGACAAAAAATTTTCGCCGTGCGCCAGCTGTAACCGACACAATTTTTTTTCAGTGAGGAACGGGCAATATTTTTTTCCGCCGAACTCGATAAAATAATTTTCCTCGTCGGGATAAAATTTCAAATGCAAAAGCGCGGCCGGCTCAAGTTGCTCGTATTGTTTGAAAGTTTCTTCGTCGATTAAAATATTCCACGCCTCTTGGCAACAGTGCGCGGCGCACTTCGAGCCGTCGCATTTAAATTCGTTCACGTATTGCGGCTGAAAGTAAAAATATTTTTTTTCCATTGGCTCACCCGAAAATTTTTTTGGCAGTATATCACGCGGAAAATTTTTTGTCACTTAAGCGTGAAAAATTTGCACGATAAAATTTTTGTGGTATTATACGGCGCGGGAGGTCGGCGGTCGTGGAAAAATTTTTTATGGCGGCGATGGGCGGCGCGGAAGGTTTCGGCAACAAAAGTATCGCCAAGCTCGTGAAATTTTGCGGCAGTGCAAAGGACGCTTGGTCGGCCGACG
Source organism: uncultured Selenomonadales bacterium (assembly GCA_946536925.1). Lineage (GTDB taxonomy): Bacteria > Bacillota > Negativicutes > Selenomonadales > Selenomonadaceae > Quinella. The sequence goes on along the minus strand of CAMNFC010000029.1, from coordinate 16,411 downwards.
TCGACGATTTGCTTCACGCGGGAATTTTGCCCAAGGCTCTCGACGCGTTCATTTCTTTCCGCGGCAAACACCCCAACGCCCCCGAAAATCTCGTCAGATATTGCGAGCGTCACGAATTCAAATTGTGTTCGATAAACGACGAAGATTATCCGCCGATTTTAAAGGAGCTCGGTCAAGAAACGCCCCCGATGTTTTTTTATTATCGCGGAAAACTTCAGCCGCACGCTCAAAGAATCGCCGTCGTGGGTTCGCGGCACAACACTCAATACGGTCAGAACGTCGCGCTGGAGTTGGGCGAAGAACTGGCGGCTGCGGGCTTGACGGTCGTCAGCGGTGCTGCTCGCGGAATCGACAGCTTTGCACATCGCGGCGCACTCAAATCCGGCCGAACCGTCGCTGTTTTGGGTTGCGGGATCGAAATTGCTTTCCGCAGCGGCAAAAAAAATTTTTTCGAGGAGATCGTCGAGCGCGGAGTCGTCCTCAGCGAATTTCCTCCGCAACTTCCCGCGTGTGCCGGAACTTTTCCCGCACGCAACAGAATCATCGCCGGGCTTTGTCGCGGAGTCATCATCGTTGAAGCCGGCCAAAAAAGCGGCGCGCTCATCACCAGCGATTATGCCGGCGATTACAGCCGTGACGTCTTCGTTATCCCGGGACAAATCTACGCGGAGATGAGCGAGGGTTGCAACAAATTGATCCGTGACGGCGCAACGTTGATTCGAGGTGCCCGCGACGTGCTGGACGAATACGACATCGAGCCGACGAAAAAAGTTGAAGCCGCGCAGGAAATTTTTTTGGACGAGGCCGCCGCAAAAGTTTTGGAAATTATTCCGCCCGACAAATTCATCACCGACGACGAAATTTTGATGCAAGACGACGAACTTTCCGCGAGCGACCTGGCCGACATTTTGACCAAGCTTGAGCTGAAAAATTTTATCGTCGAGGACGCGGGAAGATATCGCCGCAAATTCAAATTCAAAATTCCCGCGCGGACGAAGCCGAAAATAATTTTGTCGGACGCGGCGAAAAAAATTTTGGAAATCATTCCGCCCGACAAATTCATCACCGACGACGAAATTTTGATGCAGGCCGAAGAAATTTCCCCGCAAGATTTGCCGCTCCTAATTCTCGAACTGGAAAATAAAGGCTGCGTCACGGAAGACGCGGGTCGATATAAACGCAAGGCAGGAGGTTAAACTTTTGGCAGAAAAAATTTTAAAGTCGTTGATTCTCGTCGAGAGCCCGGCCAAAGCCCGCACGCTGAAAAAATTTGTCGGGCGAAATTATTCCGTGGCGTCGACGGACGGCTTCCTGAAGGATTTGCCCAAAAGCAGAATCGGCGTGGACGAAAATTTTCAACCCGATTACATCACGGTTCGCGGCCAAGGAAAATTGCTGGCCGAACTCAAACGCGAGACGTTAAACTCCCGCAGAATTTTTTTGGCGACGAACCCCGACGCCCAAGGAGAATTTTTGGCGCGGCAGTTCTGCGAAATTTTCGGCGTGAATCCTCAGTCGCGTTGCCGAATCGTTTTGAACGAGCTGACCAAAGAAAATTTCAAGGCGGCTCTTTCGGCGGCGCGACCGATTGACGAAAATTTGGCGGACGCTTTCCAGGCCAAACAAATCATCGACAAATACGTCAGCCACAAAGTCGGCGAATATCTCGAACGAAAAATTTGGCGCGGCGTGAAAGTCGGCAGGTTCCGCGGTTTGCTCTTGAAGTTGATCGCCAACCCGCCCGCGAAAAAATTTTTGGCCGTCGAAAAAAAATTGACGCTCTCCACTCTCCAAAAACTCGCGCTCAAAGAATTGAATTTTTCGGCGGCACGCACGCGCTTCATCGCCGACCAACTTTACGAGGGAATGAATTTCGAGTCCGAAGGTTGCGCGGGGCTCATAACTTTTCCTCACGGCGGAGAAATTTTTTTGACGGGCGAACGACGCGAACCGTCAGCCGTAAAAAAATTTCTGACCGATTATCAATTCAAACTTTACGAGCTGATTTACGCGCGGCTCACGGGAAAAATTTCGCCGGAAAAAATTTCTCTCGACGGCACGATTTGTGACGCGGCGTTGATGGCGGCTCTCGACGAACTCAAAATCGATTGGGCTGATTTTTACGCGGGCGGCGTGGCCAGTCTCCTCAAACGAAAATATATCGCGGCGGAAAATTCTGTTTACAAAATCACCGCGCTGGGCGAACGTGTTTTGGAGGCTGTCGGCTTCTTCGACGAAAATTTTTCCGCGGCCGCTTACAACGAAGTCAACGCGCAAGTCAAAGAAATTTCCGCGGGCACTCTGAAAAAAATTTCCGTCATCAAAAATTTCTGCGACAAGTTCAACGAAAATTTTTCCGCGGCGATGATTTCTCTCGGCGAAGACGCTCAACCTCAACAAGAACCCGTCGTCGAATCGGAGGAGATTTGCGATAAGTGCGGGCGCAAGATGTTGATTCGCCACGGCCGCTACGGAACTTTCCTGGCGTGTTCGGGCTATCCCGATTGCAAAAACACCAGGCCGTTCCTTGAGCCGACCGACAAAACTTGTCCGAAGTGCAGAAAAAAATTGGTCAAAAGAACTTTGTCGCGCAACAGAATTTTTTATTGCTGCGAGGCGTGCGACTTCATGACGTGGGACGAACCGCAGGCGATGACTTGCAAGACGTGCGGCGCGACGATGTTTGCACACAAATTCAAAGGCAGGACGTCCATGCTCTATTGCGGCAACGAAAATTGTCCGACGCGCACGAATCACCCCGTGAACAAAATTTTGGCGGAGATCAAACGTCGCGCTCAAGTTCGGCGAGAAAAAAAGGCGGCGAAGTCTTGAAAGTTCACGTTATCGGCGCGGGTTTGGCCGGTGCTGAAGCTGCCTGGCAAATCGCAAAACGCGGCGTCGAAGTCGTCCTGCACGAGATGCGCCCGTCGAAAAAAACTCCCGCGCACAAAACCGGAAATTTCGCCGAGCTCGTCTGCAGCAATTCTTTTCGTGCGGCAAGTCTTTCAAACGCGGTCGGCGTGCTCAAAGAGGAAATGCGCCTGCTCGATTCGATCATCATGGCGGCGGCGGATTCGGCAAAAATTCCGGCGGGCGGAGCGTTGGCTGTCGACAGAAACGAATTCGGAAAAATCGTCACGGAAAAAATTAAATCGGTCGTCGAGTTCGTCGAGGAAGAAGTCACGAGCTTGAATCCCGACGAAATTTTTGTCGTTGCGAGCGGGCCTTTGACTGCGGGCGCGTTGGCCGACGAGATAAAAAAATTCACGGGCGGCGACGATTTTTATTTCTACGACGCGGCGGCTCCCATCGTCACGATTGATTCCGTCGACTTCGGCAAGGCCTTCAAAGCTTCGCGCTACGACAAAGGCTCCGACGATTCTTACATCAACTGCCCGATGACCCGCGAAGAATTTTTGATTTTCCGCAACGAACTTTTGGCCGCAGAAAAAACCAAGCCGCACGATTTCGAGACGGAAATTTTTTTCGAGGGTTGCCTGCCCGTGGAAATTTTGGCGGCGCGCGGAGAAGATACGCTGCGTTTCGGCCCGATGAAACCCGTCGGATTGATCGATCCACGCACGGGAAAAATTCCTTACGCGGTCGTCCAACTGCGCCAAGACAATCGAGAGGCCACGCTCTATAATTTGGTCGGCTTCCAAACGCATTTGACTTGGGGCGAACAAAAAAGAGTTTTCAAAATGATTCCGGGGCTCGAAGCGGCCGAGTTCGTTCGTTTCGGCGTCATGCACAGGAACACGTTCATCAACTCGCCAAAAATTTTGTCGCCGACGTTTCAGCTGAAATCCTCGCCGAAAATTTTTTTCGCGGGACAAATCACGGGCGTGGAAGGTTACGTCGAATCGGCGGCTGCGGGATTGATGGCGGGCGTCAACGCGGCGCGACTTGCAAAAAATTTGGAGCAGATAATTTTTCCGCCGACGACCTGCCACGGAGCTTTGGCCAATTACATCACCACGGCCGCCACGAAAAATTTTCAGCCGATGAACATAACTTTCGGACTTTTGCCGCCGATAGAAACTCGCACGCCAAAAAAATTCCGCAAAGAAAAATTGGCCGCGCGAGCCTTGCAAGATTTGGAAAAATTTTTACGGGAGCTGAGATAAATGGAATTTCATTCGACGACAATCGTGGCCGTCAAACGCGACGGGAAAATCGCTATCGCCGGCGACGGGCAAGTCACTTTCGGCAACTCAACGGTCATGAAGTCCACGGCCAAAAAAGTTCGCCGCCTCTATCACGAAAAAATTATCGCGGGCTTCGCGGGCTCGGTTGCCGACGCTTTTACTCTGTTTGAAAAATTTGAAGAGAAGCTCGAATCGACGCACGGGCACCTTATGCGTTCGGCCGTCGCTCTTGCAAAAGATTGGCGCACCGATAAAATTTTGCGTCGGCTGGAAGCTTTGTTGCTGGTTGCGGACAAGGAAAAAATTTTGCTGCTTTCGGGCAACGGCGAAGTTATCGAGCCCGACGGAGACATCGCGGCAATCGGTTCGGGCGGATTTTACGCGCTGGCGGCCGGCCGAGCTCTTTTGGCTCACACGAACATGACCGCCGCCGAAATCGCCAAAGAATCGCTGTCAATCGCCGCGGATATTTGCGTCTTCACGAACCAAAATATTCTCGTCGAGGAGCTTGAATAATTTCAAAAAATTTTTAGGCCGGAGATCACGCGCCGGCTTTTTTTATTTCCACGTGTTCGCGCCGCCGACAAAATTATTTTCCTCGTCCAAATCGCCGGGCATTCCTTTGGCAAAGATGACGGGCTTGGGAGAATTTTCTTGAATGAATTTTGCGACAGAGCCGAAGCCTTCCGCGTCCATGCCGCCGAAGCCGCGATTGCCCATGACGATCAAATCAAAGTCTTTTGCCGCGTTGATGATTTCTTCTGCGGGCTCGCCGATTTCCACGCGAATTTTCACTTCAATTTCGTGCGGGATGACTTGCCTCAGCTCGTTCAAAAATTCGTAGGCGGCGGCGTTGAGTTCGGAGGGAATGTATCCGCCCAAACTCACCTGCTCAAAGGCCGCGATGTCTTCTTCAATTTTGACGCACATAAGCAAAGTTATGCGCGCGCCCCACGCCTCGACAATGTCAATCGCCTGCAAGAGAGCTTTGAAGGCTTGATCCGAACCGTCCGTCGGCACCAAAATATTTTTCACCAAAACTTCCGCGCACTCTTCGGGCAAGTGAATTCCCTGCAAAGTTTCTTCCTGTCGCGCTTTGATTAAATCGTTGCGTTTGGTTTGGAAGCGCAGGCTCAACAAAATTGCGACGAGCGCGACGTAAATCATGAACGCGCCGATTTCCGAGCTGATTTGCGACAAAGTTGCGCCGCGCTGGATGATGTCTCTTGTGAAATGAAATTCCCACGTGAGCGGAAAAATATGCGAGGCCGCCACGACCCACGGCGACAAATGCGACAGAGGAGAAGTCACGCCGCCGAGGATAAATCCGCCGGGAATAAACAAAATCATTCGGCTGGAGGCGATTCCGGGATTCGAGGCCGTCCACCCGATCAAAACGCTCAACATGCCGAGCATAACCGCGTAAAAAATTTGAATGAGCAGGAAGTCGACGACGCGCCCGCTGAAAACCAAATCGCCCCAAATTCTCAAAATCGCCGGCCCGAAAAAAAACGATACGACCATGCAAGCCGAGTAAGGAATAATTCTTCCGACCAAATCCCACGGCGTCCCGTCGAGCAAAATTTTTTCGAGCTGTTTGGTCAATCGCAGGCGCGGCACCATTCCGATTGCCGCGAAGACAAAAAACATTGAGCCGAAGAAAAACAAAAATCTTTGCGTCTGCGTGTTGGAGGTCGAACCCGCGGGGTTGAATAAATTTCTGTCGTTGAGCGTCAGGCCGCCGAAAGAGCCGCTCATCTTTGCGTTGTTAATCGCCGGCAGTTCGTTTATTGCAACTTTGATATCGGCGGTCTGCGCGGTGTTGGAGTTGTCATAAAAAATTCCGACGGGCGCGGCGTCTCCGTTATAAAAATTTTTTTCCAAACCTTGCGGCAGAAAAATCACGGCGTCGGCTTCGTCGCGATAAAAAAGTTCTTCGGGGTTTGCGGCGACGTTGATGACGGCCTTGACTTTCATGTATTCGGAAGAATCAATTTGCGTGACGAGTTCGCGGCTGTACTTCGAGTTGTCCGGGTCGATAACGATGACGGGCGCGTCCTTTGAAAAATTTCCCGCGAGCAAGACGCTCAAAAACACGCCGATAATCATCGCGACGGTCAAGCAAACTTTTTCATAGGGCATGCCTTTGCCGCTGAACAAAAATTTTACTTCGTCTTTGAGAGAATTTAAAAAGCCCATGCCGTCACCTAAAATTCAACCGTCACGGTTTGTCCCGCCAAAATTTTTTCGGGCTCGTCGAGGTAAACGCGAACTTGGAACGCCGACAAATCTGCCCGGCCTTTTTCCCGCGACTGTTTTAAATCCGCGAAGCCCGGTGCCTGTGTGAGAAGGCGAATCGTCCCGCGAACTTTTTTGTCGCCCGCCACCGTCCGACAAAATATTTCGTCGCCTTCGCGCAAATTGACGGCCTGCTCTTCCGAAAGATAAATGTCGTAATAAATTCTCTTCGATTCGAGCAAAATGACGGGCACGTTCGGGGAAATCATTTCGCCTTGCTTTTGGAGTATCGACAAAATTTTTCCGTCTTCGGGCGCGCGCAAAGTCAGCCGCGATTTTGCAACTTCAAGTTCTTTGAGTTGGACTTCCAAAAATTTTTTCTGCTGAATGAGCGCGGCGATGTCGTTTTGAATGTTTTCCGCCGAAGCCCGTTCCTGTTGAATCGTCGGCAAGTTCAAAGAATCGGTCGCGCCCGTGTCGGAAATTCCCGCCAAAAGTCTGTCGAGCAGTTGCTGTTGGGTGTCAACGTTCGCCCGCGCCACGTTCAAGGTCATCGTTGCGTCGTCGAGTTGAGATTTGGCAATCGCGCCTTCTTTGAAAAATTCCGTCTTGCGCTTGAAATCAAGTTCGGCGTTGGCCAGGGTCGCCCGTGCCGCCGAGACCGCGCCGCGTTGGCTGTCGATTTGTCGGAAAGATTGTTGCTCGTCGTTTGTGACTTTAAAAAGCGTCGTCTGCATATTTCCTGACGTCGAATTTATTTGCGCGTCGAGCTGAGCGATTTGCGCTTTGAGTTTTTCAATTGCCAAGTTCGTGTCCGTCGGGACAAGCAGCGCGATGAATAAAATTCCTGCCCGAATTGCCTTGCGTCTTGCGCCCATAAAAAATTCCGCCGTCAAAAATTTTTTCCATTGTATCAAATCGGCGGCGGGCAATGTAATAGACGCGCGAAAAAAATTCCCGTCACTCGACGAGACGAAAAGTTTTGTTCAAAAAAATTTGCGGGACGCCTTGAGCCTCCAAAATAATTTGCAAAGTGCCGCTGCCTTTTTCGGGTGAGGCCATTTTTCCGCCGAGAGGAATTTCCAAATCAAACGACTGTCCGTTCAAAATGTCGGGCACGTCGAATTTTTTTTTGTCTTTGCCGAGGTTGACGGCCACGCGCGGGCGAATCAAATCTTTGCCGCTGTGGTTTTCGACGCGCAATCGGGCGTGCCAATCGGCGGGAAAAAGAATTTGCCCGAACTCGTCGCGCGACCAATTTTTTCCGCCGCGCAGATAAACCGTGTGCCGTTTGTCGGTCAGCTCGCCGTTCAAAAAAAATTTCAGCTCGACTTCGCCCGAAGATTTTTCTTGCGGTTGCGGCGGATTTGGTTGCGGCGCGGGCAAATTTATTTCGGGCGTTTGCGGCAACGTCGGGATTTGGATTGACGAGGCGTCGAAAATTTTTTCGGGCTCGGAAGTTTTTGGCGGCTGTAAAATTTTTTCTTCGGGCTGTGAAATTTTTTCGACGGAAACTTTTTCTGACGGAGGCGAAATAAAATTTGTCGTGCGCGGGAGAAAAAATATCGCGAAGCCGACCGCAACTGCCGCAAAAATTTTTCGCGCGATAAAAAAATTTTTTTGCCTCTCGACGGCCGCACGAATTTCGTCGACGGATTGAAACCGATCTTTCGGATCGAGCGCGGTGCATTTGTCCAAAATTTTTTTCAGCCGCCCGCAATTTTTTCCGAGCAAATTTTTCATCGTCACGCCCAAAGAAAAAATATCGCTGCGTGCGTCGGTCTGGCCGAAATCAAAAAGTCCGAACTGTTCGGGCGGCGCGTAACCTCTCGTGCCCAAAAGTTGCGTGTCGGCCGCGCTTTCGGGCTTAAAAATTCTGGCGATGCCCAAGTCGATGAGCTTGACGAAATTTTTTTCCGTGAGCATGATGTTGGCGGGTTTGATGTCGCGGTGGATGATATTTTTTTCGTGGAGGATTTTGAGCGCGTCGCAAAGTTGGAGCAAAATTTTTTCCGCCAAATTTTCGTCGACGCCGCGATAAGCAAAAAATTCTTCGAGCGTCAGGCCGTCCACGTGCTCTTCGATGACGATCAAATTTCCCGCACGTTCAATCAGCCGAAAAATTTTTGGGAGGTGCGGTGAATCCAAATCCTTGAGCGCGCGATAAATCGGCAGAGAATTTTTTTCGCGGCGTTTCATCACGCACAAACGTTTTGCCCGCTTGTCATAGACAACGGCCACGAAACTTTGCGCGGAATTTTTCAGCGTGTCGACGAGGTCGTAGGTGTCGCCCAAATATTTTTCAAGAGGATTCATGGTGCGCCCCCGATTAAAATTTTTTTTTGTTTATATCACAGGACGCGGCGTTGCACAAATTTTTTCGTCGGCGGCTTGTCAAGTCTTGTCACAAAAAAATTTTCGTGCTATCATTTGCGGCGGAGGAGGAGAATTCCGGGGTGTTCGAGGACTCAATTAATGTCTAACCTACATTAAAATCAGGGAACCCGATTTTGACTTTGGAAGATGGAAAATTATCTTTAAGATGAGTAACAGACGCCGAGCTTAGGGAACCCACCTGCGAGTGAGCAGGTTTAGACATTCGGAGGAACCGGCACTTCAGAGCCCTTTTTCAGGAGAGATTGCTGATGAGTCATCGGCAGTCTCTTCTTGCTTTAATCAGTCAAAACAATTAGAATTAGCCGGAAATTTTTTTGAGGGGAGTGTTATTCATGCGTTGCTTAAAGATTATTTCCTGTATCGTGCTGATTTTTTTCGCGGCTGTATCGACGAGCGGTTGCAGAGGTGCCAGTTCCTTAGTCAAGAGTGCAGTTAAAGACGTCGGCAAAAGTGCTGAAAAAGCTTCCAAATTCGTGAAGAAAAACGTAAACGCTTTTGACGTTGCCGAAGTTGCCTATGACGTGGCCACGACGAACAATGGCTCCACTCGTCCGGCCGGAGCAGGCAAAACTTCAAGACTTGCCGGAGCAGGCGCGGTTGTTGCCGGCGGTGCGGCCGTGGCCAACGAAATTTTATCCGACCATTGGATCAAAGATATGAACAGCGGCGCGTACGTTTGGAATCCCGAACCGCAAGACGGCGAGAGCGTTCGTTGGAGCGGCGACTTTGTCGAAGAGGACGGCAATCGTTTTGCTCAAGGACGCGGTACGCTCACCTGGTACAAATACGGCGAAGTCATTCAAACTGATGAAGGCGTCTTCGACCACGGCAGACATCACGGGCAATTTCGTCACACGTTCAAAAGCGGGCGCGTCGATTACAGCAACTGGGATCACGGCCAAGAAATTCCGCTTGACAGTTCCGCCGGCTCTGACGATTCCGCCGAAGAAACTTTCAGAAATTATTACAGGGCGATCACCGACGGAAATTATCGCGAGGCCTACGATACTCTCTCAAACGAACAAAAACAAAGAATGGGCGATTTTAATTCTTACGTGTCGGGATTTTCAACCACAATCAGCGGCGAAGTCATTGACTTGCGCCTTGTCTCTTCGGACGAGGATTCCCGCACGTATGATTACACAGTGAAGGCTCGCGACCGCGACAGAGGCAAAATAAAAGTTTCCATTTTCAAAGGACAAGTCACCATGGCAAAAGACAGAGGCCGCTGGTTTGTCCGCTACGCCCGCTCAAACAAGACCGACGACTGGTACGAATAAATTAAAATTTTTGAGGTGAGGAAGAATGCCGGTAAAAATAAACACAACGCCGATGCCCTCGTCGCCGCTCGAACTTTTGCGAGGCACAAGCGAACACCCGCGCGACAAAGAATTATCCTTCGAGACGGAACTTATGGAGCAACAATCGGAAGGCGTTTCGCACGAAGAAATGGAGACGATGCTCCGAAAGATCGACGAACAGGCGGCGCGGTTGAGCAAAACTCCGACTTACGACGAGCTCAAAGAATATCGCACGCTGATAAAAATTTTCGTCGGCGCGGCAGTCAGCAACATGTACGAAGTCCACACGTCGGCGGGCTGGGATCGCATGGGTCGTCAGCGCGTCTACACCACCGTGAGAAAAATTGATCGCAAGCTCGAAGACATGGCCGAGCGAATTCGTTTGGGGCAATCTGAGCAGCTTGACGTCATCGCGGCGCACGATGCGATTCGCGGAATGCTCGTTGATATCTTCATGTGATGTTGAGCTGGAAAAATTTAATCGGGCACGCCTCGACGGTCGCTCTGCTCAAAAAAAATATCGCCGAAGAAAAATTTCCGCACGCCGTGATTTTTTCGGGCGAGGAAGGAATCGGCAAAAGATTGGCGGCTCAAATTTGCGCGGCGGCTCTCCTTTGCGAAAATCCCGTCGACGGGGAACCTTGCGGCTCGTGCGAAAGTTGTCGGCTGGTGGCGGCCAAAAGTCACCCCGATTTTTACGTCGTCGAGCCCGAAGCAACCAAGACCGTGCGCAATATCAAAATCGGACAGATTCGCGAGTTGCAGGCTGAAGTTTCGTTGCGGCCGATAAATTCTTCGCGGCGCGTGGTCATTCTCGACGGCGCGGAACTTTTGAACAAGGCGGCGGCCAACTGCCTGCTCAAAACGATTGAGGAGCCGCCGAGCCGAACGATTTTTATTTTGCTCACGGCGAGCCGCTCAAGCCTTTTGATGACGATTCGATCGCGGTGCCGGACGATTCACTTTGAAAAACTTTCGGCGTCACAAATTTCCGACGCGCTGACAGCTCAAGGCGTCGACCCTCAAGAATCTCAAAGGTTGTCGGTCATCGCGGGCGGAAGTTTCGGTCGGGCGTTGCGGCTGAAAGAAACGGGCGGCGCACAACTTCGCGAAACGGCACTGGTCACGCTGGAAAAAATTTTGAACGGCGAACTTTCCAACGAAGAAATTTTTTCTTTCGGTACGCAGACGGCGGATTGGTCGCGGGAAAAGTTCGCGGATTTTTTATCGCACGAGCAGAAAATTTTGCGCGACATTTGCTTTTCAAAATTTTTGCCGCCGCACAATCCCGACCTTGCGGAACGCCTGAGCAAGATGAAAATTCCCGAACGAAAAATTTTTTTGATGACGGAGGCGGGCGCGGACTTCAATCGGCGGCTCAAATCCAACGCGAGCTTGCGACTTTTGGCCGAGGCGTATTTGATGACCTTGCGAAAAATTTTTGGGAGCTGAAAAATTTTGGACGATGATTTGATTTTCGGGCGCAACGCCGTCCTGGAACTTTTGAAATCCGGCCGCAGCGTCAACAAAATTTTTTTCGCGGAGGGAAATCGCGACGGCTCCGCCCAAAAAATTTTTTCGCTTGCAAAAAGTGCGGGCGTTGTTGTAGAATTCGTGCACCGAGAAAAACTCGACAGGCTTTGCGGCGGACGTCATCAAGGCGTGGCGGCTCTGGCTGCTGCTGCGAATTATTCAACCGTGGAAGAAATTTTGCACCTGGCCGAAAGCCGAAACGAGTTGCCGTTTCTGGTTCTGCTCGACGAGATGGAAGACCCGCAAAATTTCGGCGCGATACTTCGCACGGCTGAGGCTGTCGGCGTGCACGGCGTGATAATCCCAAAACGTCGCTCTGTTCGGCTGAATGCAACGGTTTTTAAAACTTCGGCGGGCGCGGCCGAATACGTCAAAGTTGCTCAAGTCACCAACGTCGCTCAAACGCTGAAAATTTTTCGCGAGCTCGGAATAAAAATTGTCGGCTCAGACATGGACGCGCAAATTGATTTTCGGCGGGCGGATTTGATGGGCGGAATTGTTTTGGTCATCGGCAACGAAGGACGCGGCATGAGACGGTTGACGCGGGAAAATTGCGACCTGCTGATAAAAATTCCCATGGTCGGGAAAATCAATTCGCTAAACGCTTCGGCGGCGGCGGCCGTGCTCCTGTATGAAATTTTTTCGCAGAGACATTCGCCATGAAAAAGCGGCCGCATTATCTGGTTGACGGCTACAATCTGATTCACGTCTGGGAAGAAATTAACACCGACGATTTGACGACGGCGCGGGAATTTTTGATTCGCAGCCTGCACGAGTACGGCGCGTATGAGAAATTCGAGATAACTTTGGTCTTCGATGCCGCACGCAGCGAGGACGAGGAGCGTAAAGAAATTTATGACAACTTTTTCCGCGTGATCTACAGCGGCTTCAACGAGACGGCCGACAAAGTCATCGAGCGGCTCTCGTACGAGGAAGCCCAAAAGAAACGTGAAGTTCACGTGGTCAGCTCCGACGCCGCAATCGAGACCGTCATTTTGGGTGCGGGAGCCTATCGTCTGCCGTCGCGGGAATTTTATCGGGCGGTCAAACGAGCCAAGCAACATTTGCGCAAAGAATATCTCGGCAACGTGACTTTGCCCGTCAAACGCAACGAAGTCGGCGACAGAATCGGCGCGGACGTTTTCGCCAAGCTTGAGAAACTTCGGCGAGGAAAATAAAAAATTTTTTTATTGGGAGAGTGATTTTTGTGGCAGTGACAAAAAGAATTTTCCAGCTGTCAAAAGAATTCGAGCGCGACGAGAAAGAAATCATCGCGTTTTTGACGGCGCAAGGAATCAAAGTTTCAAATCGGCTAAGCGCGGTCAATGAGGACGCTTACCTCATGTTGAAGGCGAAATTCCTGGCACCGCCGCCCGAATCTGAGCCTGAAATCAAACCCGAACCCAAGCCTGAACCTAAACCCGCAGCCAAACCTGAAGTCAAGCCCGAAGCAAAAGTTGAGCCGCCCGCCCCGAAAACGGAAACTGCTCCGCCCGCCAAAAAGAAGAAAAAAAATAAAGACCCGCAAGTCCCGCCGCAACAAAAAGAACCCGACGAAGATTTGGTTTCCGACGAAAAAATTGCGAGCATGGACAGGTGCACGCAGTCGATTCTTTTTGAGGGGATAAACGCCGGCAACGAATTCATCCGCAACTACACCACACATTCCGGGCAAGAACTGCTTCTCGGCAAGAAGAAGAAAAATTACGCGCCGCACCTGACGCCGACTTTGGACACGTGGAATTTGCTTTTCAATCACAAGTTTGAATACTCCGACGCCTCGCCCGCACGATATTGGAATTCCGTGGCAAAGCTCATGACGCGGGCTTTCAAAATCAACAACGCGTTTGGTTTGAGCCACAGGGAAGATTTGGCCAAGATTCGCGAGGCGACAAAACCTCTCGGAATACCCTATCAGCCGCGGGAAATTTTTTCGGACGCGGAGAATCAGAAATTTGCGGCGCAACAGAAATTGCTGTTTGAACTTTTTGGCCACGGCATGGGGCTCGTCAACGACAATCTTTTCGACTTGAAGTTGAAGGCCGAGCGCATGAAAATTCGCTACGAGCACATGAATTTTCTTGAATACGCCACGAATCCCAACGACGAATTGCGAAGTTCGGAGCGCGTGCCTTTCGACGAGCTGGCAGAGGCCGTAACTTACGCGTTGCGCGGGGTTGCCCGTCGCGTTTACTTTTTCCAACAAAACGAGGAGCGGATTGGCCGAATCATCAGCGATTTCTTCGAGTGGATTGACGGTTACGCCAAATTAAAATCCGACGGTGCGGACGTTTTCACGCTGAAAAAATATCTGGAGCTGGAAAAAAAATTCGTCGACCTTTGCGAGTTCATGTCCTTTGACAATTTGATTCTCTACAAGAAAAAGAAACCCTCGCCGTTCGACACCTTGGTTGATTTGCTCAAAGAATATCGAGACAATTTGGCCGACCCCGACGCCGAAAGAAATTTCAAGTACAAAGTCCGCGGCGTCATCAACGTCATTTTTAAGCCAAAAGAATTCGTTTTCATCTATCGTTTCGCGGAATTAGAGCCCTATGTCGATTATCGCACGCCCGAAATGATCGCCGCAGAGGAAGCCGCCAAAGCTGCCAAAGCCGCTGAAGAAGTTGCCGCCGCCGAAGCTGAAAAATCTGAAGAAAAAGAAAACCCCGCCGACACAACCGACGAGGCTTGAGGCTCAACCCCAGAACATGTGCTTCTTCCAAAAAATTATCGCCGCGACCACCGACGCCAACAGCGCGATTGCTATCACGATGACAAAGCCCGAATTGTTTTCGCTCAGCGGCACGGGCACGTTCATTCCAAAAAAACTTGCAATTACCGTCGGCACCGCGATTATGATCGTCATGGCCGCGAGAAATTTCATGACCATGTTCTGATTGTTGGAAATTATCGACGAAAAAATATCCGCCATTTGCGACAGAATCTGGCTGTACATTTCGACCATCTCGCGCGCCTGTTTGTTCTCGATTATCACGTCTTCGAGCAGGTCTTCGTCTTCCTCGTAAATTTCCAAAATCCCTTCCGTCGAGCGTGAATTCCTGAGCCGCAAAAGTTTTTCAAAGACCGCGTCGTTGGAACGGAGCGAGGCGTTAAAGTAAGTTAAACCTTTTTGCAATTCCATTAGCCGCAAGATATCCGAATTTTTCATCGAGCGGCGCAGTTGCTCTTCGATTTCGTCGGAGAGCTTATTTATTTGCCGAAGGTAGCGCAGATAAAACGTCGCCGAGCGATAGAGTATCTCGAACAAAAATTGCGTGCGCTTGTAGGTGTGGAAAAGCCGCGCCGTCCGTTGGTTGAAGCTGGCCATGACGGGCGTCTCTTCCAGGCAAACGGTGATGATGTGCTGCTTGGTCAAGATGATTGACAGCGGCAGAGTGTCGTAACTTTCCTCGTCATAAACGATTGGCACGTTCGTCAAAATCATGACGGAGCCGCCTTCCACGTCCAAATGTGAGCGTTCTTCTTCGTCGAGTGCGGCGCGCAAAAAATCCGGCTCCACCTGCGTCAACGCGCTAACTTCCCGCAACTCATAGGGTGTCGGGTCGACGATGTTTATCCACGCGCCTTTCTGCAAAGTTTTTAGCGTCAACTTTTCCAGGTGCCCCGACTCTTGCGATTTGTAAATTTCAACCAACGGTATCGCCTCCTTCCGAAAAATATTTTACTACATTTGCGCCGCGAATTGAAAGAAAATTTTTAAAAGAAAAACTCCCGCGTTGACGGGAGCTTTTCTTTCGAACCGCGCAAAGACGGACAGGGGATTAAAAATTTATCCGAGAGTTGCAAGATAATCCTTAATCTTGTCGCCGTCTTCCATCTCCATAACTTTGTCGAGGATTTCTTTCGCCTTGGTGAAGGTGATGTTGCGAATACGTTCTTTGACCCGCGGAATGGAGGGCGCGCTCATCGACAATTCTTTAATGCCCATTGCCATCAAAATAATTGCCGCGTTCGGGTCGGACGCCATCTCGCCGCACATTCCTGCCCACTTGCCTTCCTTGTTCGCGGACTCAATCGTGCGCTTGATAAGGCGGAGCACTGCGGGGTTGAAATGATTGTAGAGATAAGAAATTTGCGCGTTGCCTCTGTCGACGGCCAGCGTGTACTGAACGAGGTCGTTGGTGCCGATAGAGAAGAAGTCAACGTATTTTGCCAGAGCGGGAGCCATGACGGCCGCCGCAGGAGTTTCAACCATGATACCGACTTGGACGTTGTCGGCGAATTCTTTGCCTTCGTGGACGAGTTCCATTTTTGCGTCTTCAACGAACTGTTTGGCCGCGAGGAATTCTTGAACGTTGATGACCATCGGGAACATGATTGCGGCTTTGCCGTAGACGCCCGCGCGCAGAATTGCTTTGAGCTGGGGCAGGAACAGATCTTTGCGCTGGAGGCTGATACGAATTGCACGATAGCCCAGGAACGGATTTTCTTCCACGCCGACCTGGATATACGGAAGCGGTTTGTCGCCGCCGATGTCCATTGTGCGGATAACGCAGAGGCCTTCGCCGTGAGTGACGGACGCGCAATATTCGACGGCCGCTTTATATTCTTTGAACTGATCTTCTTCTTTGGGGACGTCGGTTTTGCCCATGAAGACGAATTCGGAGCGGAAGAGACCAACGCCGGTTGCGCCGAAGTTTTTAACAGCTGCGTCTGCGTCCGCGGGCGAGCCGATGTTCGCCACGAGCTCAACTTCTTTGCCGTCGAGAGTGATTGCGGGTTTGTCTTTGAGTTCGGCGTAGTGAGCTTTGAGTTCTTCCTGCTTCTTAA
>CAMNFC010000028.1 GCA_946536925.1 uncultured Selenomonadales bacterium | reverse complement strand
GTTTTATTCTTTTAGCCATGATTATTGATTCTTTAGTGTGAACACATCCTAGTTGCGCGGCGGCGGCGGCCTTGTGTATAATGGCGAAAATTTTTTTGGAGTTGATGACTTGGAACGTTTTGCTCACGGCGGGCAAATTTATGACGCGCAAGGTTTGGCCGGCGATTGGCTCGACTTCAGCGCGAACATAAATCCTCTCGGCCTGTCGGAAAAAATTTTTCTTGCGCTCACGGAAAATCTTCGCGGCGTGGTGAATTATCCCGACCCTCAAGCCGCCGAACTCAAACGCGCAATTTTTAATCGTTACGGCGCGGACGAAAAAAATTTGGTCGTGCTCAACGGCGCGGCGGAATTTTTTTATCTTTACCTCAACGCGACGCGCCCGAAACGTGTCGTCATTCCCGCTCCGAGTTTTTCCGAATATGAACGCGCGGCTCGTGCTGCCGGCTGCAATGTTAAATTTTTTTTTACAAGTGCCGACGAAAATTTTTTTATCGACGTTGACAAGCTCGACGTGACCGAAAAAGATTGCGTGATCCTCGGCCGGCCGAACAACCCCACGGGAAATTTCATCGCCGCGGAAAAAATTTTGCGGCTCGCGGAAGTCGCAAACGTTCTCGTCGACGAATCCTTCATCGATTTTCTCGACGCCGAATCCGTCAGAAATTTTGTCTCGAAAAAAATTTCCGTCGTTCAATCGCTCACGAAAATTTTCGCGATTCCGGGCTTGCGTTTGGGTTTTGCCGTCGTCGAAGAAAATTTGGCGCGGCGAATAAATTTTTCCAAGGACGTTTGGAACGTGAATTTTCTGGCGCAAAAAGCGGGCGTCGCGGCTCTGACGGACGAAAATTTTTTGCGGCGGACGCGGGCTTGGTTGGAGGTCGAGAAAAAATTTTTTGTCGAGCGGCTGAAAAATTTCCCCGGCATGAAAATTTTTCCTCCGTCGGCAAATTTCGTTTTGTTCCGACACGAGCAGGCCGAAAAAATTTTGCGCTCTTTGCGGCGGGAAAAAATTTTGCTGAGGAGTTGCGCAAACTTCGTCGGGCTGGACGAAAAATTTTTGCGCTCGGCCATTCGTTCGCGGGAAGAAAATTTGAGGTTGTTTAATGTTTTGGAAAAAATTTTTTAAGACGCGCGAGGGCTTCGGGCAATTCGCGGGCGGCTTGGGAATTTTCGTCAACCTGCTGCTCAGCGGCGTCAAACTTTTTATCGGCGCGATGAGCGGCGCGATTTCCATTGTCGCTGACGGCCTCAACAATTTGTCCGACGTGGCGACTTCGGCGATCATGTTGGCGGGCTTCAAAATTTCTGCCAGGCCGCCCGACGAAGAACATCCTTTCGGTCACGGCCGCGCGGAATATTTGGCGGGACTTTTCGTGGCGGCGGGAATGATTTTGGTCGGCGGAAAACTTTTCGTCTCGTCCGTGGAAAAAATTATTGATCCTTCGGAACCGACGGCCGGCCCGATCACGATTTTTGTTTTGAGCCTGTCGGTCGCGGCGAAAATTTTTTTGGGAATCTTTTATCGGCACGCGGCGCGGAAAATAAATTCTTCGGCACTGAACGCTGCGGCTCTCGACAGCTTCACCGACTGCCTGGCCACCAGCGTCGTCATCGTCTCGATTTATCTTTGGATTTATTTCGACGTGAACATCGACGGAGGCGCGGGCGTATTCGTTTCGGCGTTTATCCTTCGCGGCGGCTTTCAATCGCTCAAAGAAATTTTGAATCTGCTGCTGGGCGAACGACCCGATCAAAAATTTCTTGACGACATAAAAAAAATTGTCGAGGACGCGCCCGAAGTTTTGGGCGTCCACGACATGATTGTTCACAGCTACGGTGCGCGGCGAATTTTCGTTTCAATGCATGTGGAGATGCCCGCGACGTTGGAACTTTTGGCGGCGCACGAAATCATCGACAAGCTCGAACGAAAACTTCAATCGACGTTCCAAATTTCTGCGACCCTTCACGTCGACCCCGTGATTCAAAACGACGCGGCCTTCGACGAACACAAACGCCTGGCCGAAAAAATTTTGGCGGAGATTGATACGCGGCTGACCTTGCACGATTTTCGAGTCGTCCCGTACAAAAGCGGCCGAAAATTAATTTTCGACGTGGCAGTTCCCTGGAATTTTTTAATGACCGATCGCGAGCTTCGGAAAAAATTTCAGCGGCGTTTGATTGAACTCCACGGCGACGACCGCGCGATAATTCATCTCGACCACCAGTTCTGCTGACCCCGTGACTTGAAATTATTTTCATAGTGTGCTAGATTACGCATAAAATTTTTTTGGGAGGTTTTATTCCTATGGCAATCAGTTTGAAAAAAGGACAGAAGGTTGACCTCACGAAGACGAACCCCGGCTTGAAAGAAGTTTTGATCGGGCTGGGCTGGGATGTTAACAAATATGACGGCGGCAAAGACTTCGACCTTGACGCTTCCGTTTTCCTGCTCAAAGGCGACGGCAAAGTCAGCTCCGACGACGATTTTGTTTTCTACGGAAATCTCAAACACGTCAGCGGCTCCGTCGAACACCTCGGCGACAACTTGACCGGCGAGGGCGAAGGCGACGACGAAGAAATTAAAATCGACCTCTCGAAAGTCCCCGAAAACATCGAGAAGATCGATTTCACCGTCACGATTTATGAGGCCGAAGAACGCCACCAAAATTTCGGGCAAGTGGAGAACGCTTTCATTCGCGTCGTCAATTCCGCCAACAACGAAGAGCTCATCCGCTACGACCTGGGCGAAGATTTCTCGATTGAGACGGCGGTCGTCATCGGTCAGCTTTATCGCAACAAAGGCGAATGGAAATTCAACGCGATCGGCTCCGGCTTCAGCGGCGGGCTCGCTTCCCTCGGCAAAAATTACGGCGTCAACGTTTGATTAGCGATTAGCGATTAGCGGTTGGTGGTTAGTGGTTAGTGAAAAATTTTTTTCAATCGCTAACCACTTTTGCCTTGAAAGGAGAAATTTTTTTATGGCTGTCGATCTTCAAAAGGGACAAAAAGTTTCGCTCAAAAAATCCGACGGCAAAAAACTTTCCAAGCTCATGGTCGGGCTCGGCTGGGACGCGGCGGAGAAAAAAAGCGGCGGCTTCTTCAGCAGACTTTTCGGCAACGCAGACAGCATCGACTGCGACGCCTCCGTTTTCATGTGCCGCGACGGAAAATTCGTCGACAAAGATGATTTGATTTACTTCGGCAATCTTCATCACCCCAGCGATTGCATTCAGCACATGGGCGACAACTTGACCGGCGAAGGCGAAGGCGACGACGAACAAATTTTTGTCGACCTGAACAAGATGCCCGCGCACTACGACCGATTGATTTTTGTCGTCAACATTTATCAGGCCGTCGCCCGCAAACAACACTTCGGCATGATTAAGAACGCTTACATCAGAATCATCGACCCCGACACCCGCGAAGAATTTTGCCGCTTCAATCTCAGCGACGATTACACCGACATGCTCTCGATGATTGCCGGCGAAGTTTATAAGCGCGGCGACGAATGGAAATTTAACGCGGTGGGCACCGGCACGAAGGATCCCGGCTTGAAAGATTTGGCCAAGAGGTTTGCGTAAATGAAAAAATTTTTCGCGCTCCTGCTGACGATATTTTTCTTAGCGGCTCCCGTCCACGCTCAAGATTTGGGCGTCGGACTTGAGGACATCTCTGCAGAAAAATATAACGCGGCCATCGAAAAATTTTTCAACACGCTGCCCGCCGCAAAAGGAGAATACAAAAGCAACCTGCGACCGATTTTGATTGAAGGCGCGATGAACACCGAGACCGAAATTTTGATTCGCGCGCTGAAAAATCCCGCGGCCTTTCGCGAGCTGAATTATCTTTTCGTGGCCGGCACATATAAAAATTATCCCGTCGTCGTCGTGCGAACGGAAATCGGTGTGGCCAACGCTGCGGCTGCCACGGCTCTTGCGATAAAAAAATTTAATCCCGTCGCAGTCATCAATCAGGGCACGGCCGGCGGACACGACCCCGCGTTGAAAATCGGTGACATCATCGTCGGCGCACACAGCTTTGATCACACGGCGTTCAGGAGCGCGTACTCTGCGGCGGGCGCGGGAATCGATTTGACCAAGCAGGAAAATATCGGCACTTACGCTTACGACGAGGCGACAAAAAAATTTCAAGCGTATGAAAAATTTTTCGCCGACACGGAACTTTTCAACATGGCTTTCAAAGTCGCCAACACCCACAAAAATTTTAACGTCGTCAGCGGCGTCATCAGCACGGGAAATACTTGGCTCGAATGCATCGACTACATAAACTTCTTGAACAAAAAATACGGCTCAAGTTGCGAGGAGATGGAGACGAACGCCGTCGCGCAAATTTGTCAAAATTCCGGCGTGCCTTTCATCGGGATTCGCGTCCTCTCCGACAACGTGACCAACGACAACCGCTACCTCCCCGAAACGGCCAAGGTCTCGCAAGATTTTGTTCTGCTCGTCGTGGAAAATTACATTTACGACATTTTGAGAAGATAAAGGAGCTTGACTTTGGCTGAAAAAAATTTTGCGATCTCCGTGATCATTCCAATGTTCAACGCAGAAAAATTTATCGGCGAATGTTTGACGAGCTTGGCGAATCAGACGTTCCAAAATTTTGAAGTCATCATCGTCGACGACTGCTCCACCGACAATTCGTTGAACGTCGCGTTGACTTTTTCAAAAGTTTTCGGCGAGAGGTTGAGGCTTGCAAAACTTTCCGCCAACAGCGGCTGCCCCGGCGTCCCCAGAAATTTTGCGTTGGAGGCGGCGCGCGGCGAATATATTTTTTTCCTCGACAGCGACGATTTTTTGGCCGAGACCGCGCTCGAAAATTTTTTCACCGTCGCGAAAAATTTTGACGCAGATGTCGTCCACGCCGATTGGTTCATCACGGCTCGAAACGTCGGAGGCAAGTTTGAATTCAAGCAGCAAAGTTTTCAGGCGGGAAATTTCGTCGACGAACTGACGCTCGAAACTTTTGACATCGGCGAACGCGTGACGGGCTTTATCCAAAAAAAATTTTTGTGGTGGGCGTGCAACAAACTTTTCCGCCGAAAACTTTTGACGGAGAACAAAATCACTTTCCCCGCGATAAAAATTTTCGAGGATTTTGTTTTCTCGTTCGAGTGTCTCGTCGCCGCGAAAAATTATGTCCGCGTGCCGTTCGCGAATTATTGTTACCGCCTCAGAGAAAATTCTGTTTCGCAAAAAATTCTCGACGCGATTGGACAGACCGAAACGCTCATCGGGCTCGTCGGTGCGCTGGACAGATTCATGAACACTCAAAAATTTTTCAGTGACGATCCAAAATACCGATACGCGCTGTTAGATTTTTTCATGCAAGAGCGGATCGAAGTCCTCGCAGAAAGATTTTTCGTCAAGCAAAATTTTTCGCCCGCCGAAGTCTTCGAAATCTTCCGCGAAAAAATTTCTTCGGAAGAATCCGCCGCGCTCACGGCTTATCTTTTCGTCGCAAGTTTAAATTCAAAATTGGAGGTTGAAAATTGAAAATCACAGGCTTAACCGACGCTCAAGTCCAAGAGGCCAAAGCAAAGTTCGGCGACAACTCGATCACCGAGCAGGCTCGCGAAGGTTTCTGGGACAAGCTCAAGGGAAATTTCGACGACCCGATAATTAAAATTTTGATCTTCGCGCTCGTGCTCAACGTTTTTTTCGCGTTCATGGGCAAGGCCGAATGGTACGAGTCCGTGGGCATCGCCATGGCCGTTTTGCTCGCGACTCTCGTTTCGACTTTTTCCGAATACAAAAACGAGAGCGCGTTCCAAAAACTTCAGGGTGAGGCTTCGCTCATCAAGTGCAAAGTCTATCGCAACGGAGTCGTCACGGAAATTCCGATTAACGACATCACGATGGGCGATTGCGTCCTGCTTCAAACGGGCGACAAAATTCCAGCCGACGGCGTGATTATCGACGGCTCAATCAACGTCGACCAATCGATCCTCAACGGCGAGGCAAAGGAAGAAGAAAAAATTCCCGCGCCCGACGAAGCAACTGCTTCCGCGTCCGCCGAGAGCACCGACTTTTTGAACCCGCACAAAGTTTTTCGCGCGGCAGTCGTGGCCGGCGGCTCGGCAGTGATGAGAACCGTCACGCTGGGCGACAACACCGTCTACGGAAAAATTGCGGGCGAACTTCAAATCGACGAAGACCGCGACACTCCGCTCAAGATAAAACTCACCGACCTGGCCGGACAAATTTCAAAGTTCGGTTACATCGGCGGCGTGGCCATTGCGGTTGCGTTCATGTTCGAGAGGATTGCCATTCAAAATAATTTCGATTGGGCGCAAATGTCGGCGTTCTGCTCGGACTGGATGAACATTTTAAACAGCCTGGTCGAAGCGGTTATGCTCGCCGTGATAATTATCGTTATGGCCGTGCCCGAAGGTTTGCCGCTGATGATTGCGATCGTCTCCGCGCAAAATATGGGCAAGATGTTAAAGGATAACGTCCTCGTCAGAAAAATTTCCGGAATCGAGACGGCGGGAAGTTTGAATCTTCTTTTCAGCGACAAGACCGGCACGATTACCAAAGGCCTGCTCGAAGTCGTCACGTTCTTGGACGGCACCGCCACCTTCACGGAAACTTTCGACAAGCTCGGAAAAAAACTTCAGACGTTAATTTCTCTGAGCGTGCGCTTCAACAACGGCGCAGTCATCACGGGCGACAAAATCGTCGGCGGCAACATGACCGACAGGGCTTTGCTCGGATTTTTAATCGGCAAGGACAACCCGCCCAACGTCACCGTGACGGATACCGTGCCTTTCGACAGCGCGAAAAAATATTCCATGGCAAAAGTCAGCGGCGATTTTAATTTGTGGCTGATAAAGGGCGCACCCGAACGTCTCCTCGACAAATGCAGCTACTATTACGACGCGGAAGGCAATCGCCAAAAACTTTCTTCGACGACGGAAATTAATTCCAAGATCGACGAGCTGGCAAACCGCGCGATTCGCACGCTGGCTCTGGTCACCTACGACGGAGAAGTTGTCAACGGAAATATTCCCGACAGCGGCCTGACTTTCGTTGGCGTCACCGGCATCCGCGACGACGTGAGACCCGACGCGATTAAAGCTATCGAGCAAGTTCATTCCGCCGGCGTTCAAGTCGTCATGATCACCGGCGACAGAAAAGAAACCGCGCAGGCCATCGCGAAAGAAGCCGGCTTGATTGAAATCGACGACGCCATTGTCATCACCAGCACCGAACTCAACGCGATGAGCGACGACGAAGTTAAAAAAGCTCTGCCGAAAATTCGAGTCATCGCGCGCGCCCTCCCGACGGATAAAAGTCGTCTCGTTCGCTTGGCTCAAGAATTAAATTTGGTCGTGGGCATGACCGGCGACGGCGTCAACGATTCGCCCGCACTGAAAAAAGCTGATGTCGGCTTTGCAATGGGCGGCGGCACCGAAGTTGCCAAAGAGGCCAGCGAAATTGTTATCCTCGACGACAACTTTAAATCGATCGGCAAGGCGATTCTCTACGGCCGCACGATTTTCAATTCGATTCGCAAATTCATCATCTTCCAGCTGACAATTAACGTCGGCGCGGTTTTGATTTCGTTCGTCTGTCCGCTGCTCGGCCTGGAAAATCCGCTGTCGATAACGCAAATCCTCTGGGTCAATCTGGTCATGGACACGCTGGCGGCTCTTGCGTTCGGCGGCGAACCCGCGCTCGACAGATTTATGGAAGAGGCACCCAAACGCCGCGACGAAAAAATTATCAACAGCTACATGTTCAGCGCGATTGGCACGGGGGCACTTTGGACTTTCGCCATGAGTCTCGTCTTCCTGCTCACGGATTTTTCACGCGAACATTTCCGCGACGTGAACCCCGAAGGCGTCAACTTGACTTTCGGAGGCGACAGCGTTTACGTCCTCACGGGCTACTTCGCGTTCTTCATTTTCACGGCAGTCTTTAACGCTTTCAACGCCCGCACCGACAGGATAAATCTTTTCGACAACATCGGCGGCAACCCCGGCTTCTTGAAAGTCATGGGCTTGATCGTCGTCGTGCAAATCGTCATGACTTATCTTGGCGGCGCGATTTTAAGATGCTACGGCTTGACGATGACGGAGTGGGCTTTCGTCTTGGCCATGGCCTTCACGATCATTCCCGTCGACATTTGCCGCAAACTTCTTTTCGGCTCGAACAAATAAAATTTTCTAAAGGATATTTCGGCGGCGCGAAGAAATTTTCCGTCGAAGTATCCTTTATTTTTTTGCGCGGGAGTTTCGCCGTGAAAAATTCTCGTCGACGCTTTGAAGTTACGAAATTTTTTGTTAGAATACAGCCGGCAAAAAAACTCGCAAAACTTTTACCGCGAAAAATTTTTGGAGGTGAGATAATGGAGCTTGGTAAGGGGCAAAAAATTCCGCTCAACGAAAATTTCTTGACAATAAAATTTCAACGCCCCGACAGCGCGCTTGAGATCGACACGGCCGCTTTTCTGACTCAATCGAACGGGAAAGTTGCCGGCGACGAAGATTTTGTTTTCTACGGCAATGCCCGCCACAATTCCGGGGCAGCCACCCACAACAACGACGATTCGATTGATATTGATCTTTCGAGGATTCCCCGCCACGTCGAAAAAATTTCGCTGACCGCCACGATTTATGACGCTGACAAACGCAGACAAAATTTCAGCATGATTCGCGGCGCGGCTCTTAAAATTTTCGGCACAAGAGGAGAAATCGCAAATTTCCCGCTGGAAAACTTTTCCGTCGAAACCGCTGTCGTTCTCGGCGAAATTTATCGTTACAAAGGAAATTGGAAGTTCAACGCGACCGGTGCGGGCTTCAGCGGTGGTTTGGCCGCTTTATGTAAAAATTTCGGCATTGAAGTCAAAGATTCGCCGCCTCCGCCGCCAATCGAGCCCGAAAAGCCCAAAATTAACACCGAACGCACAAAAAGCAGCTCTCGACGCGAAAAAATTACGATTCCGCCGCCGCCAACCCAAAATGAGCCGCCTCAACCCAAAAAAGTCGAACTTCGCAAGGGTCAAAAGGTAAATTTAATCAAAAAAGGCTCCCAACTCGGCGAAATCGTCATAAATCTCAACTGGAGCCGCCCTGAACAGAAAAAATCCGGTTTTTTCAGCCGTTTTATCAATCGCGGCATCGATTTAGACCTTGCGTGCCTGTTTGAACTCCAAAACGGTAACATCGGAGCCGTTCAAGCCCTCGGAAACCACTTCGGCGACCTAAATTACCCGCCTTACATCGCTTTGGACGGTGATGATCGCACCGGAGCCGTCGATTCGGGCGAAACTATCCGCGTAAACGGAAAATTCGCCGAAAAAATCCGCAGAATCTTGATTTACACGTTCATTTACGAGGGCGCGGCCGATTGGGAAGAAGCAAAAGGCATTGTTACCGTAAATTGCCCCGGAAGCCCCGAATTAATCGTTAAAATGGACGAATACGGCTCAAAAAAACGAACTTGCGCCATTGCACTGCTCGAAAACGTCGGCGGAACCTTCAGCGTGGAAAAAATCGTCGAATTCTTCGATGATTCCGAGCAAATGGATCGCGCGTTCGATTGGGGACTTCGTTGGACTGTTGGACGCAAAGATTAGCGTTTAAAACTCATTTTTTTAACTTAGGAGGAATTTTTATGGCAGTAAGCTTGCAAAAGGGTCAGAAAGTTGATTTGACCAAGGGAAATCCGAGTTTGAAGAAACTTTTAATCGGTTTGGGCTGGGATGTCAACAAATATGACGGCGGACACGACTTCGACCTCGACGCGGCGGCTTTTTTGCTCAATTCAAGCGGAAAAGTCAATTCCGATGACGATTTTGTCTTCTACAACAACTTAAAACACAAAAGCGGCTCCGTTGAGCACATGGGAGACAATTTGACCGGCGAAGGCGAGGGCGATGACGAAGAAATTAAGATCGATCTGTCGCTCGTGCCCGCAAATGTCGAAAAAATCGACTTCACCGTCACGATTTACGACGCAGACGCCCGAAAACAGACTTTTGGGCAGGTTTCCAACGCTTATATCCGCGTTGTCGACGATTTAACCGGCAAAGAGCTCATTCGTTACGACCTCGGCGAGGATTTTTCCGTCGAAACGGCCGTTGTCGTCGGTGAAATCTATCGAAATCGCGGAGAATGGAAATTTAACGCTATCGGAGCAGGTTGGAGCGGCGGTTTGGCGGCTCTCGGCAAAAATTACGGCGTAAACGTCTGATTCATCGCTCAAAATCAAAATTTTCCCCCTCCAAACGTCGGAGGGGATTTTTTTTGCCATTTTTCAATTCCACGGACGCGGAAAACTCATTTTGAACGAAAAAAACGACCTCATTTGGCGGGGTGCCGAAAAATCCGCATTCTGACGCGACACAAAATCCAATATATTGGATTTCGTAATTTTAGCCTCCAAAACACCTTTAGAGACGATTTTTTTTGCCACGGACGCGGAAAACTCATTTTGAACGAAAAAAACGACCTCATTTGGCGGGGGTAAAATTTAGCCGCATAATCACGCCATTTTTTGGCCGTTCAAATCCAATATATTGGATTTTGTCATTTTAGCCTCCAAATCGACCTTCAAACCCGTTTTCGAGCCGCAAAAATCGTTTCAAAGCTCCAAAATCAGTTTTAAGCCGCAAAAATCAGTTTTGAGACGAAAAAATCAATTTTGAGCCGAAAATCAACGTTCCATGTTGAAATTTTGCTCTCGCACCAATATAATTGCTAAAAAAGGAGGTTTTCGAGCTTTGAAACTGTTTTTTTCCGCCGGTGAAGCCTCAGGGGACGTTCACGGCGCGTCTTTGGCTCGCGAAATTAAAAAAATCGCCCCGTCAACCGAAATTCTCGGCTTAGGAGGAAATTTAATGGCTCAAGAGGGCGTTAAACTCGTTCGCAACTTCAAAAATTATAATATCATGGGCGTCGTTGAGGTTTTGAAGAATTTACGCAAGATTTTTCGGCTTCTAGACGATTTAACTGAAATTATTCGCTCCGAACGCCCCGATTTGCTCGTTTTAATCGATTATCCCGATTTTAATTGGCGTTTGGCGCGTCGAGTTAAAAAATTTGGCGTAAAAATCCTGTCGTACGTGCCTCCGAGTGCTTGGGCGTGGCGAAAAGGTCGTGCAAAAGACTGCGCGGCGATTGCGGACGTTTTTATCGCGATTTTCCCGTTTGAATTGCCTGTTTATCAATCTGCGGGCGCAAAAATCTTTTTTTTGGGCAATCCGCTGGTCGATACGGTAAAAACTTCGATGTCAAAGGCCGAAACTCGAAAATTTTTCAAAATAAATGAGTCTGAACAGGTAATTTTGCTAATGCCGGGCTCTCGGAAGCAAGAAATTAAACTTTTACTGCCGCCAATGCTCGAAACCGTGAAATTTTTCCCCGAAAAACGATTTTTTTTGCCCGCAGCCGACGGAATTTCAAATTTAATCGACGTAAAAGGATTAAATATAGAAATTGTCGAGTCAAAACGGCGATATGACTTGATGAACATCGCTGACGCGGCGATTGCGACGTCTGGAACGGTCGTTTTGGAGGCTGCACTACTAAATTTGCCGTGCGTCGTGCTTTACAAGATGAATTCGCTGAATTTTTTAATCGGAAAGCTGTTGGTCGACATAAAATTCTTCAGTTTGCCGAATATTTTGGCCGACGAAGGAATTTTGCCCGAATTATTGCAAGATGACGTGACGCCGCAAAGAATTTCAGCCGAATTGACGAATATTCTTGACAATCGGCCGCTTATCGTGAAAAAATTGCAATCTGCCTGCGAAAAACTCGGAAAATCGGGCGCGGCGGCTCGTGTAGCAAAAAAAATCTTGGAGACTGCAAGAAATGAAGAATTATAAGCGACTTTTGGCGTATATCAAGCCGTATTTGGGGCGATTTGGCCTTGCAATCGTCTGTATTATCTGCGCGTCGGGCGCGAACTTGTATTTGCCGTGGATAATCAAAGATATGATTGATAAAGTGCTTGCCGAACGCGATATGGCCATGTTGAACTTCATTTCGGTTAGTATTGTCGTGGTTTTCGCGATTCGAGGCGTTTTTTACTACGGACAATCGTATTTGGTGTCGTATATCGGCCAAAGAGTGGTCGTTGACGTGCGCGAAGTCATGTTTAGGAAATTTCAGCGCATGCCGATGGCTTATTTCGACAAACACCAGACCGGCGAGACTATGAGCTACCTTACAAACGATGTCGGGGCGATTCAATCGGCTTTGGTCGACAATTTAATCGAAATGTTCACCGAAGGAGCAATTTTAATCGGTTCAATCGCGATGATGTTCTATTTGGACTGGAAATTGACGCTTTTAACGCTTATAACGGTTCCATTGGTCGGAATTTCGATGAGAATCTTTGGAAAAAAGATAAAATCGACGAGCAGAGTGATTCAGGAGAAATTAGCGGACATAACGTCGCTTTTGCAGGAAAGTATCTCGTCAATTCGTGTTGTAAAGTCATTTGTGCGCGAAAAATACGAGATTGACCGCTTTAAAGTGGAAAATGAGCTGAATTTCAAGGCTACAATCGATAATGTGAAGATTTCGAGCCTTTTGACGCCAACAGTCGAGTTTTTGGCGGCAGTTGCGGTAACTTTTATCGTTTGGTTCGGCGGATACGAGGTTGTGAACGGAAAAATCTCTGCGGGCGCGTTGGTAGCGTTTTTGACGTACGCAGTGAACCTTGCAAACCCCGTTAAACGACTTTCTCGCATTTACGGGCGACTTCAGAAGGCAATGGCGGCGATTGACAGGATTTTTGGCGTTTTAGACCTTCCCGAAACCGTAAATGACAAAAAAGACGCGATTGAGCTTCCGAAAGTCGTCGGAAACGTAAAAATCGAGAATGTGACGTTCAGTTACGACGGAATTCACAATGCGCTGGAAAATGTGAGCTTTGAAGTCAAACCGGGGCAGATGATTGCGTTTGTCGGGCCCAGCGGTGCTGGAAAATCGACTATTGCGAATTTAATTCCGAGATTTTACGATGTGACGGCCGGATCGATTAAAATTGACGGTTTTGACATTCGTGACGTGAAAATTGACAGTTTAAGGGAGCAAATCGGCATTGTACCGCAGGAAACTTTGCTTTTTTCGACGACTGTCATGGAAAATATCCGTTACGGGCGATTAAATGCGACTGATGACGAAGTTATTGCGGCTGCGAAGGCTGCAAACGCCGATAAATTCATTTTAGACCTTCCCGACGGCTATCAAACGAAAATTGGCGAGCGCGGACTGAATTTGAGCGGCGGACAGCGTCAAAGAATGGCGATTGCGCGTGCGATGCTGAAAAATCCGCAAATTTTGATTCTCGACGAGGCAACAAGTGCTTTGGACACGGAAAGTGAGAAAATTGTACAATCTGCGCTTGATGAATTGATGATTGGGCGTACGAGCTTTGTAATTGCGCACAGATTGAGCACGATTTTTGCCGCGGATAAGATTTTCGTCATCGATCACGGAAAAATTTGCGAATCGGGCACGCACAAAGAACTTTTGGCACTCGGAGGCGTCTACAGCAATCTTTATAACATTCAATTCAGCAAAATTTAATCGAAATCCAATGAAAATTTTTTTTGGAATGATATAATCTGCCAAAAATAGTTTTGGAGTGATTTTTATGAATAAACTTTTTGTCGGGCTGATAATCGGCGCGTTTTTGTTTGGAACGGGTGCGATTGACGCTCAAACGGCGCATGCGGGCTACAAACTCTTTGCGGAACGGCAAAATTCGGATAAAATTGACAAAACCAAGGAAAAAATCGATAAAACGCGCGAAAAATTCGGTCAAAAGGATTCTGACAGCTCAAATCGACCCGAACCGCCGAAAGACTCAAACGGAAGGCCTTTACCGCCGCCTGACAGAAATTCTGACGATTCAAACCGTCCCGAACCGCCCAAAGATTCAAACGGAAGGCCTTTACCGCCGCCTGACAGAAATTCTGAGCAAAACGACAAATAAATCTGCTAAAAACGTTTTTCCCGTCGACCGACGGGATTTTTTTTGCTAAAATCAGCGCGAGGTGAATAAAATTGAGACTTTACATAGCAGAAAAGCCGTCAATGGCGCGAGAATTGGCCGCAGTCTTGAAAAATCCGCAAAAAGGCAACGGATTCATAAAAACTTCGGGCGGAATCGTCACTTGGCTGTTCGGACACATGCTTGAACTGGTTAAACCCGAAATTTACGACCCGAAATACAAAATTTGGCGCGCGGAAGACCTTCCGATAGTCCCGAAAGCGTGGAAAATGGAAATAAACCCGCAAACCGTGCAACAATTTCAAATCGTGAAGAAATTAATCGAAAAAGCGGACGAAATCATTCACGCAGGCGATCCTGACCGCGAAGGACAGCTTTTAGTCGACGAAGTGCTTGATTTTTTGGGAAATACGAAGCCCGTCAAAAGAATTTTGCTGAATGCGCTGGACGAGACGAGTATTTTACGCGCAAACGAAAATCTCCGCGATAACGGCGAATTTTTCAACTTAAAACAGTCTGCATTGGCCAGAAGTCGCGCGGATTGGCTGATTGGCATGAATTTATCGCGGGCGTACACTTTGGCGGCGAGAAGACTTGGACACGATTTAATTTTGCCGATTGGTCGCGTGAAAACTCCGACGCTTGCATTGGTCGTACGACGTGAGCGCGAAATAAAAAATTTCAAGCCGACAGATTTTTTTACGATTTTTACGATATTCGAGCATGAAAACGGGAAATTTTTGGCAAAATTCAAGCCGTCGGAGAAAATGTTGGAAACTGAAGCATTTGACGGCGAAAAACGCCTGATTGACAAGAAATTTGCGGAAAAATTGCTGAAAAAGTTCTCTGACGCGCCGCACGACGGAAAAATTGTGTTATTTACGACGAAAGAGCGCGAAGAATCGCCACCATTGCCGTTTTCGCTGTCGAATTTGCAAATTTCTGCGGGAAAATCATTCGGATACACGCCGCAGCAGGTTTTGGACGCCGCGCAGAGCCTTTACGAGAAAAAATTGACGACATACCCGCGTTCGGACTGTAATTTTCTTCCGACGACGCAATTTCATGACGCGGAGAGGATTTTAAAGAATTTAACGGCCTCGAACGACGAAAATTTAAAAAAACTGGCCTTAAACGCGAATTTTACGATAAAAAGCCGCGCATGGGACGATAAAAAAATTTCGGCGCACCACGCGATAATTCCGACGCAAAAACCGCTGAAAATGCAATTATCCGCGGTTGAAATGAATATTTACAATTTAATTGCCAAAAATTACGCGGTTCAGTTCTTTTCTAAGCATATTTACGACGAAACCGTTGTTGAAGTCAGTTATAAAGGCGAAATTTTTTCTGCGCGTGGAAAAGTCGTTAAAAAAATCGGTTGGCGCGAATTTTACGTTGCACCGAAGCAAAAAGCCGATGATGAGGTCGAAAATCTTCTTCCGCGCATGAAAAAAGGCGATAAAGTCACTCAAAAACAGTCAAAACTCAAAAAAAGTGTGACAAAACCGCCCGAAAGGTTTACATCGTCGAGTTTGGTGGACGGAATGAAAAATATTCACAAATACGTTAAAAATCCCGACGCGAAGAAGCAATTAAAGGACGTTTACGGAATCGGGACGGAAGCGACGCGCGCGGCGATAATCGACGACCTTACACGGCGCGGATTTTTAAAAATCGACAAAAAAAAGCTGTATCCGACGGAAAAAGCTTATATTTTGATAGACGCGCTGCCCGATGAGATGATTTTTCCCGATTCGACGGCAATTTGGGAGGATAAATTACATTCGATGAGCCTTGGCGACGGAACTTTGGAAGATTTTTTGTCGGGGCAGGTAAAATTCACGGAAAAACTTTGCAAAGAGGCGACTAAAGCGAAATTTTCGGAAGTTGAAGGCGTTTTTAAGTGTCCGAGGTGCGGATCGGCACTTGTGAAGCGAAAAGGCAAGAACGGAGAGTTTTGGGGCTGCAAATCTTATCCGAAATGCCGCGCGAGCTTCGATGACAAGAATAATTCGCCCGATTTCGACGGAAAAAGATTTTTACTCGAAAAAACTTTTAATGAGCCAGAAAATTTTAATCCTGACGATTTTGAGCCGATAATTTCTTCCGCCGACTTCAAATAAAAAAAAATTTCCCCCCGCGAGGTTGCGAGGGGATTTTTTTTGCAAAAAACGGTTTTACTTCATGAGAACGGCGACGACCATTGCTCCGACGCCGATTATCACCGTGATGAACATGTTGCGCACGTTGTTATTCAGAATTTCGCGAATCTCTTTCATGTCGATATCTTGTCGAGCACGAATTTCACGAATGTCCGCATCTTGCCGAGCACGATTGGCTTGCATTTCGCTTACAACCAAATCGATTTTATCAGAGAGGGCATCAACTTTCGCCGCCACTACAGACACTTGTCTTTCCAAACTCGTGACGCGCTCGTCGAGGTTAAAATTGTCGTTCGCCATGAAAATCACCGCCTGTCAAGCGATTTTAGCCATCCAAAGTCCGTGCAAGTTGCAAAATTCGTAAGCGGCAATGGGTTCGTCGCCGTCAGCAACGATAAATTCGGCTTCGGGGGCGTCATTCGCGCTCAAATGGACGTATTGCCCGCCTTTTTTCGTTTGGAGATAAATCCATTGAATCAAATGCGCCTCGGTCATGGGGTGAGTGACGCTTCCGACCTTAATTTTGACTTTTTTGCCGTCGATTTCCACTTGCGGGACGTGTTTTTCCTGCGCGGCGTCGGTTATGTTGGCTTTTAAGAAGTTCATGGGCTTTCCGCCGCAAGAAATATCCGTTCCGCCGCCCGTAATCAGCATAATGATCGATTTTTTGTCGTCCGAAATCAAAATTCTGCTCATAAATCATTCCTCCTGAAATTTATTCGTCAATCCGAGTTCAAAAATCATTTTTAAATCGCTTTTGATGTTCGTATTCGACGTGGTGAGCATATTTCCTGTAATCGCGGCCGATGCGCCGTGCAAAAAGGCTGACGCGCCGTTATCGGGCAAAAATTTTCTTCCGGCGGCCAATCTGATGTGCGCAGTCGGATTTATGTAGCGGAAAATTGAAATTGTGCGCAAAATTTCTTCGGGCGCGAGAATTTTTAAATTTTCTAGCGGCGTGCCCTTGATCGGGTTCAAAATATTAATCGGAATGGATTTTATGCCCAAATTTGCGAGTTCAAAGGCCAAATCGATTCGATCCTGCCAATTTTCGCCCATACCGATGATTCCGCCGCTGCAAACTTCCAAATTAGCGGCTTGAGCGAGTTTAATCGTGCGGATTCGGTCTTCAAAGGTGTGAGTGGTGCAAATTTGCGGAAAAAATCGCCGCGAAGTCTCCAAATTGTGATGATAGCGCGTAACGCCGGCCGATTTTAATTTTTTCAGCTGTTCAAAGGTCAAAATCCCGTGCGAAGCGCATAAATTTATCTTTAATTTGGCGTGGAGGACTTTATAAGCCTCAATCGCCCGCTCGAAGCTGTTTTCGTCGAGATTTCGGCCGCTGGTGACGACAGAAAATCGATTTACGCCGGCTTTTTCGTCATCGAGGGCGACTTTCAAGATTTTTTCGGGCGACAAGAAGGGATATTCGGCAATTCCGGTCTTATGTCGGGCGGATTGAGCGCAATATTTGCAATTTTCGCCGCAACGACCGCTTTTTCCGTTGATAATCGTGCAAAAATCGATATGATTGCCGAAAAATTCTTTTTGAATCAATTTTGCGCCCGTCTGAAGCTGTTCAAGCGGTGTTGTCAACAAAAAATCCAAATTATCGTCGGGTTTAAGGCGTTTTCCGTCAATTATTCTTTCTGCAATCAAAATTCATCGCTCCTCCAAAATTTTTTGCAATTTTCGCCGCAACGACCGCTTTTTCCGTTAATAATCGTGCAAAAATCGATATGATTGCCGAAAAATTCTTTTTGAATCAATTTTGCGCCCGTCTGAAGCTGTTCAAGCGGTGTTGTCAACAAAAAATCCAAATTATCGTCGGGTTTAAGGCGTTTTCCGTCAATTATTCTTTCTGCAATCAAAATTCATCGCTCCTCCAAAATTTTTTGCAATTTTACGCCCAAAACTGCCGCCGCAACCGCTTTAAGCACGTCGCCGAACACAAACGGGAAGACCGCCATCGTCAACGCCTGCCAAAGATTCACGTCGAGCAGCAAAATCATCGAGATTAATCCTCCGACGTAAGTTATCGGCACGGCGATTAAAATATTTGTCAGCGCGTAACGTTTTAAATTCGGCGAACCTTTTGCCAAACACAGCAGCGGATAGGCGACGAGCCACGCGAAATAAAATCCTCCGACGGGGCCGACCAATCGGCTCAAACCTTCTCCGTTGGCGAAGACCGGCAATCCGACCGCGCCCATTAAAATGTACAAAAAAATTACCGTGAACGTTTGCCGCGGCGACAAAAGATAGGCCGCCAAACTCATCGCGAACGTCAACGCGGTAACGTAGCCCGGCGTGAACGGCAACGGGAACGAGATGTGCGCCGTCACACAACACAGAGCCACGCACATTGCCATCTTCGTCAAGTCCCTCACTTGCATAAATTTTTCCTCCAATCGTCAACGCGCCGATTATATACCTGCCGACTGTCAACGTCAACGATTCGAGTTGTTAACCTTGAGCGCAAAAAAAATCCGTCTCCAAAAATCGGAGACGGCTCTTGAGTTAAAAAATTTTTCAGTGGTAGTGAACGTCTGCGGGCGTCACGCGGTCTTTGAAAACTTTATACGTCCAACCCTGATAGAGCAAAACGATCGGGACGAAAATTGCGGCGGCAATCGTCATGAGCGTCAACGTGTGCGGCGTCGAGGCGGCGTTGTAAATATTCAGGCTCCATTCCGGCGAAAGACTCGAAACCATGATTCGCGGGAAGAGCGCGGTGAAAAATCCGATCGTCAAGAAAGCAACGCTGAGCGTCGACGAGATGAACGCTCGGCAACCGCAACCTCTCTTTGCACTCGCGCAACTTGCAATCAACGCGGCGATTGAGAGGCCGAGTAAAATTATCGTGCCCGGCTTGGACAAAATATCCGTGTCGTGCGCCATGGCTGCCGCGAACAAAACGTAACCGACCAGCGCGGACGATCCCAGGCAAAAACTTTTTTTCTGCAATTCTTCGAGCAAGCCTTTGTCCGCGATTTTTATCAGCAAGAAATTTGTTCCGTGGAAGGCAAACAGCAGCACGAAGAAAATTCCGCCGAGCAGCGCGCACGGGCTCAACAGGTCAAGAAAAGTTCCGACGTAATGCATTTGAAAATCTATCGGCACGCCGCGCAGGAGATTGGTGACGGCCACGCCCCACAGCAACGCCGGCACAAAGCTCCCGAACATGATTGAGCAGTCCCAAAAATTTATCCAGTCCGAATATTTTAGTTTGCCGCGCAGTTCGAAGGCCACGCCGCGCATAATCAGCGCGAGCAACATCAAAAACAGCGCGAGATAAAATGTGCTGAACATCGTGGCGTAGACGTGCGGGAAGGCCGCAAAAGTCGCGCCGCCCGCCGTTATCATCCAAACTTCGTTGCCGTCCCACACCGGCCCGATTGCGCGGACAAATTGCGAGCGTTCGTTTTTCGGGCGACCGAGCAACATCATGCCCACGCCGTAATCAAAGCCCTCCAGGATAAAAAATCCCGTGAAGAGCACCGTTATCAAAATGAACCAAACGATATTTAAATCCACAGTCCTCACTCTCCTTTCAGCGCGTCAAAATTGAATAAACGACAGTTATAGCGATGGTGGCGACGCCGATAATCGTGGCGACTGACAAATTTCTCACGTGATTGCCAATGTTGTCAATCTTTGCGTCCAAACGAGTTTGCATGTCCTTCATGTCTTGGCGAATCTCGCGAATTTCAGTTGCTCGTTGATTGTCGCGGTCGCGCATTTCAGTTTTGAAGTCGCGCATTTCGTCAACGAACATATTAAATTTTGCGTCTTGCAAGGCCAACTGTCTTTGAACGTCAGCATTAATTTGTTCTTGTTCTGTCATTGCAAATCACTCCTCGTCCTCCGTGATGTGAGTGCGCCGAATGAACATGACCGCGGCGAAAACCGCCAAGACTGCCAGGAAAAGATAAATTGCCGTGAAGCCGATTAAAGTCACCCAGACTTCGCCGGCCGAAAGATTGGGGCTGACCGCGACCGCCGTTTTTTGCAGGCCGACGACAATCCACGGCTGACGACCCGCCTCGGCGATGTACCAGCCCGCAGAGTTGGCGACGAACGGAATGGGCAAAAGGAGCGGCATCATTTTTAAACAGCACAGATGATCTTTAATTTTTTCGCGGCAGAAAAAGACAAGACAGCCCGTCACGAAGACGATAAACAACATCAAGCCGCCCGCACCGACCATCGCACGGAAACTCCAGAACATGCCGCGCACGTCGTTTGGAATGTAATAGCCGCTGCCATATTTTTCGACGGCCTCGCGCTGAAGATCGTTAATGCCTTTGACTTCGCCTTCAAAAGAGTTGTGCACCATGAACGTAAACATTTTCGGGATTGTAATTTCAAAATCGTTGCGTCTTTCTTCTTGGTTGATGTCTGCGACGATTGCGAAGGGCGCGGGGTTTTCCGTCTCCCACAGAGCCTCAAACGATGCAAGCTTCATCGGGTTGCCTTCCGCCAGATATTGCGCATGCATGTGACCCGAACCCATGACGCCCAAAGTCCCGACGAGCGTGTAGAGGACAGCGCGGCGCAACGTCCGAACAAAAATTTCTCGCGAGGCCTCGTCGGTCGCAATCTTCCACGCGCTCACGACGATGACCAAAAATCCGCCCGTCGTTATGCCCGCGAAAAACGCATGAGAATATTCGCCCAGGACGTAGGGATTTGTGACGAGCTCACCAAAATCCGTCATGACCGCGCGGCCGTCTTCAATCGCGTAGCCGACGGGGTGTTGCATGAACGAATTGGCCACAAGAATCCAAAAAGCCGAAAGGTTGGAGCCGAAAGCGACGATCCAAATGCACAGGCAGTGAAATTTCTCGCTGAGTTTGTCCCAGCCGAAAATCCACAGCCCGATGAAAGTTGACTCGATGAAAAATGCCGTCAAAGCCTCAAGCGCGAGCGGTGCGCCGAAAATGTCGCCCATGAAGCGCGCGTACTCCGACCAGTTCATGCCGAAATGAAATTCCTGCACGATGCCGGTCACGACGCCCATTGCAAAATTTATCAGGAAGATTGTCCCGAAAAATTTCACGAGCTTTTTGAGTTTGATTCGCTCCTCGTAGCTGCCGCTGTTGATATACCACATCTCAAGCAGCGCGACGAAAATCGACAAGCCCAAAGTCACGGGCACGAACAAAAAATGATACAACGTGGTTATCGCGAACTGCAGGCGCGAAAGAATAAGTGCGTCCATAAAATCACTTCCTGTCCTCAAAAAATTTTTTTCGATATTAAATCATAAATCGCAGCGATTGACAATGAAATTTGCAACAAAAAAACGAGAGCCCGAAGACTCCCGCAAAAAATTTTTTCCGCGCGTCAAGTGTCGGCCGCGTTGTATTCGACGATAAATTTTTTCAGCGCGTCTTTGAGTTCTTGCCCGCTCAATTCTTTTTTAAAAATCGCATCATTAATTTTGTCCGCAAAACAAAATTCATTATCGAAAATTTGTTGATTGGCGTCGAGGAGGTCTTGCGGCATATACGCGAGATACATTTTCGACTGACAGGATTTATCCTTAAATTCTCTTTTGAAAGTCGCCTCGTCGATTTCGCCGCCGAAAAATTTTTCCAACAGCTCCGGCAGGAAAGCAACGAGACTGTTTTCAAGTTTCCGCAAAGATTTCAACTCATCGATAAAATTTTTTTCCACGATGATCACTC
This sequence comes from uncultured Selenomonadales bacterium, assembly GCA_946536925.1. GTDB lineage: Bacteria > Bacillota > Negativicutes > Selenomonadales > Selenomonadaceae > Quinella. Next base: position 1,329 of record CAMNFC010000028.1, on the reverse strand, counting down.
CCGCAAATTTTTATTGCTTGGACGGAGGAGCAACCATTTCGCCGCGCTGAACCATAAGATTGAAGGCCGCCTCCATGATTTGGCGACCGATTGGAACCGCTGAGCTCGCGCCGAATCCGCCTTGCTCGACGATGACCGCCACGGAAATTGTCGGGTTGTCGAAGGGGCCGTAGCCGACGAACCAGCCGTGATCCGTGCCTTGAGAATTTTCGGCCGTGCCGGTTTTGCCCGCGATGTCATATGGAAAGCCGGCAAAATTTCTGGCGGCCGTGCCGTTGACCGTGACGTCGTGCAAGCCCGATTGAACCAGCTCGATGATCCACGGCTCGACTTGCAGTTCGCTGACGAGTTCGGGCTGAAAATCTTTTATGACTTCTTTGTCCTGCGTGATGATTTGTTTGACGACGTGCGGCTTGAATCTTTTTCCGTTGGCGGCAATCTCGCCCATGACCATTGCGGCTTGCAGGGGCGTCACGAGGTTGAAGCCCTGACCGATTGAAGCGTCCATGACTTCGGAGAGAAAAAATTCTTCGCCGTAAACTTTGAGCTTGTATTCTTTCCAATCAGCCAGGCCGGGCGATTCATAGGGCAGATCGATTCCCGTGACGGAGCCGAGCCCGAACATTTTTGCGTAGCGTTCCAAAGTGTCGACGCCCAGACGATTTCCCATCTCGTAAAAGTAAACGTTGTCGGAGTGAGAGAGCGCAGTGTGAAAATTTATCCAGCCGAGAGCTTCGCCGCCCGCGTTGCCTTTTGGGACGAGCCAGTGAGTTCCGCCGTCGAAAATCGTTTCGTCGGGAGAAACTTTTCCCGCCGCAAGAGCCGCCGTGCCCGTTACGATTTTGAACGTCGAGCCGGGCGGATATTCGCCGGTGATTGTCTTGTTGTCCATCGGGTGGTAAGGATTTTCGTTTATCGCCTTCCAATCTTTTGTCGAGATGCCGTGAGCAAAAAGATTCGGGTCGAAAGCGGGACGAGAGACCATGGCCAGGACTTCGCCCGTTTGAGGATTCAAGACGACCGCCGCCGCCGCGTGACAGCCGAGTTGACCGAGCATGTCGTCGACAGCTTTTTCCGCCGCGACCTGTAAATCTCTGTCAATCGTCAAAATCAAATCGTAGCCGGGCTTGGGTTCCTTCTTTCCCAAAATTTGCACGGGTTTGCCCGTCACGTCGACTTCAACTTGTTCGCCGCCGTTTTCGCCGCGGATTTCTTTATCGTAAATTTTTTCCAGGCCGAACTTGCCGATGATGTCGCCGGACTTGTAGCCTTCCTCTTTTTTCGTTTCGAGTTCGGCGTCGGAAATTTCGCTGACGTAGCCGAAAGTGT
>CAMNFC010000027.1 GCA_946536925.1 uncultured Selenomonadales bacterium | reverse complement strand
CGCCGATGGTACTTGGGTGGCGACGCCCCGGGAGATTAGGTATTTGCCGCTAAAATCCTCAGCCTTGGGTCTGAAAAGATTCAAGGCTTAATTTAAAACGGCGGCTCTGGTGAAGTGGTTAACACGTCGGATTGTGGCTCCGATATGCGTGGGTTCGATTCCCACGAGTCGCCCCACAGGGGTATAGCTCAATTGGTAGAGCAACGGTCTCCAAAACCGTAGGCTGAGGGTTCAAGTCCTTCTGCCCCTGCCACAAAGAAATTTCAAGCCGTGCCCTTCGACACGGCTTTTTTCGTGCAAAAAATTTTTTAAAACTCAATCGTCCGTTGAATTTGTGCGACGATTTTTTTCATCGTGTCGGCGGTTTGAACTAATGCCATCCTCACGAAGCCCTCGCCGCTCGGACCGAAGGCACTGCCCGGCGTCATCATCACGGAAGATTTTTCCAGCAGAAGTTTGACGAAATTTTCCGACGTGCCAAATTTTTTCGGGACGGGAGCCCAAACAAACATCGTCGCCCGCGGTTTGTCGATCTGCCAACCCGCCGCGTTCAAGCCGTCAACCAGAGCGTCGCGCCGTTCGATGTAAGCCGCGCGGGTCGCGTCGATGACTTCTTGCGGACTTTGCAACGCAGCGACCGCCGCCTTTTGAATCGGCAAAAATAATCCGTAGTCAATGTTGCTCTTCAAAAGTTTGAATCGACGGACGATATCGCGATTGCCAAGGCAGAAGCCGACACGTGCGCCCGCGAAGCCGTAAGTTTTCGAGAGGGAATTGAACTCGACGCCGACATCTTTTGCTCCGTCGAAACTCAAAAAACTCAAGCCGCGCGTGCCGTCGAAAATCAGCTCGCTGTAGGCGTTGTCGTGCAGGACGACGATATCATTTTTCTTTGCGAAGTGAATCAGCCGCTCGTAAAAATCTGCGGGCGCAACGGCCGTCGTCGGGTTGTTCGGATAGGAGACGATCATAAATTTTGCGCGGGCTGCAACGTCGGAGGGAATTTTTTCAAGCTGAATCACGTAATCGTTTTCGCGCAGCTGCGGCATGAAAAAAATTTTTGAACCGGCCAACTTCGCTCCGTCGGCAAAAATCGGGTAGCACGGGTCGGGCACCAAAGTTAAATCGCCCTCGTCAATCAAAGTCAGCGCGAGATGCGACAAACCTTCCTGCGAACCCCACAGCGAACAAATTTCCTCCGCAGGGTCGAGATCCACGCCGTAGCGTCGACGATACCAAGCGGCCGCCTCGTTCAAAAGTTCGCGCGTGTCGGTTATCGCGTAAACATAATTTTCCGGCTTGAGTGCCTCGTCGGCCAAAATTTTCATGACGTGCGCGGGCGGCGGAATATTCGGTGCGCCGATTGAAAGATCGAAGACGTGCGCGCCCGACGAAATTTTTTTCTGCTTCATTGCGGCGAGACGTGAGAAAACTCCTTCGCCGAAATTTTCCATGCGCTTTGCAAATTTCAAAATATCAGCTCCCAAAATCTTTTCAAGGATTATAAAATTTTTCGACGCACAAAGCAAATCGATTTGACAGCGCGGCGGCCGTAATATAAAATTCGCGCGGAAAAAAAGCTTGTACTCTCAAACGGGAGACGAGACTTGGAGGTTTTCGCATGAAAAAAAATTCTCGTGCGTCGATGAGTGACGCGCAAAAGTTCAGCCTGGTCAGGCGCGAGGCGATTTACACGGGTCTTGCGCTTTGCGGGCTGATTATTTTTTGGTTGGTCGCGGGCTTCGGCACGGCTTCCCTCGACGTGAAAATTTTTCATCTGCCGCTGTGGGCTGTCCTGGGCACGGTCGGCGTCTGGCTCGTCGCAATTTTTATCAGCGCAATCTTGAGCAAAATTTTGTTCAAAGACATTGACTTGGGCGGTGATGAAAATGACTGAAGGAAATTTGTCCGCGCTCGCCCCGCTGATTTTTTTTATGGCGTTCATGGTCGTGATAAGTATTTACGTCCGCAACAAGCAGGCGGGAAAAAATTTCGTCAGCAACTATTTTATCGGCAATCGGCAGCTCGGCGGCTTCGTCCTGGCCATGACGACGGTCGCGACGTACAGTTCCGTCTCAAGTTTCGTCGGCGGCCCCGGCATGGCGTTTCAAGTCGGCTTCGGCTGGGTTTATATGGCGGTCGTTCAGGTCACGGCAATTTTTTTAGTGCTCGGAATTTTTGGTAAGCGCGTCGCTCTTTTGGCTCGCAAGCTCAATGCGGTGACCGTCGTCGACATAATCCGCGCTCGTTTCCAATCTGATTTTCTGGCGGCGGTCGCGGCGTTCGTTATAGTTTTATTTTTTGGCGGAACGATGACTGCTCAATTTGTCGGCGGTGCAAAATTATTCGCGGCGGTCACGGGCTACAGCTACGAGGCGGGACTGATTCTCTTCGGGCTGGTCGTCGTCATTTATACTTCGATTGGCGGCTTCCGCGCCGTTGCGTTGACCGATACCCTTTGCGCGTTGATTATGATGATCGGAATCGTTTTGCTTTTGCATTACGTTTTGAAAGCGGGCGGCGGCTACGATAACATCATGGCCACGATTGAAATTAATCACCCCGAATTGTTCGAGCCGTTCAGCTTCGGGAACATGCCCTGGACGATTTATTTCACGCAGTGGCTCCTCGTCGGAATCTGTACAATCGCTCTGCCTCAATCGGTCGTTCGCGGGATAAGTTACAAAAATACTCACGGGCTTCATCAGGCAATGCTCATCGGTACGGTCGTCGTCGGCTTCATGAACATCGGAATAAATTTCACGGGGATTTTGGCGCACGGAGTTTTGACGGGCAATGCGGCTGATTATGGCGGCGTCGATAACATTATCCCCACGACGATTGTTAAAGCTATGCCGCCCGAACTCGTAGGCCTGGCGATTATCGGGCCTCTTGCCGCGAGTATTTCAACCATTTCAGGTTTGCTCATCGTCGCGTCCAGCGCAATCATCAAAGACGTTTATCTCCACTACGCCGAAAAAAATTCTTTGAGCGTAACTCCCTCGCGCGTGAAAATTTTATCCATGACGACTACCGCTGTCATCGGCGCGATTGTTTTCGTCATCGCTTTGACCCCGCCGAGTTTGATTTGGCTGATAAATATGTTTGCGTTCGGCGGGCTGGAGACGGCTTTTTTCTGGACGCTGCTCCTCGGTCTTTTTTGGAAGGGCGCAAACAAATCAGGCGCGATGCTCTCGATGATCGGCGGCACGATAATTTATTGCGCCACTCAAGCCGCGGGCTTCAAAATTTTTAACCTCCACCAAATCACAATCGGGATAACTTGCTCGCTGATTCTGTTTTTAATCGGCTCTTACTTCGGAAAAAAATCCGACGAGGCCACGCTCAAAATTTTCTTCCCGTAAACGGCAGGATTTTATTTCCTCGCGCCTAAGTTTTAATCTGTCGAAAATCTTTTGGAAGGATGAATTTTTTGGACAGATTAGAAAAACTTTTCCGCTTCAAACCCACGCAGATTATTTTGCTCAGCTTCGTGATGATGATTCTTTTGGGAACCGTTTTGCTCATGTTGCCCTGGAGCACGACGAATAACGCGGGCTTGCACCCCGTCGACGCGCTCTTCGTTTCAACTTCGGCCTCCTGCGTCACGGGTTTGACTGTCGTCGATTTGCACAACGATTTAACTTTCTTCGGCAAGATCGTAATGCTCTTTTTAATTCAAGTCGGCGGCCTCGGCATTATGACATTGGCGACGTTGGCCGTCCACACCATGGGTTATCGCTTCCGTTTGAAAGAAAGTCTCGTGCTCCAAGAATCACTCAATCAAGGCGGCCGAGCCGGTTTGGTCGAATTGATCAGCCGCATGATTAAGTACACGCTCACGATTGAAATTTTTTTCGCTGTCGTCCTGGCAATTCACTTTTATCCCGAATTCGGCTTCGAGGCTCTCGGCTACGGCATTTTTCATTCGGTCTCGGCTTTTTGCAACGCCGGCTTCGATCTCTTCGGAAATTACGACAGCCTGTGCAAACGCAACGACGATTATTTTTTGATGACGTGCATTGGCCTGCTGATAATTTTGGGCGGGATCGGCTTCACCGTCATCTCCGACGTCATCAACAGAAAATCTTGGCGAAAATTTTCTCTCCACACAAAAATCGTCATCGTAATGAATCTCGCGCTGATTTTGATTGGCACGCTCCTTATCTTCGCCGTCGAATTTTACAATCCCGACACCATCGGCAACTTGTCCGTTCCCGCGCAACTGGCCAACGCTTGCTTCACGTCCGTTTCGTGCAGGACGGCCGGCTTCAACTCTTTTGATTTAATGCAGACCGAACAGATTACTCAGCTCGTCATGATTATTTTAATGTTCATCGGCGCAAGTCCTCTGTCGACGGGCGGCGGCATCAAGTCCACCACTTTTTTTATCATCTTGCAATCGATGTGGGCTGTCTTCCGCGGCAAAAGCGAGCTCACAATTTTTGGCCGCAAGATTTCTCACGAGCTGCGCGACCAAGCCTTTGCGATTTTCACTATGGGCACGATTTGGGTCGTGACGGCGGGAATGATTTTGTCGGTGATTGACGGCGAAGTCCACGAGCTGGAAGTTGTCGTCTTCGAGACCGTCTCGGCTTTCGGAACCGTCGGCATGGGCATCGGCATAACTTCCAACTGGAGCATGGCCGGCAAATTGATTTTGGCTTTGACTATGCTAGTCGGCAGGGTCGGCATTATGACTTTCATGCTTTCGCTTTTAACTCAAAAGACCTCGCGCATTAAATATCCCAAAGAAGACATTATGATTGGTTGAGGTGTTATTATGGACAAAAAAAATTTTGCGGTGCTCGGGCTCGGTCGCTTCGGCCGCAACGTTGCTTTGACTTTGGAAGAATTGGGCTATAACGTCTTGGGCGTGGACAAAGACGAAAACATCGCCGCGGATTTGGCGGGCAGCTTGACAAAAGTCGTGAGCTTCGATATCCGCGACACGCACGCGCTAAAAGAGATCGGCATTGAGGATTTCGACGTGGTGATTATCGCCTCGAAAAATTTGGAAGCGAGCTTGATGGCCACCATGCTCTGCAAAGAATTCAAAGTCGGAAAAATTATCGTCAAGGCTATCGACGAGCGGCACGCGAAGATGGCAAAACGTTTGGGCGCGACGGAAATGATTTTTTCGGAGCGGGACACGGCTCGGCGTTTGGCTCGGCGTTTGGTTTCAAAAAATTCTTCGGACTTGAAAGAGATCGACGACGACATCGGGATTTTGAACTTGAAGGTTCCGAAAAAATTTGTCGGGAAAAGTTTACTCGAAGCAAATTGGCGCGAAGATTTCGGCGTGAACGTCATCGCGATAAAACAAGGCGAGGGACTTTTGGTTTCGCCGTCGCCGCGTCATGTTTTGGCCGCGAACGAAAAAATTTTTGCCGTGGGGAAATCCGATTCGCTGATAAATTTTGAGCGAGCGATGAACTAAAAAAAATTTGCCTGCGCGGACTTTTATTGTATAATGAAAAAAATTTTTTCGGAGGGCAAAATTATGTTGAAGAAAACAAAAATCATCTGCACGCAAGGACCCGCGACCGACGCGCCGGGCATCATCGACGGGCTTATCGACAACGGCATGAACGCCGCCCGTTTCAACTTCTCCCACGGCGACCACGCCGGCCACAAAAAACGCATCGACGCCGTGAAAGCCGCGGCCAAAGCAAAAGGCAAAATCATTTCGCTGATTCTCGACACCAAAGGCCCCGAAATGCGGTTGGGCGAATTCAAGGACGGCTCGGTCAATCTCGTCGAAGGAAAAAAATTCGCGCTCATCAACGAGGACATCCTCGGCGACGAAACTCAAGCGACCGTCACGCACAAACTCCTTTACACCGAAGTCAAAGTCGGCGACAAACTTTTGCTCAACGACGGGCTGGTCGAACTTCAAATCGATGAGATCAAAGACAAAAATATTTACACGACGATTTTGAACAGCGGCAAGATGAGTTCTCGCAAACGTGTGGCGGCTCCGGGTGTCGCGCTCGGTTTGCCGGCCATTTCCGAACAGGACAGAAAAGATATTCTTTTCGGGATTGAAAACGATATGGATTTCGTGGCGGCCAGTTTCATTCAACGCGCGGCGGACGTGGAAGCTCTGCGCAAACTTATCGTAGACAACGGCGGCCACATGGAAATTATTTCCAAGATTGAAAACCTCGAAGGCGTGAAAAATATCGACGAGATTATCGCGGCCAGCGACGGGATCATGGTCGCGCGCGGCGATTTGGGCGTCGAGATTCCCGCAGAAGACGTGCCCATTATCCAAAAAGACATTATCAAGAAATGTAACGCCGTGGGCAAACCCGTCGTCGTTGCAACGCAAATGTTGGAGAGCATGACGGTCAATCCCCGTCCGACCCGCGCTGAAGTTTCCGACGTCGGCAACGCGATAATCGACGGAGCGGATGTCATCATGTTGAGCGGCGAGACTGCGGGCGGAAAATATCCCGTCGAGGCCGCAACCATGATGAAGCAAATCGCGTTGAGGATTGAGTCGTCGCTCGAATACAAAGAAATTTTCTTGCAGAAGGGCATGCACAGAAAAAATTCTCACACGGACGCAATAGCTCACGCCACGGTTCAGCTGGGCTATGAACTCAACGCCGCGGCAATCATCACGCCGACACGTTCGGGCTACACCACGCGGGTCGTCTCGAAATACAAACCCAAAGCCCCGATAATCGCTTTCACGCAAAACGATGAAGTTGCACGGCATTTGAACTTGCGCTGGGGCGTCTATCCGATATCGGGCATGCCGTGGCTCGATATCGTCCAGATGATTGATTATTCGTCGGCGGCCGCTCTCGAAAAAAATTTCGTCCAAAAAGGCGATCTCGTAATTTTGACGGCGGGCATGAAATTCGGCGAGGGCGGCACCAGTTCCATCCGCTTGCACACGATTTAAAATGTACGCCAAAACATATGGAGCGACGACGGCGGGGATTGACGGTTTGATAATATCGGTTGAAGTCGACAGCGCGACGGGAATGCCGGCCTTTGACATCGTTGGTTTGCCCTCGACAGCCGTGCGCGAATCGAAGGAACGAGTGCGAACTGCGATAAAAAATTCGGGCTTGAGAATGCGAACCGAAAAAATCACAATCAACCTTGCGCCCGCGGGAGTCAAAAAAGAAAGTGCAGGTTTGGACTTGCCGATAGCGATTGGACTTTTGGCCGCGCAGGGAAGATTGCGTCCGTCGGTTTGCGAAGAATTTTTATTCGTGGCGGAGTTGTCGTTGGAAGGAATTTTGCGACCCGTGCCGGGCGTTTTGCCGATAGCCTCGACCGCCCGCGACAAAAATTTCAAAAAAATAATCGTCGCGCAGGAAAATGTGAACGAGGCACTTTTGGTGGACGGCCTGGAAGTTTACGCGCCGAAAAATTTATTGGAGCTTGTGGACTTCTTCGACGGCGAAAAAGATTTGGAACGCGCGACCCCGCAGCCCGTCGACGAGCCCGAAGGTTTCGTGGAGCTGGTGGACGACTTCGCGGACGTGCAAGGTCAATTCATGGCCAAACGTGCGCTGGAAATCGCGGCGGCCGGCGGTCACAACGTTTTAATGGTTGGCGTGCCGGGTTCCGGTAAGACAATGCTGGCCAAAAGAATGAGTTCGATCTTGCCGAAGATGACGCGAGCCGAAGCGTTGGAAGTCACGAAAATTTACAGCATAGCGGGCAAACTTCCTCAAGGCAACGGGCTGATGACGAAGCGACCGTACCAAAATCCCAACCACGACGCCTCGACCGCGGCAATCATCGGCGGCGGCACGAACCCAACGCCCGGCCAAGTCACTCTTGCTCACAACGGCGTTTTGTTTTTGGACGAGCTGCCAGAATTCAAAAAATCGTCGCTGGAGGCTTTGCGCGAGCCGCTGGAAGAACGACAAATCACAATCAGCCGAGTGAGCGGGACGTTAACTTTCCCATGCAGCATGATTTTGGTTTGCGCGATGAATCCTTGCCCGTGCGGCTGGAACGGCGACAACGATCACCAATGCCGCTGCTCGACCGTCGAGATAAAAAATTATACGCGACGATTATCGGGGCCTCTGCTCGACCGAATCGATATCAAAATCCGAGTGCCCCGCGTCAAATACGATGACTTGAGCTCCAAGCGCAGAAGTGAGCCGTCGAGCGCGATTCGCGAAAGAGTTTCGGCCGCCAGAAAAATTCAGACGCAACGCCTGGAGAAATACAAACTTTTCTGCAACGCCCAAATGAACCACGCGCTGATTCAAAAACTTTGCGTGTTGGAGCCCGAAGCCGAAGAACTTTTGAAGGAAACTTTTGAGACGAAAAAACTTTCAGCGCGTTCCTACGACAGGATTATCAAAGTCGGGCGGACGATTGCGGATTTGGCGGGCGGCGCGGAAAAAATTTCAACGCGGCACATCAGCGAGGCGATTAAACTCCGCAGCGATTTTGAAGTCGAAAATTGAAATCAAAAACTCCTCAATCGAAATGCGACCGAGGAGTTTTTTTGTCCGAAGATTAAATTGCGCGTTGGATTTTGCCGGAACGAAGGCAGCGGGTGCACACGTTGACGCGTTTAATTTCTCCGTCGACGACGGCACGCACGCGCTGAATGTTGGGCTTCCATTTGCGTTTGGTCTTCAAGTGCGAGTGGCTAACGTTCATTCCGGACATCGCGCCCTTTTGACAGATTTCGCAGTAAGCAGACATGATAAATCACCTCTTCTCTGAAAAAAGACACGCGCATTTTAGCACAGAAAAAATTTCGGCGCAAGGTTTGCAAAAAAAAATCCCCCGCCGAAAATTTCCGCGAGGGTTTATATAAATTTACATACGCTTGCAATTTTAACGGCTCAAAATTTTTTCAAGGTCGTCGACGAGAGAATTTATCCGCGCAAAGTTTAATTTGTAGCTGACGCGGTTGGCGATGAGGCGCGCCGTCGAATTCATAATCGTGACGATCTCTTCCAAATTATTTTCGCGCAAGGTCGTGCCGGTCTCCACGATGTCGACGATACTTTCGGATATTCCGATAATCGGCGCAAGTTCAATCGAGCCGTTGAGTTTGATGTATTCCATTTGCATTCCCTGCGCGGCGAAAAATTTTTCGGCGATGTGAGGAAATTTTGTGGCGACGCGAGTCTGGGCGTAATCTTCGAGGCGCGGACGTTTTTTATCTTTCGGGACGGCCATCATCAATCGACACTTGCCGAAGCCCAAATCCAAAAGTTCGTAAACGTCTTTGCCTGATTCGTCGATGACGTCCTTGCCGATGATTCCGATATCCGCCGCGCCGTACTCAACATAAGTCGGCACGTCGGCGGTTTTGGTGATGATAAATTTTAAACGTGCGTCGTCGTTGGCGATGATGAGCTTGCGGGATTTTTCGTGGAGACCTTCAGCCGTCCAACCGATTTTTTTTAAAAGTTCCGCGCTCAATCCGAAAAGTTTTCCCTTCGGCAGGGCGACCGTTATAAAATTTTTATCTTGCATGAGTTGTGCTCCTCCCGAAAGAAATTTCAGCCTCAAACATTCTGTTCCACGGAAAATTGACGATCAAGTTGTCGCTGCCCGTGAATTTGGGCAAATTCCTCTGCACAAAAATTTCCAACAGCGCGGCGCAACTTTCGGCGGCTGAATCTCGTTTATCGTTCAAAAATTCGTAGCGACCGTCGCCGGCAATCCAATCGAGTTGAGCGGCGGCCATCTGCCTGACGTTTGCTTGATAAGCCCAATCGTCGAGATATCGGCGCAAGAGCAATTCGTCCACGGCGTTATCTTTCATGCGTGCGGACAAAATCCCCGTGCCCAGCGCGAAGCCCGCAGAATTCGTGGCGGTGTTCCAGCCCGCGTAAGCTTTGAGTTTGAACAAAATTTTTTTCTCCTTGAGCTGAGCCATGAGCGCGTTGTCAGAGCCGTTGGAAAAAGTCACGTCCGCGACGATAACTTTTTTTCCGCCGTCGATATAATTTTGAACGGTGTCGGCAAAAAATTTCGTGCCTTCGCGGGGTTCGTCGCCGTTGCGCAAGTCGTTTGCCTCAAAAGTTTCGCCGTTGGGATCCGTGTTCACGGCCAGAATAAAATCTGCGCGGGCTTCGTCGTCGACAAAAGTTGCGCCCGCCGCTTTTATCACCGCACGAATCGAATCATCAATCGGCTCGTCGGAATAAGCGGGAATCGTCCGGCCGCCGCGTCCCCAATTATATTTGACAAAAATTTTCGGCGAGGTGTTCGCGCGAACGTTGACTGCCCGCGTCAACAGCACGAGCCCGATCTCGTCGATGCCGGCCGTCGTCATGTAATCGCTTAGCCCGCTACCGTACGTCGAAAGTTTTCTGCCTTCGTTGTGCGTTTGCGAGAAGGGCGCGTTGTCGTCGCGGCCGAGCAAAAGATAATCGAAAGTTTTGTCGCGGGCGCAATCGATTAATTTTTTGTTTGCGTCGAAATTTTTTTCGCGGCGACCCATCCAATCTTCAATCGCTTTCGTCGGAATCAACCGCTGCAAAAAATTGAACTCTTTAATCTCGCGCGGCGTCAAACCTTCCAGCTCCTGCTTGTCCATCAGCTCCGTCAGTCGAAAAATATTTGTGCCGTAGTATCGATAATAATCCGGCTCCTCGTAGCCCGAAGCAAGACCCGTGCGCGGCGTGCGCATGATCGAGCCGAAAACATACAGCGGCAATTTTTTGTGCTTCCTGCGAAATTCTTTAAACAGATCCGCCCGAGCCAAAATCGTGTCGCCGTCGAAGTCATGTTTGCGCGAGCCGACCAAACTTCCGTAAAGCAGAGAGTCCGCCGAGATGACCGCCGCCGTCAAATCTTTCTTCGCGTTTTTGTTCAGCCAATCCCACAGCAAATCCGGGTCGCCCAAATTTTCTCTGTCGCCCAAAAGCTCTGCGGGCGGCGAAATAATTTGGATGCCGGCCTTCTCCAAAATTTCAATCGTGTGCTTGTTGACGATCGGACGGCTGTCGTGGGGTATGTACAAAATTTTTTCTTGGACAACTTTTTTTTTCGCCGAGCAAACCGTCGAGCCCGTGACAAAAATCATCAGGCTCAACGAGACGCACGCGACGACTTTAAAAATTTTTTCTGTCATTCCAAATTCCTGTTCATGATTATTTTTTTCGAGCGCGCATGTCGCTCCAAAGGTCGCGGGCTTTGTCATAGATTCTCGGTTCGCGTTCGCGGACGCCCTGGTCGCTAATCAATCGCGAAAGAAACGACGTGGCCTTCTTCCTGTCACCGAGCCGATTATAAATCGCCGCCACGAGATAGACAACCGCGTTGTCGGTCAGCTCGCCGATTGGAAAACTTTCGCGCATCAAAGCTTCCTCGTAAAAATCTGCGGCCTTGGCGAGGAATTCGGCCTCTTGAGTTTTGTCGCCCGCCTCGCGATAAATCCAGGCCAGCTGATGAGCGTATTTGGCGCGTTTGGAAGCTTTGCCGCGAATCAATTCCTGATACTTCAACGCCAGCCGAAAAGCAGTCGAGGCATTTTCCAACGTGCGCTCCTCGACGAACGGAATTTTTATATTTTTCGTCAGCAGCACGGCGCGCAAAATCGTCAGGTGACGGTCGGGGATTTTTTTCGTGAAGGTCGACTCGTCCGCCGCGAAGCCGCAATGTTCGCAGACCCACACGGTGTAAAAGTACGGGTTGAAATTTTCGTAGTGGACGCAAGCGTCGTCGTCGCGTTGAAGAACCATGAGCCGCGAACGAGTTTTCACGACACGAAAATTTTTTTCGCACACGGGACAAAATTTTTCGACGACAAAAGTTTTTTCAATCTCTGCCATTGACATCTCCTCAAAAAATTTTTGAATTAATATTTTGTCGGGGCGTCGGGCAAGTGCCGCTCGTTGTATTTGCCGCCCGCGCCGCCGTCTTATTGAAGCAAAAGCCGCGCGTATAAATTTTTCCAATCGTCAAAAACTTTTACGGCGTTTTGATTCAAAGTTGCGGCGAATTTATTTTTCGATAAGCCCTTCGACGACTCGACAAGCTTCAGAGAATTTTTTTCGGATTGATTGACCGCCTCGCTGACCGTGCCGCCCAAAGAATTCCAATAACCGCGACTCAAAGCCGTGACTTGACTCGACGCCCAAAATATTTTGGAATCATCGTATTTGTCTCTGAGCGCAAAATTGTAAGCGGCAGTCATTTTCGCAACGGTGAACGGCACGAAAGGATTTTCAAGCGGCGTGTTCGTCGAAAGCCAAAAAACCGGCGCGGGCAACTTGTCATTGACTTGAGCGACGTATGAATAACTCGTATCCGCCGAAAGAATCGACCGCTCGCTTTTTTCCGTGTAATCATACGGCGAAGAGTGCACGCCCGCAGAATTTTTCTTCGTCATGTCAAATTCGGTGCCTTGATAATAATCGCGGTACAAATTCATAACGTCGGTTATCGCCAACTTTTTATCGGGCTTAACGCTCAACGGATAATAATCAGAGTCCCAGCCGCTGACTTTTGGCGAAAAATTTTTTGACGGAGCAACGGTGCTCAAGCCGCGCCACACACGCCGCATTGAATAATACGGGTGGTCAATTTCTTCGGCTTGCAGAGACTTTACCCAATCCAAATTCCCCTGCTCGTCATAAGCCGCCCGGCCAAGATCTTTTAACATCTGCGGCAACTTCGGATTGAAAATTTGATTCGGGTCGCCCTCGCGTATCGCGTGAATTCTCAACTGATTGGCGGCAATGGAAAAATGTCCGTCGGGAATCTTTTCGGCAATCCACAGGCCGCCCTTGGGTGTCGGTTGCATTTCAAAAAGACAACCCTCGTCCTTATCGGCAATAAAAATTGACTTGGACTTGCCGTAAATCCCGTACTCGTCGACAAGGGAGCCCATAAGTTTAATTGCTTGACGCGCCGTTTTGCAACGTTCCAGAGCCACGCGCCCAAGTTCAGACGAATAAAAAATTCCGCCGTCTTCTTTATAGTGAGTTTCCGGCAGCCAAGCGCAAAGATCAGTACATTCGGCCAGAATCAAGCCGTGTTCGTTCATGGCGGGGAAATCAGCGTCGATATAAGCGTAAGTGTGCTCGACTTCGGGGATATGACCAATCGCCTTTGTGTGGGCTCCGCCGGAATAAATCGGGCGAAGAGTGCCCTTTTTGTGATCTTTCGCAGGAACAAAAACGACATTGGGGTCGCCGCCAAAAGAGTCGTCACAATGCGAAACGAAAACAGAGCCGTCCGCCGACGCGCCCTTAGTCACAAGCATAATCGTGCAAGCTTGGGCGTCAACATTCACGAGCGACAGAGCAGCTAAACCGACGGCAAGCTTGGTTAGAAATTTTTTCATGATAAACTCCTCATCTCAAATATTTGTTGCAAAGATCTTTTAGCGTTTCGGCTTGAGCTTCGGAAAGATAATCGGGCTTGAGCCGCCAGCCCCAGTTCGTGCCGACGGTGCCGGGCGTGTTCATTCGGTTGCGGCTGTCGAGTTTCAAAATATCTTGCATGGGGACGATAGCGAACCTTGAATTCGACGCGTAAGCAAACTCAATCAACTTTTTGCAAACGTCGTCGGGCTTGCGAACGTCCGCACCGATGAGCGCGGCAATCGTGGCCTTGGAGTCGTTGTCGACGTCCTCCATGAACCAGCCGACGGTCGTGTTGTTGTCGTGGGTGCCGGTGTAGGTTATGGAATTTTCTGGCGGGACAAAACCGATTCGGCCGTGCTCGTTGAAGTGCAACTCGAAATGCAAAACCTTCATGCCGGGGAAGCCGCAATCTTCGCGCAAGGTGTCCACGGCGTCCGTGATGATTCCCAAATCTTCCGCGACAATCTGAGCGTCACCAATTTCCTTGCGAATCTCTTTGAAAAAGTTCAAGCCGGGGCCTTTGAGCCACTCGCCGTGAATGGCAGTCTTCGCGTCGCCGGGGATCGACCAATACGATTCAAACGCGCGGAAATGATCGACGCGCACGATATCAACCAGCTCGTAAATCCGTTTGAAGCGCAACTTCCACCACTTGTATTTCGTCGACTTCATCTCGTCCCAATCGTATTGCGGGTTGCCCCAAAGCTGACCCGTGGCGGAAAAATAATCGGGCGGGACACCGGCGACTTTTTCGGGGCGGCCTTCCTCGTCGAGCTGAAATTCTTGACGGTTCGCCCAAACGTCCGCGCTGTCGGCCGAAACGAAAATCGGCATGTCGCCCATAATTTGAATCCCGCGTTCGAGAGCGTAGGCGTGAAGTTTTTGCCACTGTTGCTCAAAGACGAACTGTTCAAACTCGGCGAACAAAATTTCATCGGCCAAATCTTTTTTGAGAGCCGCTAAAGTTTTTTTGTCGCGCTGCTTAATTTTTGAATCCCACTCGATCCAATACGCGCCGCCGTTTTTATTTTTGATCGCCGCGAACAGAGCGTAATCTTCCAGCCAATATTTTTGCTCCGAACAAAACGTTTCAAAATTTTTCTTGAGCGCGGAATCCTTTTTGATTTTGGTCTTGAAGTTCTCGAAGGCTTTTTTGAGCGCGGCGGTTTTGAGTTTGTCAACGGCCTCGAAGTCCACGAATTTTGCCTTGCCGAGTTTGAGCGGAACTTTTATATCGTTTTCGTCGAGCAGACCGTCTTCAATCAGCGCGTCGATTGAAATTATCATGGGGTTGCCCGCGAAAGCCGACGGCGATTGATAGGGCGAATAACCGTAGCCGACTGGATTTAGCGGAAGAATTTGCCAGATGGATTGCCCCGCCGATTTAAGATAGTCGACGAACTCGAAGGCCTCTTTGCCCAGATCGCCGATTCCGTATTTTGACGGAAGGCTCGTCGGGTGAAGAATAATTCCTGCGCGGCGGTCGTAATTTTGTTGTTGAGGGACGTGGTGCAATAAAATTCCTTCGAGCGGCTCAATCTTGAACGTGACGCGGCCGCGGGTGACGGGGAATTTTTTCTTCGGGTTATCGGGGTCAAAAGCGTCGACGAAAAGTCCGTTGGCAATGTCGCTCACGTCGAAGGAAACTTCCTTGCCGCGATTTTTGGAACGATTGAACGCCACGAGATAAATATCATTTTTTGCCTCGTGGCCGAAAACATCGCGGCCGTTGCGAATGACGCGAGCGAAGGCGACGATATCACCCTTGCTCGGCAGCGGAAGAAGTTCGCCCGTTTGGAAGACGAGATTATTATTTCTCATGGCGATAAATTTTTTGTACGTCGCGAGAAGTTCCTGGTCGCCGCCGCCCCAAGGATACGGTCTGCGGTTGGTCGGGTCTTTGAAGCCTTGCATGCCGATTTCGTCGCCGTAATAAATGCACGGGACGCCGGGATAAGTCATCTGCCACAGAGCCGCCATCTTCAAACGAGCCTTGCCGAGTTTTTCTGCCGCCTCGTCGAGTTTGAAACGCGACTGCTCATAGTAAGGCATTTGATCGTAGTAGGGAGCCTCGCCAAAAATTGTGACGGGGCGCATGATGTCGTGGCTGGCGATCAAATTCATCATCGCGTAAAAATTTTCTTTGGGATAATTTTCTCTCAAGCTTTCCATTCGCCGCATACAAAGTTCGCCGTCAATCTGTCCGAGAATAAAATCAAAGATATGCGCGCGCAACGGATAATTCATCGCCGAATCCATTTCGTAGCCGCAAAGATATTGCCGCTGGACGCCGTACGCGATTTTGTTCGAAGCGTCCTCCCAAACTTCGCCGATCATCACGGCTTCGGGATTAATTTTTTTCAGCTCGGCAAAAAACAATCTGCTGAACTCGGCGGGCAATTCGTCGATGACGTCGAGCCGCCAGCCGCTGATACCTTCGCGCATCCAATGTTTTAAAACGCTGTCTTTGTCGCGGATAATGAAGTCCATGTAAGAAGGAGTCGTTTCGCGGACGTTTGGCAGCGTGGGGAAATTCCACCAGCTGTCATAATCGGTCGGATAATTTCTGAAGTCGTACCACTCGTAATAGGGCGAGTCCTTCGATTGAAACGCGCCGACAGAATCATATTTGCCTTTGCGGTTGAAGTAAATGCTGTTGGAGCCCGTGTGACTGAACACGCCGTCGATTATGATTCGGATACCTTTGGCGGCCGCCGCGTCGATTAAATGTTTGAAGTCCTCGTTCGTGCCGAGTATCGGGTCAATCTTGTGGTAGTCGCCGGTGTCGTAGTGATGGTTGCTCTCCGATTCGAAGACGGGGTTAAAATAAATCGCGCTGACTCCCAGCTCTTTAAGGTAGTCCAATTTTTTTTCAACGCCGCGCAGGTTGCCGCCGAAGAAGTCGTAAGCCGCAATTTCGTCGCGGTCATAATCTTTGAAATAAATCGGGTCGTCGCTCCAGCTCGCGTGATAAACCGCGCCTTCCTTCTCGATGATTTCGTTTCCGTCGCGATAAAATCTGTCGGGGAAAATTTGATACATGACGGCGTGCTTGAACCAATCGGGGGTCTTCGCGCCTTTTTGATAGACGGTGATTTGGAACGCGGGCGGCAAATGATCGTAAAGTTCGCCGACGCCGCCGAGCAGTTCGGGATTATTGCCGTAGTAGTAAGTTCTTCCGCCCGTGACGATTATGAAGTAGTACCAGAGCAGGCCGCCTTTGTCGGGCATTTTGGTGACGAGCGAATAAAATTTTTCTTCGAACTTTTCGTCGCGCGTGGTGAGGTTCGACCATTTTTCGCCGGCACCTTCCTCCCACGTGTGCAACAAAACCTGTTTGATTTGGGCGTCGGTTTTAATCGTGATGCCGAGCCGAACAGAAGAGCCGGCTTCCGCCGCGCCAACCGTCGAGCGGTAGTAGATGTTCTGCGAGTTGTGCAAAACATTTTTCTTGTCAATCATCGTATCATCTCCGTCTCATTTATAAATTTCAGGAATCTTCGCAAGGTTGAAAGATTTTTGTAGTCTGTAAACCGCTGAGAATTTTTTAAGGAGATCAACATCGCGGGCAATCCTCTCGACAAAAAGATTTGCAGGATTTTTTTGGTCAGCGGGAACGGCCGTGACAAAATTTCCGGCAGCACGTCGATTAAAAGTTCCAGGTCGGCAAAAGTCAAATCATCGTCTCGGCTCAAGCTTTGATGAATCCAAGCCAGCGCGATCTCTTCCGCGAAAGTGTCGCCGATTTTTATTTGAAATTTTTCCGCCACGGCTCGGCACGTCAAAAAAGTTTCGAGCTTGGATTCAGTTGGCGGATTTTGTGTCAGCGTCCGCACGAGAGAATTTATCACACGATTGATTCGGGCGTCGTCGCTCTCGAAGAAAAAATTTTTTTCGCGGGCGGCACGATATTTCAAAATCCCGTCGTCAAAAACTTCGTTATGGTTATAGATAGAAAAAAAGTTCATCCTTAGAAATGCATTTACAGTAGCGCGTCCTTTTTTTTGTTTAAGCAGAAATTCCTCGCGACTCTTCGCGATATAATGATTGACGACAATTTTATCTGTGAGAGGTGTCTTGTTTGCGATAGAAATCATTTGCTCGCCATCAGTGTTTATCATGAATTTTTCGCAGAAGCAAACGGCAACGTGAGGGTTGAAGATGTTTAAGATAAGGCGCGGGTCGGCAATCGTCTTTACATAATTGAACTCTGTTTTATTTCCGTAAGGATCAATGAAAGAAGACGAATTGTTTACACGACGAGTGAATCTTTCGAGCACGCCGCGAGAATAATCTGCTTTTTCGTGGCCGTTCGAGCCGAAGCATTGCCAATTAATTCCCAAGCCGGCCGCGTTTGGAACGGAGGATAAAATTTTGTCGACGACTTCAGAAATCTTTTGATTCGTCTTTGGAAAAATAAATTCGTCCAGGTCGATGAAGGCAATGCGTCGGCAAGTGAAACGAAATTTTTCAACGGCGTCGTTGTATGCGAGATGTTGCATAACTTTGCCCGGCCAATCGATGAGCGTGACCAAATTTTTCTCGACGTACGGCGCGAGAATTTTTTTATAATCGTCGGAGCTTTCGTTGTTGTAAAGATAAAAGTGATCGACGCCCGCGAGCAGATGATAATCAAGCCACTCTTTGAGGTAACGTCCTTCGTCCTTGAAAATCGCAACGACCGCCAAATCGTAAAAAAATAAATTTTTGTCGACCATTAAACTGACACTTTCTTTCCAAAAAAATTATTTTACATTATAGCGTTATCGGCCGCCTTTATCAATAAGCCGCTCGATCTGTGCGCCGCGAAACGAACGCGCCCAAAATTCTTGACGCATTGAAAGTTGCCGAAAATAATTTCATCGTAAATTTTAACTGCGCGGGAAATTTTTTCGATAAACTTTCGAGAGAGGTGAGGCGAAAAATGACAACCAACGTAAACATCATCATGACAGCTCCGAATCAACCGGCCTCGTCGCCGCGAACGACCTCGCAGAGCACACAGCCGAGATATAAACCGGCGGCGCGCACGGCAAGAAAAAATTTCTCCGCGACGCTAGACAAAGTCAACGCGAAACTCGACGAGCTCAAACAAAATATCCAAAGCTTGAAAGAGCCTCAACAAGAGGCCGCGCCCGTCGAAGACGAAAAAATTTTTGATACGGAGACAGAAAAAATATCGGCTCAAGGAAAGAGCGAACCTCCGCAGGATGCGCCCGGGCAGGACGAAAAAATTTTATCGCCGAAAGAAAAAATTTCGCCCGAAGATTTGCCCGAAGACAAACCTGCGGAGATTTCTTTTTCCGCAAAAAAAATTTTCGACGCGAACGA
This sequence comes from uncultured Selenomonadales bacterium, assembly GCA_946536925.1. Lineage (GTDB taxonomy): Bacteria > Bacillota > Negativicutes > Selenomonadales > Selenomonadaceae > Quinella. The sequence continues at coordinate 4,754 of CAMNFC010000027.1, read as the reverse complement.
TGAGCCCGCCGACAAAAAAATTTCCGACGCGAACGATGAGCCCGTCGATGAAAAAATTTCCGCCGCGAACAATGAGCCCGTCGACAAAAAAATTTCCGACGCGAACGATGAGCTCGTCGACAAAAAAATTTCCGACGCGAACGATGAGCCCGTCGATGAAAAAATTCCCGCCGCGAACGATGAACCCGCCGATGAAAAAATTTCCGCCGCGAACAATGAACCCGTCGATGAAAAAATTTCTGTTGAACAGAATCAGCCGTCGGAATTTTTTGCGGCGAGCAACACGGCTTATCTTTTTGCGCTGAATTCGGAATCACTCCTCGCGGCAAAATTCGTCGCGTCGGCCGAAACTCAACTTGAAGGCGTGCAAAATTTGATGACGCTCGTGCCGCGGGCGACCGGCAACGCGCAATCAATGTTGAACATGCTCGGCAACAGATCTTGGCGGCCGATTGAAATTCAACCGACGATTCAATCTCAATCTCAACCGATTATTCAATCTCAATCACAACCGATGATTCAAACTCAATCGCAATTGATGATTCAATCTCAATCACAACCGATGATTCAACCTCAATCGCAATTGATGATTCAATCTCAAACTCAACCGATTATTCAAACTCAATCGGAGCCGATAATTCAATCGCAATCACAACCGATGATTCAATCGCAATCACAACCGATAATTCAATCTCAAACTCAGCCGACGATTCAAACTCAATCGCAACCGACGATTCAAACTCAATCACAACCGATGATTCAATCGCAATCACAACCGATAATTCAATCTCAAACTCAGCCGACGATTCAATCACAATCGCAACCGATGATTCAACCTCAATCGCAACCGACGATTCAATCACAATCGCAACCGACGATTCAATCACAATCACAATCACAATCACAATCACAACCGACGATTCAAACTCAATCTCAACCGACGATTCAAACTCAATCTCAACCGACGATTCAAACTCAATCACAGCCGTCGATTCAGCCTCAATCACAGCCGATGATTCAACCTCAATCACAACCGTCGATTCAATCGCAGCCGATGATTCAAACTCAATCACAACCGATGATTCAAACTCAACCGCAACCGACGATTCAACCTCAAACTCAATCGCAACCGATGATTCAACCTCAATCGCAACCGATAATTCAACCTCAATCGCAGCCGTCGATTCAATCTCAATCGCAACCGATTATTCAATCTCAATCTCAACCGACGATTCAATCTCAATCACAACCGATAATTCAATCTCAATCTCAATCTCAATCTCAATCTCAACCGATGATTCAAACTCAATCGCAACCGATAATTCAACCTCAATCACAGTCGATGATTCAGCCTCAATCACAGCCGATGATTCAACCTCAATCACAAACGATGATTCAACCTCAATCGCAGCCGATGATTCAGCCTCAATCACAACCGACGATTCAATCGCAAGTCGAGCCGATGATTCAACCTCAATCGCAACCGACGATTCAATCACAATCGCAACCGATGATTCAAACTCAATCGCAACCGTCGATTCAATCGCAAGTCGAGCCGACGATTCAACCTCAATCACAGCCGACGATTCAAACTCAATCACAACCGACGATTCAAACTCAATCGCAGCCGATGATTCAAACTCAATCACAGCCGACGATTCAATCACAATCGCAACCGATGATTCAACCTCAATCGCAACCGACGATTCAATCACAATCGCAACCGACGATTCAATCACAATCGCAGCCGATGATTCAACCTCAATCACAGCCGACGATTCAATCGCAAGTTGAGCCGACGATTCAAACTCAATCACAACCGACGATTCAACCTCAATCACAGCCGACGATTCAATCACAATCGCAACCGATGATTCAACCTCAATCGCAACCGACGATTCAATCACAATCGCAACCGACGATTCAATCACAATCGCAACCGACGATTCAATCACAATCGCAACCGATGATTCAATCGCAATCACAGCCGACGATTCAAACTCAAACTCAACCGATTATTCAACCTCAATCACAACCGATGATTCAATCGCAAGTTGAGCCGACGATTCAAACTCAATCACAACCGATGATTCAATCGCAAGTCGAGCCGACTATTCAACCTCAATCACAAACGATGATTCAACCTCAATCGCAGCCGATGATTCAGCCTCAATCACAGCCGACGATTCAAACTCAATCGCAACCGTCGATTCAACCGCAACCGCAACCGTCGATTCAATCTCAAGTTCAACCGTCGATTCAATCACAATCGCAAATTCAAGTCGTCGAGAGCCAGCCGATAGTTCAGGCGCAAGCGCAATCGATGGCCGCGCCGCAACGAACAGACGAACGTCCCGTGCCGCAAAATTTCTCGGAAGTGTTGGTGTCGAACACGCAAGCCGAAGACGCCCCGACAGCCGCCCCCGTCACGCCGACGCAAGATACGCCGCAACAATTCGAGCAGGAATCAAATCGACGCGAGCCGCAACAAAATTTCCAAGGACAAAATTTTCAGCCGACGGTCGAGACGCCGCAACAAATTTCTTCGGGCGGAGAAATTTTTACCGTTCCCGTGACGACCAACGATGCGCCGCAAATTCAACAGCCGGCTCAAACACCCGACGCGCCGCCCGCGACTCAAAATAATTTCGACGTGCCCGCGCAGATTATTCGACAAGCCCGACTGATTCGCACGACGGAAAATACTCAGATGGTCATCAAGCTCAACCCCGAACACCTGGGCGAATTGACGCTCAGAGTTTCCGTCAGTCAAAACGGAGCGGTCACCGCCAGCTTCCACAGCGACAACGCGCAGGTTCGCACAATCATAGAAAATTCTCTCGTTCAACTCCGCCAAGAGCTCAACAACGCCGGACTCAAAGTCGAAAACGTTCAAGTCTATGCTGGCTTGAGCGACGGCGGCTTGATGAACGGTCAAGGAGGACAGGCTTGGCAACAAAATCGTCGTCAAGGTCAAGGCAACCGCCGAATCAATTTCGACGCTCTCGGCCGCGACGAGGAAATTGTTCAGCCCGTCAATGAAAGTTCCGCCACGGACGGCGTTGATTATTCAGTTTAAAAATTTGGAGGAGATACCATGGCAAATGCACTCAACACAATCACCGTCGACGGCGTGACTTACAATGCCGCCGCTTATGAAGCCTCGAAGACCAAAGAGACTTCTGCCAACGACGAATTGGGCAAAGAAGCTTTCCTTCAGTTGCTCGTCACTCAGCTGCAAAATCAGGATCCTCTCAACCCGCAGGACAACAGCAGCTACATCGCCGAGCTCGCACAGTTCAGCGCGCTGGAACAGATGACCAACGTCGCCGACGGCCTAAAAGATCTCAATAAGGTCGTGGGCAACATCGATACTTCCGTCCTCGTCGGGCAACTTAGCGGCATGATCGGAATGAACATCGATTGGGTCGAAACGATTAACGAGGCAGACGAAGAGGGCAACCCGATAAGCCACAACGAGGCAATGACCGGCGTCGTCAGCGGCGTGACAATCGTCGAAGGCGTCCCCAGCATCGTCGTCGAGAAGGACGGAGAAAAATATCAAATCGATATCTCCAAGGTCGGCCACGTCTACGAGTCCACAACCGAAGTCGTCGAATAAATTTTTTGCGGAAAAGAAAAGAGCCGTTCGCTTTGAGCGGCTCTGATTTTTTTTTTCGGAACGGATCAGATGATATTTTTTTCGTAGGCGTCGTAAAGAGTTTTGAGCTCCTCGATCTTGTCGTAAATTTCAACCTGCAACTTTGAGGCCGTCGCGTAATCGCCGGAATTGAGCGCGTTGACGAGTTGCGTGAACAAAGATTTTTCGTCGATTGAATCTTTGGCCAGCGCGGCACGAAGCAAGAAAATTTTGTTCCAATTGTAGGCGTCCAGGTCGGTGACAAATTCGGCGTCGATTTTTTTTGCCTTGCGGACGATTGCGCGAAGTTCGGGCAGAATCCGCGAGATCAATTCCGTCTTCCAGCGCAAGAGAGCTCCGTCGCGGAAAGCGTTGATGATTCGTTCTTGCAGGGCTCCGCCGCTCGAAATAATTTTTACTTTGTCGGGGAATTTTTTCAAAGCCTCCATATTTTCCCAGACGGTGGCGGGCGGCTTGCCAAAAAGTTTATCGCGTTCTTCCTGCGTGAAATCCTCGAAGACGTCGCGCTCGGAGCGATAGGCTCGGTCTTTTTCCAAATAAAATCCGTCGACGCCCGCGTCCTTGGAAAGTTCAGCCAAAAGTTCGTCGGTCGTGTGATCAATCGTGGCCTTCACGCCGTCGAGAATCGCAGAGTAGCACGCCGCCAGCACCAGATAAATATTTGTGTACGGGTTGCAGCCGCGAAGCTCGAAACGGGTCGCCATAGGATTTTTCAAGTCGCGAATCAAGCTGACGAGAATTGTTCGGTTGCGCGCGGGAATTTTTGGCGTGTGTCCAAGAGAAGTGACGATACAAACGGGAGCCTCGAAGCCGGGCTTTAATCTGTTCAAAGAGTCGTTGGTCGCGCTGACGAACGGATTGATGACCTCGTAATTTTTCAGCAAGCCCATCAACGCGCCGAAACCGACCGCGCTCATGTAATCTTCGGCAGGATTTTTCGCGGCAAAGAGGTTGTGAACTTTTCCGTCCGCCGTGACAGCCGCAAGCCCAATGTGCGTGTGTTCGCCGTTGCCCGCAAGCCCGATCATCGGCTTTGCTTTGAAGGTGACTTCCAAACCGTTTGCGCGGAAAATTTCTTTGACGACCGTCCGAA
>CAMNFC010000026.1 GCA_946536925.1 uncultured Selenomonadales bacterium | reverse complement strand
TACCACGTCCTTGGAGAGGGACGCTAATAACTACTACTTTGATTATACGAGGATTGATTAATCATGAATGACGAAAAAGAAACCGTCGTGTTCCTCGACCGAATTGAGGAGCTCGAAGACGACACGGCCGAAGCGGTCTTCCTGATTGAAGACGACGAGGACGAGTTCCGCGAATTTGTTTTGCCGGCAGATCTTTTGCCCGAAGGCGCGGACGAGGGCGAATATCTCACGATAAAAATTTCTCGCGACAAGGAAAAGACAGCTCAAGCTTTGGCCGAGGCGCGGGAACTTTTGAAAAAATCTGAGGAATGAGGAATTAATTTGCTGAAAAAAATTCTGACGTGTTTCACGTTGCTGGTTGCTCTGGCTTTTGCGTCGACGGCGAGTGCAAAGACCGCCGAGCTCACGGGGATAAACGCCTATGACTTGGACGCCCGAACGGTTCGGATTGAAATTTCTTATCGCGGCGGCCCGCTCAAGGAGGAAGATATTTCGTCCAGGCCTCTGCTCAAAGGAATGACGCTCAACTTGGAAAATTGTTCGCCCGGCAAACCCGGCCGCGTTTTGAACAAACAAATTCAATCGGGCGCGAGAGATTTAATCAAAGAAATTGACATCAACGAAACGGGCAAAAAGCAGACGTCCGTTCTCATCAAATTCAAGACTTTTATAGGCAGCGACGGCGCGACGATTAATCTTGAGCCCGCCGACCGCAAAGAAAAAAAAGACGCGCGAATCGTCATCGACGTGAGGAAAGTTGACGTGGACGAGGCGTGGCCGAATTCGGGGAAGTTGGAACGCCCCGACGACCCGTACTCGATTGATGATTATAACGGCGACGGAAAAATTGTTGTGCTCGATCCCGGTCACGGCGGCTCGGATTCGGGAGCGATCGGGCCGACGGGCGTCCGCGAAAAAGATGTGGCCTTGTCCGTCTCGCTCAAAGCTCAAAAACTTTTGGCGGCCGCGGGTTATCACGTCGTCATGACGCGCACAACCGATATCGACGTGGCTGCTCCCGGCGTTCCCGACGGCGTCGAACTTCAAACTCGCGTCGACAAATCTCCGCCCAACACGGACATCTTCATCAGCGTCCACTGCAACGCCTTTTCAAACAGCGGCGCAAACGGTGTGGAAACTTATTACGCGCCGGCCAACTCTCAGGGTGCGCACCTGGCTCGTCTGCTCAACGAGGAACTTCTTAGGCTCGGCGGGCTCCACAATCGCGGCGTCAAGTCGGCAAGATTTTATGTCATCCGCCATTCCAAATGCCCCGCGTCACTAATCGAACTCGGTTTCATCACAAATCACCGCGAAGAAAAATTATTGGCGGACGAAGATTATCAACAGAAACTCGCGCAGGCAATCTTGAACGCCGTCAACCGCTACTTCAATCAGGGAGGAAATGATTAATCGTGAAAAAAATTTTAGTGCCGGCAATGCTCGCGCTGCTTCTTTTGACTGCGGGCTGTGAGCAACCGCCGACCGAGCCGACCGATACAACCAAAGTTCAAAACACTCAGCCCGAAGAAAAACCCGAACCGCCGGCCAAGTCGCCGCAAAATTCCCCCGCCAAAAACGAAAAGACCGAAAAGGCTTTGAACGTCAAAGTTTATTATCCCGATGATTCGGGCATGAAGCTCGTCGAAGTGCCGCGCGAAATTCTCGTGGACGAAACGACCGATAAATACACCGCCGCCGTCGAAAGTTTGAAGGAAGAACCCGCCGAAGAAAATTTGACGAGGATTTTCCCCAAAAACGCAAAAATTCGCAGCGTAAAGGTCAAAAACGGGCTGGCAACCGTCGATTTGGACGGAAATATCAAAAAAAGTTTTGTCGGAGGCTCCACGGGCGAAGAATTTTTTATCGGCTCGATTGTCGACACGCTGACCGCCTTCCCCGAAGTCAAAAGTGTGAAATTTTTGGTCGACGGCAAAGAAATCGAAACTTTTTCCGGCCATATGGATTTATCCGAGCCGATCGAACGCATGAACGACTTGACAAATTAATCAGACGCAAAAATTAAAATCGGTGCAAGATTTCAGCCTTCGCACCGATTTTTTGTTTGAACGACGGAAATTTTTCTGATAAAATCAGTTTGAAAGGAGAAATCATGAATATTTGCTTGCTGATTAAAGATTTTGCCGTCGGAAAAAAATTTTTGGCGGACGGACGCCCGACCAAGAGCGGAGCGGAAATTCACGGCGAAAATCACGCGCTTCAACTCATAAAACTCGGTCATCGCGTCACAATCATGACAAAAAAACGTTTTTTCTTCACAAAAGCGCGAGAAAATTTAAACGGTATCGATTTAGTCCGTTTGCACCCGCCTTTTCGCTGGTTGGAGATTTTTTTTCGACTTTTGACGACTCACAACGATATTGACGCATTTTATATCATCGGAACGCCGAAATTTTCCGTTTGGGCGATTATTTTCGCGAAAATCTTCAAAAAACCCGTGACTTTGGCGTTGACGGGCAAAGCAGAGATTTTTTCCGCAAAAAGTAATTGGCGCAACAAAATTTTGGCGAAATGCACCCGTTATGTCGCCACAACCAAAGAAATTCGCGACGGTTTCATCAAAAACGGCGGAATTTCTCCCGAAAAAATTTCAATTCTGCCGCACGGCATCGATACTAAAAAATTTCCGCAATCAAATGAAAATCTGCGCCGCGAACTCAAAATTTCCGACGGAATCGACCCGAATCAAAAAATTTTGCTCTTTTGCGCGCGAATTGTCCCCGATAAAGGCGTCGATACCCTCCAAAACATCTGGAAAATCCTGCATAAACGATTTCCAAGCGCAATTTTGTTCGTTGTGGGCGGCGGATTGAATTATTTGCTTGATGAGCTGAAAAAACTTTCATTTGAGCTTGAAAACTCGATAAAAGTCGTCGGAGAGGTCGATTTGCCGCAAAAATTCTATCAAATGGCCGATGTTTATATTTTTCCGTCGCGACACGAAGGTTTGCCGACTTCTCTGCTCGAAGCGATGGCCAGCGGGCTTCCGGCCGTCACAAGCGATATCGGCGGCTGCGAAGACGTGATTTTTGACGATTTTAACGGATTTCGCGTTGATTCCGAGGATTCGGCGGCTTTTGCGGAAAAAATTTCAATTTTATTCGAAGACGACGACCGCAGAAAGATTTTCGGACAGCGCGCGGCCAATTTGATTCGCGAAACCTGCGATTTTTCAACCGTCATTCCAAAACTCGCGGAAATTATCGCCCGATGACATAAATTTAGGATTTTGAGCTTTGAAATTCCAAAACGCCTTTCGAGGCGATTTTTTTTGCCACGGACGCGGAAAACTCATTTTGAACGAAAAAAACACCCTCATTTGGCGGGGTGCCGAAAAATCCGCATTCTGACGCGACACAAAATCCCATATATAGGATTTTGTCATTTGAGCCTCAAAAATCACGTTCAAACCCGTTTTTCAAGCTCAAAATCATTTTAACAGATTTAAAATCGTTTTCAAAGACCAAAATCAGTTCAAACGCCAAAAATCAGCTCAAAACACGTTTCAAAGCCCAAAAATCAATTTTAAAACGATTTTGGCAGGAAAATTTCGTTTCGCGGCTAATTTTTACGTTCGGAAGATGATTTTCACGAAAATTTACGCGAGGTGACACATGGACGATAAAAAATTCTTTGAATCGGCGGAAGCTTGCGGACTTTTTGAACTTGTCGGCGTAGAAACCGACGCTGAAGAGATTTTGACTGCCGGAAACTCATTTTTCGACAAAAATTACTTCGGAACGCGCGTTTTGGTTCTCGCTCCGCACCCCGACGACGAAATTAACGTCGCAGGCAACATGATTTTGAATTTTTCGGCCGCAAAGGCTGAAATTTTCGTCGCGTACTCCACAAACGGCGATTTTGAGTCTTCAGCAGACGTTCGCGCAAAAGAAATCGTCGAATCTTTGAAAATTTTGGGCGTTTCGCGCGAAAAAATCATTTTTTTGGGCTACGGAGACGGTCATAAGCTTTCCGACACGCCGACAAAATCGCCCGCGGGTCATTTTGAGACTTATGCGCCAAAAAATTTCGTCGATTACGCAAAAAAAACTTTCGGGAAGCATAATTCTTACACGAAAACCAATTTTAAGCGTGATTTGAAGCATCTTTTGCTCGAACTCCGCGCGAATATCATTTTTTGCGTCGATTTCGACAATCACCCCGATCATCGCACGTTATCTGTCGCTTTTGAAGAGGTTTTGGGCGAAATTTTATCCGAAAGAAGCGATTATCGCCCCGAAGTTTATAAAAAATTCGCTTACGCGACCGCTTTTACCGCCGCAGCAGATTTTTACGCGCAAAATCTTTTTTCGACGAAAAAACCCAAAATCGGCGAAACTGACACTTACGATTTCGATTTTATCGGCCGCGCGAACTATATTTGGGAAAATCGCGTTCGATTTCCCGTAATTCACAGCAAAACGCTTTTGAAAGGCAATCCGATTGCCGAAGCGATTTTTGCGCACAAATCTCAACGAAATGAGTGGAATTCGCTCAGAATTATCAATTCCGACGAAATTTTTTTCGAGAGACGCACCGACAGCCAAACTTTTTCCGCAAAAATTACTTCAAATTCGGGCGATACGTCAAAAGTCAAAGATTTTAAAATTATAGACACGAATGACGTTGAAATAAGCCCCGCGCGGCTCGAAAATAACATTTGGCGCGGCGAAAAACTGTTTTTTGAGTGGGAAGAGGCAATTCAAGTCGAAAAAATCGTAATTTACGGCAATCCGCTCGACGAAGAGACCGAAAAACTTTTTTTGCGGCTGGAAATTGACAACGCGGGCAATTCTGCCGATAATGTAAAAAATTTCAGCGTTGAGCTGCCGAATCGCGGTCGACCGCTCGAAATTTACACGGAAAAGCTTTTTGTGCGGCGTGCGGAGCTTTCAGGCGTCGATTTTGGAAAAAATTTTGGAATTTCCGAGGTTGAATTCTTTGCGAACGCCGAACCGCTCAAAAAAATTCCGCCGTTCATAAAACTCACGATTAACGACGATTTTTTCTATAATTTTTCCGTTCCGTACGAGTTAGACAAAATTTCAGTCGGAATTTATCGTTTTCACGTCGATTCTCCCGTAAAAATCACTGCGACGGCGGGCGAAAACGAAATTTTTTCGGATATTATCGACGATGAATTGATTTTGAACCTTGGAGACGCGACAGAAATAATTTTGACGGCCGAAGTCGTCGGATCTGACATTTATGACCGCGCAATCATTCGCCGCGTCGGAGATTTGGCGCAAATTCAGCTGAAAATCTGGCAGTGGCTCGATAAATTGAGAATTCACAAGTTGAGGAACATATGAGCATTTTAAAAGTAAATGAAGAGCTTTTTATCGGTTCAGGCGGGCATCAAGCGACGTATATTCACCCGATTGACCCGAAAAAGTGCATAAAAATTCCGCACACGAAGGACGACGGCGATGTTAAAAAAGAAATGCGTTATCGGCGGATATGTGCGAAGAAATTGGCAAATTCAAGGCTTATAACCGAATTTTTCGGGACAGTGGAGACAAATTTGGGTATCGGATACGTTTTTGAGCGCGTTTTTGACTTCAATGGCGAAACCAGCAAAGATTTAAAAGATTTTTTGCCGAAAACCACGCCGAATAAAGAAATTCTTCAAAAAATATGGACGATCCTGCTGAATTTTAAATCTGACTTCCTGCGAGAGAATATTGCGATTGTCGACACGGATATAACGAATTTTATGGTGCAAGAATACGCTCCGGGGGCTTTTCGCGTGCGAATCGTCGATAATATCGGCACTCCGGTACTGATTCCGCTGGTTTATTGGTTTGAATTCGCGGCGGCATGGAAGGCGAAGCGTTATTGGAATAAAATTGCGGTATTTTTGGCAGAAAATTATCCAAAAGTCATTACGCCGCAATTTTTTGAGGAACTTAAGGAGAAATAAATCATGCCGATTAAATTTTTACAGAAAATTTCGCTCGATTCGGCAATGTATCAAGTAATTTTGCTTATGGCGTTCGCGATTCCGCTTTCGACGGCCGCGGCGAGCATTTCAGTCGGTCTGGGAACACTTTTTATTATAATTTGGTCGATTCGGCATAAAAAATTGCCGCAATTCGATTCAAATCTGCTTGAAGTGCTGGCGGTCTATCTTGTTTTCCAAATTTTTATCGCGGCGATGTCGTGGGAGCCTTGGAACAGTTTCAGAGAGGTAATCGGCGAGATTCACAGGTTTTTTCCGCTGATTTTCGCTCTGACGTTCATAAAAAATCGAAAACAACTTTGCGGCGTGCTGATTGCGACACTTTTTGCGTTCATAATCAACGATTTGGCGGGAATTTATCAATACGTCGTGCAAAATGAGCCGCGAGCGTTCGGATTCAATCACACGCCGACATTTTACGGCTCGTTCATGCTCATGCAGTTGCCGATTTTAATTTACATGGCTCAACTTGAAATTTTTCCGACGATTTGGAAGAGATTGGCGGCTTTGACGGCGATTTTGAGCTTAATTTGCTTAATTTTGTCGATGACGCGCGGCGCATGGCTTGCATTTGTTATGGTCGTCGTGATTTTCGTGATTTTGGAGAAAAGATTCCGTATTTTGACCGCAAAAATCTGCGCGGGCTTGGCAATATTGTTTTTAATCGTTGCATTGGCCTCCCCGACGATTCAAGAGCGACTTTCGACGATGACGAGCACAAAATTTCAGAGCAACACGGAGCGAATCTTGATGTGGAAGGCCGCGGCGGAAATTTTCTGCGATTATCCGATTTTTGGCGTCGGACAGAAGATGTACGTCAACGCTTACAACAAATATTACATTTCGAGCGAGGCGCGCGAACGTCCCGGCGAAATCGGCGAGGAAGGCCACACTCATCCGCACAATAATCTTTTTCAACGCGCAAGTGAGGGCGGTTTACTCGGTTTGGCGTCATTTATCGGGCTTTATGCGTATTTTTTCTGGAAATTTTACATTCAGTTCAAGCGCGAGAGAAATTTTGCGTTCGGCGCGGGCATAACGGCGATTTTAATCCTTTTCGGCCTGCAATTTGAGGGTTTGACCGATACAAACATGAATCAAGTCCCGATTATGCGCGAATTTTGGTTGTTGGCCGGAACTTTGCTTGCGTCGGAAGATATTTTGAAGAGGTGAACGACTTTTGACGATTGACGAGAAGATTTTTGAGGCTCCCGAAGGTGAAATTTGGGTAGACGACGTTTTGAGCAAAAAAAGACGGACGGATTTGGAAAAATTTGCTGCGGAAAAGCTCGGCGTGAAATTTTCGCACATTGAAACCTTGAACGTGGCCTTGACGCACAAATCTTACGCAAATGAATTCGAGCCGCGCATAAAATACAACGAACGGCTGGAATTTTTGGGCGATGCGGTTTTGGGTTTGGCCTCGGCAACTTATTTGTTCAAACACTTCACACATTTAAAAGAAGGCGAACTTACAAAGACTCGTTCGGGAATTGTGCGCCAATCGACGCTCACACGCCTTGCAAAAGAAATAAATTTGGGCGATTTGCTTTTGTTGGGGCCGAGCGAGCTGATGTACGGTCGAGAACGCGATTCAAACCTTGAAGACGCCCTGGAAGCTGTCATCGGCGCAATTTATTTAGATCAAGGCTGGGAAACCGCCCGCGATTATGTTTTTCGACAATTTCTCGACGAATTTGAGCGCGTGAAGGTCACGGGCATTCCGAAAGACTACAAAAGCAAGTTGCAGGAAGTAATTCAGCGTCAACCGCCGAAAAAAATTTCTTACGCCGAACTTTCTTCCAGCGGCCCCGATCACAACAAATCTTTTGAAGCGGCAGCGTTGATTGACGGAAAAATTTTCGGTCGCGGCGTCGGTCGCAGCAAAAAAGCCGCCGAACAGGAGGCGGCCAGAAAAACTTTAATAAAATTGGGCGAACTCGTTTAATAATTTTCAAAATCGTCGACAATGTGCTTGCCGATGATTTTTTTTATCCTGTCAATCGGAAACGGAGCCTCGTACTCGTCGAAATAGCCGATCTCGACGATTTTTGCTTGATTCACGTCGTTAAAGCGGCCGACGGGCACATCCACCACGTCGCCGACCGCCAAAGTCTCGTCGTCGGTTTGATAGGTGTAATTTTTGTAAGTTCCGCTGAAACGAACTTTGCACAGAATATATTTTCCTTGCGGCGTCGAAATTTTTTCGGGCGCGGGCGAAAAAATTTCTGCAGTCAAATCGTTTGCGTGCTCGTGAATCTCCGCCAAAAGTTTCGTCAGCCCCGGCAAAAAATTTTCGCTGTAAGGCGATGAAAAATTTTCCGTCGAGCCGTCGTGTCTGATGAGTTCAAAACTTATTTGCGTGCCGAAATTAATTTCAACGTCCGCAATGTCGATTCCGTCGAAAAAAATTTGGCAAGCGTCGAAAATTTTTTCGATAGCCTCGTTCAAATCGTAGAAGTGCGCGGATTTTTTTTTGTCGAGCGTCAAAGTTTTTTCGCGGCGGTCGAGCGTCAACGTTTCAAAAATTTTTTCGTCGCGGGAATAATTCATCGTGATTTTTTCCAGCCGCCGACGATTGACGAATTCGAGCTGCGGGATCAATTCGTCGATCCAATCCAAAAATTTCTCCCAATTTTCCGGCCAAGCATTCGAGCCGCTCCCGCGATAAATTTTTTCGCCGTCACGGAAAATTAATTCCCACTGCTCGCCGTCCAAAACTTTTTCGTCAAAATAATTTTTCTCCCAGTCAAAAATTTTCAGCGCGTCCAAATTTTTCAGCCACGCGGAAGAAATTTTTTGTGCGGGCGATTTTTTTTTGTCGACGGAGAGCAAACCGTTGCGCAAAATTTTGTAAGAGGCCGTGTCGCCGACGATTGCGATCTCAACCGTTTTGTAGCCGCCGAAAAATCCGCCGATCGTGAATTTTATGTACTTAGCCATTTATTCAATCTCCCAAATGAAATCGACGGTGTCGCTCGCTTTAATTTCGTCGGGTTGAAAGTCGAACGAACTTTCTTTGGGTGCCGGCGGCGCGTCGAGCAAAATATTTTCGTTGCGGATGTTCAGCTCGCTCCAAGAATAATCCACGTTAAGAAGTTTGCCGAGATTGACGCCAAGAGCCGCGCAGAGAATTTTTGCTTTGCGTTTTGCGTCGCGGGCTGCGGATTTTAAAATTTTGTCGCTGAAGGCGTCGATGTCCTTGACCGTGAACGCGATAGAAATTTTCGGCTGAGAGAGGCTCGCGGCAATCGTGTCGACGGCGGCGTTTAATTTTTCGTTGTCGAAGTCGAACGTCAGCTTCAAATCGTGGCGGCACTCGAATCCGACAAAAATTTCGCGGAAACGTTTGGCGGCACCGTCGCGAACTTCTTCCCGCTCATAAACGGCGCGCACGTTGAAATTGATCGTCTTTAGGTCGTCGGATTGGAAGCCGGCCTCGACGATTGCCTCGCGGAGCATTTCGACTTGTTGGCTGCCGATTTTCACTGCGGCGGAATATTCTTTGTTCTGCGCGGTCAACGTCAGCGACAAAACGGCGGTGTCGGGGATTTGCGCGGCGTGACCCGTGCCTTTTATGTGAATCGTGCGTTTTTCTTCCGTCATGAAATTTTCCTCCCCAAATTTTCTCGCGATAAAAATTCTACAAAAAATTTTCGCGCCCTGCTTTGACACGGCATAAGAATTATCCTAAACTTGCGGGCAGATTCGATTAAAGGTCGTGATAAAAATGTTGCGGGCACTGGCGGTCATTTGGCTGATTTGGGGCTTGAATTGGGTCATCATGAAGACGGCGAACAATTATTTTCCGCCGATACTTTTTGTGACGTGGAGATTTGCGACGGGCGCGTTGATTTTGGCGGCGTTTGCGTGCTGGAAAAAAATTCCTCCGCCCGAAAAAAAATTTTTGCCGTGGATTTTTTTGACGGGCTTGCTGATGATTGTTTTGAACAACATCGCCGCACAAATCGGAATGAAAACGATAAGCGCGGGCATGGCCGCCGTCTTGAATTACACCGCGCCGCTGTGGACGGCAATTTTGGCGCACTTCACGCTAAACGAACGCCTCACGAAAATTAAATGCGTCGGAATTTTTTTGGCAATCGTCGGCTTGTATGTCTTAATGGGCTTGCAGGGCGTCGACGATTTGCACGCGGCGTTCATAATTATTTTGGGCGCAATGGTCATGGGCGTTGCAAACATCATCGTCAAGTTGAAGCTGACGAAGTGCAACATGGTTCAGCTCACGACGTGGCAAATGATTTTCGGTGCGATAATCCTTGTCGCTTTCTCGTCAACTTTCCCGCAGGGCGAAATCAACTGGTGCGTGCCGGCCGTCCTCTGCGTGATTTACAACGGCGCGTTGGCCTCGGCTCTGGCGTTCTTCCTGTGGAATTACGTTTTGACTCACATCGAGGCGAGCTCCGCTTCAATCGCAACTTTGGTCGCGCCGATTGTCGGAGTTTTGGGCGGCGTCGTGATTTTGGGCGAGCCGTTCACCGTGCAAATCGTCTTGGGAATAATTTTGATCTTCGCGGGAATTTTAATCGTCGTGAAGAAACGCAGGTAAAAATTTTTTTGTGTCCTGCCAGCTAACCAAAAAAAATTTTTTTCCTCTATAATCGTTACCGAAAAATTTTAATTTCGTGCAGAGATTGTGGAGGGAAGATTTCATGGCGGAATATAAATGCCCGAAGTGCGGTTCGGAAAACATTCAGAAGTGCGAAGTGATTTACATGAGCGGCACTGTCAGCCACTCGTCCACGACTACGCTTGGAAGATATGAAGCTACGACCGAAGGATCATCTTCGACCGATTTGGCACAAGCTGTGGCTCCCCCCGCCGAACAAGACACCTCGTGGCTGGCGGTGATCATTTTTGGCTTTCTTGCATATTGTTTTTTGGATGCGAGCCTTATCGTGTCTGCCATCCTCGGAGCGATTGCATTTCTTCTCGGAAAATCCAGCGTGGACGCCTCCGAATACAACGATAAAATTTATCCGAAAGAATATGATCGTTGGCGGCACTCGTATATCTGCCACCGATGCGGCAATCGTTTCTTAATCAGATAAAATTTAATGGCGGAAAAAATTTTGCCCGACTTCGGTCGGGATTTTTTTTGCCCGAAAGAATTTTTTGGTGTACAATGCGGGAAAATCGAAAGGAGCCAAAAAATTTTGACACTGACTGAAGAAATAAAAAAGCGGCGGACGTTCGCGATAATTTCTCACCCCGACGCGGGCAAGACGACGCTCACCGAAAAACTTTTGCTCTACGGCGGCGCGATTCATCTGGCCGGCTCGATCAAGTCACGCAAAACTCAACGCCACGCCGTCAGCGATTGGATGGAGATTGAAAAGCAACGCGGCATTTCCGTCACCAGCTCCGTCCTGCAATTCGATTACGCCGGCTGCCGAATAAATATCCTCGACACGCCCGGCCACCAAGATTTTTCCGAGGACACCTACCGCACGCTAATGGCTGTCGATTCGGCCGTTATGATTCTCGACGCGGCCAAAGGTGTCGAAGCGCAGACGAAAAAACTTTTTAAAGTTTGTCGCGAACGACGAATCCCGATTTTCACGTTCATAAACAAGCTCGACCGCTACGGAAAAATTCCGCTCGATCTCATGGACGAACTGGAAAATGTTTTGGGAATCCGCGCCTACCCGATGAACTGGCCGATTGGCACCGACGGAAAATATTTGGGCGTCTTCGACCGAGAAAAAAATCGCGTGGAACTTTTCGCCGAGGACACCACGCACGGGCAGAAGGAAAGAATTTCAGAAATTTTTTCCGCCGACGACCCCGAAGTCGTAAAAAGAATCGGGCAAGAAAATTTTGACGCGCTCCAAGAAGATTTAATGTTGCTCGACGAGGCCGGCGAAACTTTCGACAAGAAAAAAATCGACGCGGGCGAATTGACTCCGACTTTTTTTGGTTCGGCCATGACAAATTTCGGCGTGAAAAATTTTTTGGAAGAATATTTGCGACTGGCTCCACCGCCTGCCCCGCGACTTTCCGACGACGGAATCATCGAGCCCGAAGACGAAAAATTTTCCGCGTTCGTCTTCAAAATCCAGGCCAACATGAATCCCGCGCACAGAGACCGCCTGGCGTTTATCAGGATTTGTTCGGGCAAGTTCGAGCGCAACATGAACGTTTGGCACGCCACGACCGACAAAATTATCAAGCTCGCTCAACCTCAACAATTTCTGGCGCAGGACAGACAAATCATCGACGAGGCTTTTCCCGGTGACATCGTCGGCTTGTTCGATCCGGGAATTTTCGGAATCGGCGACACGTTGACCGACGCCGCGCACAAATTTAAGTTTGAAGACTTCCCGACGTTCCCGCCGGAAAAATTTGCTCGCGTGCAGGCCAAGGACACCATGAAGCGCAAACAGTTTGCAAAAGGGATCGATCAGCTCACGCAGGAAGGCGCGATTCAACTTTTCAATCAGGTCGGCGCGGGCACGGAATCTTTTGTCGTGGGAACCGTCGGCACTTTGCAATTTGAAGTTCTGCAATATCGTTTGAAGTCGGAATACGGCGTCGACGTTTTGCTGACGATGTTGCCGTTCGAAGTCGCGCGCTGGCTGAAATTTTCTGACGGAGCAAAAGTCACGCCCGCAAGTTTGCGCGGAGCCGACAGGGGAATGTTCGTCCTTGATCGCGCGGAAAATCCCGTGCTCCTCGTCGAAAACGAATGGTCGCTCGGCTGGATTCGCGACAACAATCCCAAACTCGAAATGAGCGCGACGCCCTAAATTGATTTTAAGTCCCGTGAAATTTTTTTCGATATATAGACAAACACGGAAGATAAACTGAAAAATTTTTGCAAGGATTGCAGCAATCGGGTGGTGAAAATCATGATCGTTAACAACGTGAACTCGTCCTCAAATTATTTTTCAAACGTGGCGGCGACCAGATATTCCGGCTCCGTCGGATACGTTCGCGGCGTGCAAAAAAGTGACGCCTTCACTCCGTCGCGCGAGGCTCAAAGTTTCAGCGAAATGCTAAACAAATTAAAAAGCCTTCCCGACGTTCGCGAGGACAAAGTCAGCCAAATCCAAGAGCAAATTTCTTCGGGGCAATATTTTGTTCCCGCGCAGGACATCGCAGCCGCTCTTTTGACGAATCGTTTTTGAGGCAACGGACATGTGGCAAAATTTAATTGAAACGCTCGACAAGCTCGGCGAAGTTTACGGCAAGCTGGTCAACATCGGCGAGAGGAAACGCTCGGCTCTGGTCGGAATCGACATGAACGGCCTATCAAAAATCCTCGACGAAGAACAGCTCGTCACGGCCAAGATTCAAAAGCTGGAGCAAAAGCGCGTAGAAATTTTGCGAGACTTGTCGCAGTCAGATAAAAGCGTGACGGCTTCGACGCGCCCGAAAGATTTTTATCGTAATGCACCAACGCTCGCCGCCACAAAAAAATTGATTGAGTTGCACGACCGCTTGAGCCGCAACGTCGACCGCGCGTTGACCATTCGCAACAACAACCAAGTCCTGGCGCAATGTGCGTTGGACGCCGTGCAAGGTCGATTGAACAGATTGAGCGGCGCGGCCGTCGAGCCGACTTATTCCGGCAAAGGCGCGGGCATCGTCACTCACCAGAAAAATTTTGACTTTAAAGCTTGAGGGCTCAGCCATGGACGAAACGATTAAACTTTTGCGGGAACAGGCGATCCTTTGTGCGCACCTGCCCGAACTTTTCGACGAACTGATAAAAATTATGGAAAGCAATTCGCCCGAAGTGCAGGAGCCGATCCGAAAAATCGAAGCGACGGTTCGCGACCTCTCCAAGAACGCGCAAAAGGCTCAAGACTTTTTACAGCGTGTCGGGTCGCCGTCGTTCGCGGAATTTATCGCCGCGCAGGAAAAAAATATTCAGCGGGACGTGGCGCAAAGACTTTTGAAAAAAACTTCCGACGCGCAACTCCGTTTGAAAAGCCAAGTGTCGCACGTCAAGCTCCTGCTCAAGAACGGGAAAAATTACGTCGACTTCAACTTGAACATTTTGGCGCGAACTTCGGCAAGCGACACATACGGCGCGGCGGCTCAAACCGGCTCTCAACGGACGCGGCGCATGTTCGAAGCAAACATCTGAGAACTTGGAAGAAGGGAAAAAGATATGAGGGCAACATTTTCCGGATTGAACACGATGGTGCGCGGCATCATGGCCAACCAACTTTCGCTGGACACGACCGGCCACAACATCACAAACGCGGGCACCGAAGGCTATACCCGCCAAACCGTCACGCTGGCCACGACTTACAGCGAGGTTCGCCCCGCTCTTTTCGGCGACGTCATGGTCGGCACGGGCGTCGATGCTCAAGCCGTGGAACGCGCACGAAATATTTATGCCGACATTCAATATCGCAACGAAAACCCCACGCAAAAATATTACGAGACGATGGCCGTCAACTATGACAAGCTCGAAACGATTTTCGACGACAGCAAAAATTTGGGAATCGAATCCGCGCTGAACAAATTTTATCAGACGTGGGTGGATCTCTCGACGAACGCCTCAAACTCTTCCGCGCGGACGCAGGTTATCGAACAGGGCAGAAACGTCAGCGAAATTTTGCAGACGGCTACTTCCGAACTTCAAGATCAAATTCGCTCGGAATATGAAGACCTCAAGACAGAGATAAAGCAGGTCGACGATATCCTGGAAGAAATTCTCCTCTTCAACAAGCAGGTCGTCGCGCAGGAAGTCACGGGCGCAACGGCAAACGATTTGCGCGACAGGCGCGATCTCCTCGTCGACAAGCTGAGCGATTACATGAACATTTCCGTCAGCGAAAACGAATTCGGCGCATATCAAATTAATTCGGGCGGCATCACTTTGATAAGCGGCATGACGCGGGCGCACTTGGAAATGAGCGACGGACTTTCTTCCAGCTTCTTCGGCGTCGACTACGGCGTGACCGATTACAACATCAAAATCAAAGAGAGCAACCTGGTCTTCCTGCCGCAAAACGGAATCCTCAAGGCGCGGCTCGATTCAATCACCGAGGACAAATCTTACATCGACAAGATGGCCGATATCGCAAGCTTCATGCTCACCGCCTTCAACGATCAACACAAACAGGGCTGGGACATCGACGGGCATTATAAATTTGTCGACGAGGACGGAAATACTGTCGACGCCTCAACCGTGACGGATGACATTCCCGAATACCTCGACGCCGACGGAAATTATTTGACTGCCTCCGACGTGGAAAAATCCGGCACAGAATATTTCAACAAAAACGCTCAGCTTTACGAAGACAGCGGAATTTATTACAGGGACGACACCATGGCCGAAGTCGTCGACGCGGACAAAGTCGTTTACAACGCAGCCGACGACAGATTTTATATCAAGGCGACGGCAACGGATTTCCCCGCCGACACAAAATATTTGGACAGCAGCGGCAACGTCGTGACCAAAGTCCCCGACACGATTAATTTTTACGGGCAAGACGGCATGGTCTATGAGTATCGCTACGACGCGGACTTCAAGAAAAATTATCTTTACAAATACGATCCAGCCGATACAGTCAGCTCGACCAACCCCAACAACAAAGTCAACGGCGAAATGTTGAGCGGCGTGCAAATCATCGCGGCTTTGGAAGTCAACGCAAGATTTGCCGAAAACCGCGGCGACCGTTACATCGCGGCGGCCACAAGTTATGACGTTTCCGAGACGCAAAACGACGATATGTCAATCAGCCGCGAATATATCAACAAAGCTTGGGGTCAGCGCACCGGCGACGGCACCAACGCCGTTTACCTCAGCGAACTTTTCAACATCTCTCAAGAGACGATTATAAGCGACGGCAAACCCAACGCTCTCGTTTCAAAAAATTTGATTCTGCGCGACTTGGACGGCAACATCATCGACGAGAAAGGGAACATCACGACGGATTCGGTCTACGCGACGACCACCGCGTCTTTGAGCATAAATTCCTTCTATCAAAAATCCATGTCGACTTTGGGAATCGATGCCTATTCGACCGACGTGAACTATGAGGGAATGCAGGCGATTATGACGCAGGTGGAAAATTGGCGCGACTCGATGGGCGGCGTCGATTGGAACGAAGAGCTCACCAACATGATAAAATTCCAAAAAGGTTTTGCGTCTTGCTCGCGCTGCCTAAACGCCATGGACGAATGCCTGGATCGCCTCGTCAATTCGACCGGCGTCGTCGGCAGATAATTTAACGGAAATTGAAAACTAAGGAGGGAATCATATGGGCGTGAGAATAGGCAGCATGCATTTCATGTATAATTATCAAAATTCGCTCAATCATGCCTATCAACAGCAGGGCAAACTTTTTGAGCAGGCGGACGGCTCCTCGCTTCACCGCGCCAGCGACAACCCGATGAATTACGCCAAACTTTTGCGCTACAACGTGAGCGAGACGGAAAACACGCAGTATTTGGAAAACATCAAGACGGCCGGCTCGTGGATGAAGCACAGCGACGACGTGATGATTCATATGACGGAAATGATGCAGACGTTGAAGGAAAAATCCGTCAGCGCGGCGAATTCAGACAAAGCAGAGGACGACTTCGCCGCAATTCATAAGGAAATGTTCGCGCACATGCAGGAGCTCGTTTCCGTGGCCAACACCCAGGTCGGCGACAGATATTTGTTCGCGGGGCAAAAAGATCTGACCAAGCCCTTTGAAATGTCGATTAAAGAATATGACCGCGGCCTGCCGAAAAATCTTGACGTCTCGCAATCGGCTTTCTTCAAGGGCACGGACTCCGACTATAACACCGAACTTTTCCAAATGCTCACCGTGACCGACGACAGCGGAAATACTTTCTACCTCGAAACGGACGGCGGCAGATTCAAAGACGCGGACGCCGTCAACTACAATCTTTACACAAAAGATTTCATGGACAACGGCTACAAAGAATTGATCGCCCTCGGTTGCAGCACGATTGAAGAGGCGGAAAATTCCACGGACGAAAACATTCAAGCACTCCTGACTGAAGGCAGAGTCGGCAAGGTCGACGCTTTCCAAGTCTCCGATTACTTCACGAACCAGGGACTTTTGAAGGACGAGACGAACAACAAAATTTCTTTGGGCGACACGGAATACACTTTCACGACGGTCAAGCAAAATATCGTCACTTACAACGGCGACGAAAATTTAATCTCGATGGTCAAACTAAACGGCGCGACAGATCCCGCAGCCGACACCGTTAACTCCACGGGCGCGGGCATGTTCGGCAGGGATATTTTCGACAACGACAACTCCGGCAACGATCCTTCGGGCACGGCCATGCTCAACGAATTGCTTTGCGTTTGCTCCCGCGTCAACAACTGCGACATTCACTGGATGTCCTCCGACGGCGTGACGGTGGCTGACGTTGCTCACTCGACAATGCTCGTCCAAGAAACAAAAGTCGGCGCGCGCCAACAACTTTACAACCAAGTCGAAACCATGCTGAACGCTCAAGCCGACAACATCACCGAAGACATAACAAACGTCAGCGGCGCGGACATCGCCCAGCTCGCGACCAAACTCATGCAACAGACCGCGCTTTACAACTTGTCGCTGTCTTTGGGCGGAAGAATTCTTCCTCAGTCTCTGGCCGATTATCTCTAAGCTTAATCTTTGAAAACTCAATAAAAGTTTTATCCTGCAGGCGTCAACGGTTTTTGCGTTGCCGTCTATTGCTGTTTTCGGGATTTTTACATTCTCGGCAAAAATTTCGGCGGCAGGCAGGAAAAATTATCGAAGGGAGGGAATAGTCATGATGGTGAGGTTAAATACTCGGCACGAATTGCCGCAACTTGTCACCAGGCAAACTCAACCGCGTCTCGAATCGGCAGCGATAATCCAACCGAGAACCCGCGGCGGAGCACATCGCCAGGCACAAATCAACGAGGGCGCAACCCAACCGAGCCTTAGCATCGACAACTATCCGAGCCGCAGAGCTTACGGTTTTCGTAAAGCGGGCGACTTGATGGCCGAGCAAGGTCAACGGGGGATTGCGGACGCGCAGTCTTTCACCGGCCGGCTTTCAAGCGAGGGTTGGTCGAAGGCAACGACTGCAGCTCGACGCGGCAACGACGTTGTCCAAAAAATCAAGTCAGACATGTTCGCCGACTATCAGGCTCGTCCCGTTTTCACGACGGCCGCCATACCCGACCCGCAAATGCAGGGCTATCAAGGCGAAGTCGTCGGCGAGCCGGACACGGGTGATGTTACTGTCGATATTGAAACTGAGCCGAACGCAAGGATTCAGTATACGCCGGGCAGTGTGGAAACTTTTCTTCAAAGCAAAGGCTATATCCGCCACTGGGTTACCATGGATCAATATGACATTTACGCCTAGCCGAGAAAAATTTTTCATTCTGTCGGGGAAAGTTCAAGGGAGGAAAGCAGTATGCGTAAAGTTTACACCAGCAGATTTGGTGAGATTGAGGTTGACGAAAAGAAAATTATCCGCTTCAAGGACGGCATCCCCGCGTTCGAAGACGAGCACG
This sequence comes from uncultured Selenomonadales bacterium, assembly GCA_946536925.1. Classification (GTDB taxonomy): domain Bacteria; phylum Bacillota; class Negativicutes; order Selenomonadales; family Selenomonadaceae; genus Quinella. The sequence continues at coordinate 5,523 of CAMNFC010000026.1, read as the reverse complement.
AATTTGTCATTCTGCCTTACGAAGAAGAGAGCCCGTATTATTTCATGCAGTCGCTGAGTTCGCCGGATTTGGCTTTCTTGCTGACGATTCCTTTCCTGTTCTTCAACGATTACACGTTTGAACTCGACGACGAAACCATCAACGAATTGGATATCCAAGACAGCGAGAACGTCTTCTATTACTCCATGGTCACAATCCCCAACGGCTCCATTCGTTACATGACGGCAAATCTTCTGGCACCGATCGTCCTAAACGGCGCGAACATGCAGGCCAAACAAGTCGTCCTGGAAAAAAGCAACTATACGACGAAGCACCGCCTCTTCCCCGAATCCGCCAAAAAGGAGGGATAAGTCAATGCTGGTCTTGACGAGAAAACCTCGTCAGCAAATAATGATTGGCGACAACATTGTAATAAACGTTGTGGAAGTACAGGGCGAAAACGTGCGTATTGCGATTGACGCGCCGCGTGACATCAAAATCTATCGCGGCGAAATCTATCGTGCGATACAAGAGGAAAACCAAAAGGCGGCTCAAAAATTGGACGTCGATTTACACGGCGCACTGCCGCTGAAAGACAGCTGAGGACGGAAAATTTTTCCGCCTCCAAAAACAAAGGAGTGTTTAATTATGGTAGGGAAACTGAACGACATGGTAACGGCTGCGGTCGTTGTGGATTCGGCACCGAGCACAAAACCTGTCAGCGAAAAAGACTTCGCGCAAATCCAACCGATCAAAAAGCCGGTCGACGCACCGAAGCCGCTCGATGCCCTGACGCCCGCGGAAAAAGAAGAGCAAAAGCAGGAAGCCCGCCTGGAGCCCGGCACAATGTCGGAGAACTCCGTTAACGAGATGACGGAAACCTTCAACAAGCTCATGGACAAGATCAACGTCAACCTCGAATTCACCTACAACAAAGAGGTCGACATGTTCAACGTCAAAATGATCGACAAAGAGACCAAAGAAGTCATCAAGGAATTTCCGCCCGAAGAAATGATCGAGAACATGATTAAGGCTAAGGATTGGCTGGGCGCGTTCATCGACAGGGCAATTTGAACGGACGCCCTTCACTAAGGAGGGATTACCATGGGTGTCAATGGAATTTACGGCTTGTCGGGTTCGGGCATGGACATCGAGTCGATGGTTAAAGTCGGCATGATGAGCAAGCAAAACGAATACGACAAGATGGCACAAAAATTCACCAAGAACGAATGGATGAAGGCCGACTATCTGGAGCTCAACAGCAAGATCACAACGTTCAACGCCTCGACGCTTTCGCAATACAAAATGTCGACGACGATGAACGCCAAAAGCGCGACCAGTTCCAATGATTCGGTGGTCACGGCGACTGTCGGGTCGAGTGCGGCTCTGATGACTCGCAAGGTCGAAGTCAAAAGCTTGAGCGCGAACGCCTACTTAATCGGCACGAACACTGACATTAAACGCTACAACATCACGTCGACCACGGCGAGCACCGACACTTCCGAGAAAACGAAACTTGCCAACGTCATCTTCAGCGATTTGACTACAGATACGAGAGGCGGCAAGACTTATGTTGGCGGCCACTATGCAACCGTGAACGTAACAGGTCTTGACAGTGCCAACACATCTGACGGAAACGGCAACTATAAACTTAATACGTCGTACGCTTTCGGCAGTAGCAAAGGCAGTGATTCCTATGTCTCGACGGACGACGTTGCGTTCAGCTTTGGTATCAGCGACGGAAAAACTTCGGGCATTGTCAAATTCACTTACAAAGAGTTGCTCGACGACGGCGCGACTTTCACGGATTTGGTTTCCAAGATAAACAATTTGGGCACGAACATCCGCGCGACTTACGACGTTGACCGCGACCAATTCACGCTTTACAACAGAGAGAGCGGCGAAAACAACACGATTGAGATAACGCTCGATTCACCCGGCGGCAGCAGCTCGACGGGGTCTCGTCCGTCCATCGCGGCTCGAAACTTTTTCAACAACATGGGCTTCTATCAATCTGCAAACGGCAAACTCACGGGCGAAAACGAAAATGCTTCGACAGTTGCGGTCGGCGACGGAAATTCCAAGCTGTTCTATTTGGGTCAAACGGAAAAAGTCACGGGGAAAAACAGCAAAGTTGTTATCGACGGCGTGACTTACAACGAATCGAGCAACAAAATTTCGCTCGGCGGCATAACCTATACGGCCGCGTCGGAAGGAACCGCGACCATTTCCGTTTCGCAGGACACCGACGCCATCATCGACAAGGTTAAAAGTTTCGTCAACGATTACAACACGTTGCTGGCCGATCTTTACAAAAAATACGACGAGAAACCCAACAGCGATTACAAGCCGCTCACGCAGTCGCAAAAAGACCAGATGAAGGACGAGCAGATTGAAAAGTGGGAGGAAAAAGCCAAGGCCGGTCTCCTCTATCACGACCAGACGCTGGGCAAAATTATTCAGAACATGCGCAACGCGATTGCCGAGGGCGTCGAACTCAAAGACGGCTCGACGGTTTCTGTTTTCAGCTTGGGCATTTCGACGACGGGGCTCAAAGGTCAGCTGGTGCTCGACGAAGACAAACTCAAAAAAGCTCTGGCCAACGATTCCGACATCGTTTACAACGTCTTTTCAAGTTTGGGAGACGATTTGGACAACGCCAAAACCAGCGGCGTGGCGCAACGGCTCGGCGATATCTTCGTGGACGCAAGCAAGAAAATCAAAACGCGCGCGGGCTCCTCTTCCGACATCACCGAGGACAGCGACCTGAACAATCTTTTGCGCAACTTGCAGACGCGGATGAGCAACTTCAAAAAGATGATGAGTTCGTTCGAGGACGCGCTTTACAAAAAATACGACGCGATGGAATCGACGCTGGCCAAGCTCGGCACGCAGCTCAACTACATCATGGGCGGCAGTGCTTGACGAAAATTTTTGACAAGGAGTTGATGTGATGGTAAACGCGGCAGAAGCTTACAGACAACAGCGGATTTTGAACGCACCGCCCGAACACCTGACGCTCATGTTGTATAACGGTTGCTTGAAATTTATCGACGACGGCAGGGAAGCTCTCGAACGCAAAGACTACGAAAACGCCAACAATCTTTTGCAACGGGCGCAGCGCATTATTTCCGAATTCCGCCTGACGTTGAACTTCGACTATGAAATTTCTCACCAGTTGCTTCCGCTTTACAACTACATCTACGACAGGCTGGTGGAAGGCAACATCAAGAACGACTTGGCTCAAATCGACGAGGCAAAAGGAATCGTCGTTGAGTTGCGTGACGCGTGGTTCCAAGCGATGAAGACGGCCAGAATCGAAAAAGGCGGCGGCGAAGGCGGCAACGGTTATGCCTGAAGAAAACGTCCTTCAAGAGGCGCGCGCGCTTTGGCAAAAATATTTCGTGCTGACCAAAGAGCTCTTGAAGTTCAGCGACCAAAAAGACCCCGAACTTTTCATGGAGCTCGTCGACCAGCGCGAACGTCTCATCAAAAAAATTAAGGCGTTGCCCGAAAACGATTATCGCCAATCCGAGGAGTGCAAGAAGTTGATCGAGCAGATGATCCCCATGGACAAGCAGATAATTTATCGGGCGAAGGCGTGGCTCAACAAATCGCGGCGGCAAAACAGCGCGGTGCGTTCCTACGATTTAATCGAATCGGCGGAACTGCGCGGGACAGTTTTCAACAGGAAATATTGACGAAAAATTTAAAAGCACCTTCCGAAATTTTGGAGGGTGCTTTTTTTTTAAGAGTTGTTCGCTCTCTTGCTCGCCAAAATATTTTCCACGGCTTCAAAGACCAAAGCTTTGTCCAGCTCGTCGGCTTTTAATCGCGCGGCTTTGAACGCGGCGTTCAACATGGCGTTGGAAATGTCCGAGCCGCTTAGCCCGTCGAATTTTTCTGCCAGCTCGTCGAAATCCAAATTATTCGGCACCTCGCGCGGCGTGTACATCCTCCAAAGTTTTTTTCGGCATTCAACGTCGGGCAGCGTGAATTCGATATGAATTGAAATTCGGCGCATGAACGCGGGATCGAAATTGGAAATAAAATTCGTAGCGAAGATAATAAAATCTTGGAACTCGTTCATCAACATCAACATCACCGAGCGAGTTTGATTTACACTCACGTCCACGGCCTGCGTCATGTTCGTCACGCGTTTGCTCAAAATTGCGTCGGCCTCGTCGAAAAATAAAATGCTGTCGGAATTTTTTGCGGCCTCGAAAGCTTTGCGGATATTTTTGGGCGTCTCGCCAACAAATTTCGATTCGATGTCCGCGTAGTTGACGATTAAAATTTTTCGCCCCAAATATTTTGCAATGGCGTGGGCGGCCATGGTCTTGCCGGTGCCGGGTGCGCCGTACAAGTTGATTCCGATTCGCCGAGAGAATTTGTGCGTGCGTTTGAAGCCCCACAGCTCGAAGACGCGATGAGAATTCTCTGCATAGGTCGCCACGTCCAAAATTTGTGCATGGACTTCTTCGGGCAAAATAATTTCGTCGAGCGTCCACTTCGGCTCCGTCGGGATAAAAATTTCTTCGGCGGGATTTTTTTCTTCGGCCTTTTCGGCGGCGGGTTTGGGATTAATCGGCATTTTTTCATCCTCCACAATAATGATTTTGTTCTATAATTATTCGCGGCGTCACAAATTTCCTGCAAATATTATTGCCAAACACAAATCAAGCCAATGATTTCCAAAAGTTTACGCCACATTAGGACGTGACCATTTTTATCGGCGAGCGTGCGATTGAAATTTTTCTTCAATACGGCGTCGACGGCTCGCAAAATAAAATCGACGACTTCGACGGGTGTGTTGACGGCGTCGCCCATGTCACGGCAATTTTCGCGAACGTTTTCATAAAGACGAGAAAAAAGCTTGAGTCAGGACGAGTTCGGGATTTTTATTTGCCGGCAAGACGACAAAAATAAAACAGCGTCGAGAGTCGGAACGTCAACCCCCTCGGACAGGCAACGAACATTCGACAAGACGCGGCAAATATTTCCGTCAATCGGCGTATTTTTCAGCCAACGGAGCTTTTTATTGCGATTAATCGAGTTCATAGTGCCGTCAATGAGATTGAATTCAACGAGCGATTTTAAATCTTCGGCGGGCATATTAACGGCTTCCTTGCCGAAATTCCCCGCGTCGAGCTTTTCCCAATCAACGGCGGCTTTATCGATATTTCATTCCAAAGCCACACGCCAGAAAATTTCCCACGATAAACCGGATTGGTAAGCAAAAAAATTTTTCATCAGCCGATTTTGCACCCTTGTCACGCTCCGGCATTTCTGTGCTACGATATTTTTTGAGCAACTCATCAATCGTCATTGCTATCATCTCCGAAAATTTTTTGATTATAACACGCCGAACCGGTTCCGGTGCGTCCCGTTTTGCCCAATGCCATTAACTTAACGAAAAGGGGAAAAAAATTTATGATAGCCCTAAAAGGACTGTTATAAAATGAATCCCATAGAAGTTTTAAAATCTATGAACAGGTGTTCATAAAGGGTAAAAAGTGATATAGTAAGTGTATTATGAGAAAA